>JAGXHU010000024.1 GCA_024636015.1 Halothiobacillus sp.
ATTTTCCAGCGTTTGGGGCGGCATAATCCGGCGCCCTTTGCGGCTTGGTATCGTTTGGCCGAAGGGCAGATCATCAGTTCCTCCCCGGAGCGTCTCGTGGATCATGTTCAGGGGCAGGTATCGACCCGTCCGATTGCTGGTACCCGTCGCCGAGATGTGGATCCTGAGCGCGATCGGGCGCTGATGGCCGAACTGCGCGCCCATCCCAAGGAACGGGCCGAGCATGTGATGCTGATCGACCTAGAGCGCAACGACTTGGGGCGCGTGTGCCAACCGGGCAGCGTTCGAGTCGATGAGTTGATGACCATCGAATCCTTTGCCCACGTTCACCATCTGGTGTCGAATGTGTGTGGCCAACTGCGTTCTGATCAAACGGTATTTGATCTGCTGGCGGCCGTGTTCCCCGGTGGCACGATTACCGGCTGTCCGAAGGTCCGGTGCATGGAGATTCTGGCCGAGCTTGAGGCGACGGGGCGAGGGCCTTATACCGGTAGTGTCGGTTACCTCAGTCTTCATGGTCGAATGGATAGCAATATCCTGATCCGTACCGTGTTCCTGGGTGCGGATGGTGTGGGAGAGTTCCGGGCCGGGGCGGGGATCGTGGCCGATAGCCTGCCGGAGCGCGAGCGAATCGAAACCGAAGAAAAAGCGCGTGGTTTGTTGCTGGCGCTCGGTGCGCTGCCGACATGACGACGATCGCGCCTTCGGATCGTGGCCTTGCCTATGGGGACGGGTTGTTCGAAACGATCCTGCTTCATCGCGGTCAACTCTTGTGGTGGTCGGAGCATTTTGCGCGCCTGAGTTGGGGGTGCCGACGGCTAGGATTGCCGCTTCCGGGCGAGTCAGATTTGTGCGCTCGGATCGATGCGGCGGTTGCGGCCAATCCGGTGGGTGAGTGGGGGGTGCTTAAGCTGATCTATACGGCGGGGCCAGGTACGCGGGGCTATCGTCGGCCCAAGATTGTGGACCCCACCGTAGTGGTACAGTGCAGTAGAAATCTCCCGCAGATCATCGAATTGCGGGAGCAGGGGCTGGCGATCGGCATTCACACGCAGGACTTTGGCGGGCTTGCATCTTTGATCGGTCTGAAACATCTAAATCGCTTGCCACAGGTTTTGAGCCGGATGGACTGGCCCGCGTCGATGGATGAATGTCTGATGCCAGATCACACTGGGCGTCTGGTCGGCGGTACGCAGAGTAATTTTTTCTGGCACGAAGATGGTCAGTGGTTCACGCCGCCCACGAGTGGCGCGAGCATTGCCGGTACGATTCGTGCCTTGTTGATCGCGCATTTGGGTATTCGCATTGCACCGCTGGCGACGGGGCGACTGGCCTTGGCCCGCGCTGCAGTAATGACAAATGCGGTTTGGGGTGTCGTGCCGGTTCGAGAATTGAGTGGGCGCCCGCTGGATCGGGCACCCACTCAAACGCTGGTCAGCTGCTACGAGTCACTGAGCGCCCGGTTGGGCGGGGCAAGGATGACCGTCACTGAGACCGCCTGGTGGCAGGTGGCATGCGAAGAACCGATGATGAATGGAGGCGAAATTTAGTGAAACGCATGATTGGTTATCTGGCCGTATGGCTCAGCGTCATGGGCCTGCTGCTGGCCTTGGTGCTCGGCTATCAAACCGTGGGACGAGGGCTAACGGAATCCCTTCTGGCGCCGGGCTCAACGGCTGTGCATCTGGTCATCCCGCCGGGCATGGATGCACGACGCATTGCTGAACTGGTCGATGCTTCGGGCGCTCGCCTCAATCCCGCCTTGTTCTATTGGGTGGCTCGTCTGCGGGGGCAGGCGCGCGCCATCAAGGCCGGCGAATATGAAATCACTTCCAAGGATACCCTGCCTGGCCTACTGGATCGGTTGGTTGCGGGGGATGTCATCCATTATCGTCTCACGATCCCCGAGGGGGATACCGCGCAGGATTTTCTGAACGCGTTGGCTGCGGATCCCCATCTGAAGCACACGTTGGAGGGGCTTGATCATACCCAGATTATCGCCGCACTGAAGCTGCCGCTCAGTCATCTTGAGGGGCAGTTATTTCCGGATACTTATGTGTTTACCGGTGGTACGACGGATCGACAGATTTTGTTGGCGGCCTACCATTCGATGCAGTCACATCTGGATGCGGTCTGGGCGACCCGCGCGCCAGATCTGCCGTTGAAAACGCCTGAAGATGCCCTGATTCTGGCGTCGATCGTGGAAAAGGAAACCGGTATTGCGGATGAGCGGGCCAAGGTGGCCGGGGTATTCATCAATCGGCTGAACCGGGGGATGCGTCTGCAAACCGACCCGACGGTGATTTACGGCGTGGCGAAAATCAAGCAGGGTGCGGTGGACGAATCGACTGCACCGCGCAGCCTGACTCAGACAGAGCTGCGGCAGGACACGCCCTACAATACGTATACCCGGGTTGGTCTTCCCCCCACGCCGATCGCGCTGCCTTCGGAGGCGGCACTGAAGGCTGTGACGCATCCTGATCAAACCGATGCCCTGTATTTCGTGGCCAATGGGACCGGTGGGCATACATTTTCCCGCACCCTACAAGGTCATAATCAGGCCGTGCAGCAATGGCGAAAGTTGGAAAGTAGCAGATCCGATTCGTCCGCAGCATCAGGGGGTAAATGACGATGCACGGCGTATTTGTCACGATTGAAGGGATTGAAGGAGCCGGAAAATCGACGGCGGTGTCCTGTGTCGCCGAATGGTTCACCGAGCATGGATATGATGTGCTCTGCAGTCGGGAACCCGGAGGAACACCGGTTGCGGAGGATATCCGGCGTATCCTGCTGACTTCGACCGAAGAGGAATTGGCGGAACCAGCGGAGTTGTTGTTGATGTTCGCGGCCCGTGCCCAGCATGTGGCGCGCGGAATCCGGCCCGCGCTGGAAGCTGGCCGGGTCGTGGTTTGCGACCGATTTACGGACTCTACCCGTGCCTATCAAGGTGCTGGCCGGGGCATCGATAGCGGTGTCATTGAATCGCTGGCTGCCTATGCGGAGCAGGGGGTCCGACCGGATCTGACCTTGCTGCTGGATTTGCCAGTCGAGATCGGCATGGCCCGTGCGTCGGCGCGGCGTGGCACGTCCAGCAAGGATCGCTTTGAGCGGGAGGCACATGCGTTCTTTGAGCGAATTCGGGCGGGTTTCTTGCGTATTGCCGCGGCGGATACAGCGCGCATTTGCCTTGTTGATGCGTCGGCGCCGATCGAGCGCGTTCAGGCGCAAATTCGGGCAATACTTGATGACCGATTCGAAACGGCGAGGTAGGTAAGGCATGGCGCGCAGCAAATCGGCAGAAAAAAAACCACCACTTGCTGTTGTCGAAGAGGCGGCGTGGCCCAATGTGCAGGAAGATCTCGATTTGATCCGGCGTGCACCGTGGTTGCAAGATCCCTGGCAGCGTTTGGTTTCGTTGCACACGCTGGGGCGCGTGCCCCATGGCTTGATGATTTCGGGTGATCGTGGCTTGGGTACACTCACGCTGGCACGCTGCATCAGCGCCTTTCTGCTGTGCAGCCACCCGATCATGCGACCTGGTGAAGAGGCGCCCTGCGGGGAATGTCCTGCCTGCCACTTGCGACGAGCAGGAACGCACCCTGATTTGATTATTCTGGCCGGCGATGCCGCTGCGCGGGACATTCCGGTCGAGGCGGTTAGGGGGTTGATCGAATCCTTTAGTCTGACCCGACACGGCGCGTTGCGGATCGCTTTAATCGAGCAGGCGGAGCGCATGAATCGGGCCGCCGCCAACAGTTTGCTCAAATTGTTGGAGGAGCCACCGGCCGGCAGTCTCTTCTTGTTGACGGCCGAGCGGGCTGATCTGCTCCCGTCGACGATCCGATCACGCATCCAGCGTCTGACGGTCGCCATGCCCAACCGGACGGCGCTGGTCGATTGGCTCTGCCAGGCGCACGGCCTCTCACGGACTGATGCCGAATTGCTCTGGTTCGTGGGGGGGCGCGAGCTTGTGACTGGCCAGGCGCCGACCTGGGATTGGCAGGGTGTGACTCAGGCCCTGACGGACCTCGTGACGGGGCGTCTTTCGCCGCTGGCTGCCGCCAAAGTCTGGCAGAGCATTGATCGGGAAACTTTGGCGCACTGGTTGTTGCGGGTGTGGTTGACGGTGCAGCGCCTGTCGATGGGGTTGTCTTGTGAGGCGCCTGAAGCTTTGTGCCCCGCGCTGTTGTTACTGGCGCGCGCGTTGCCTGCAGAAGAATGGCTCAAGCGACACCCGATCTTGCTGGCATTTCTCCAGACGTCGACACATCCCCTGAACGAGGAGCTGGCACGCGAACGACTGGCTCTGGATCTGATCGATTCGGCGCTTCCCGCGCGCCTTGCTTAGTGCGCGGAAAGGCCATTCATGATGGCCGTCCCCCACTTCGAGAGGCCAACATGCGAATTTCAAACGATAGTTGGGAACCATTTGTCTCATCGCCAATCGTAGAAACGGCAACAAGGGGCTTTGCCTGTGCGGGTTCCCTGTTTTGCTTTTATGTGCATAAGTATTTTTGCTGTCGTTGAGTGAAGCAGTGTGGTTAAATTTAGGGTTACGGTTTCGCGCCATACGAAAATGGGCAGAAACGTGTATCCGGTTCGGCCCAGGCGAAAATGACTCGAACTGTTTGTGCGTATTTAAAAATCCAATAACGGAGATCAACGAATGAATTTATCTCGTCGGGAATTTATGCAAATGCTGGCAGCAGCATCTGCGGCCGGCATCAGCCTTGATACCGCGCAAGCGGGCACGGGCATGCAAACCGTCGCCCATTCGGTCAAGGCCAACCGTGCCTCGGGCAACATGTATGAAGTCCCCAAATTCGGTAATGTGCATATCCTGCATTACACCGACATTCATGCGCAGCTGAACCCGGTTTATTTCCGCGAGCCCAGCATCAACCTGGGTGTGGGTTCGATGGAAGGTCAACCCCCGCACTTGGTTGGCGAAGCGCTCCTGAAGCATTTCGGCCTGAAGCCGAATACCCCACAAGCCCATGCGTTCACCTGCCTCGACTACGTGGAAGCGGCCAAGAAGTTCGGCAAGGTTGGCGGTTACGCTCACCTGTTGACCCTGGTCAAGCACATGAAGGCTCAGCGTCCTGGCGCACTGGTACTGGATGGCGGCGATAACTGGCAGGGTACCGGCCTGGCGCTGTGGACCAATGCTCAGTGTCAGATCGATGCGCAGAAGATTTTCGGTCTGGATGCCTTTACTTCCCACTGGGAAGCCACCTACGGCAAAGACCGCATGATGGATGGCATCAAGCAGCTCGAAGCCGCAGGCAACATGACCTTCGTGGCTCAGAACATCCGTAATCAGGATTTCGAAGATCGCGTCTTCAAGCCCTACATCATCCGTGAAGAAAACGGCGTGAAAGTGGCGATTGTTGGTCAAGCGTTCCCCTACACCCCGATCGCCAACCCGAGCTGGATGGTTGAAGGTTGGACCTTCGGTATCAACCCGGAAGATATGCAGGATGTCGTCACCAAGGCCCGTAAAGACGGCGCTGAAGTGGTTATTGTGCTGTCGCACAACGGTATGGACGTGGATCTGAAGATGGCTTCCCAGGTCAGCGGCATCGACGCGATCATGGGCGGTCACACCCACGACGCCATTCCGCATCCGACCATCGTCAAGAATCCGGGTGGCAAGACCATCGTCACCAACGCCGGTTCAAACAGCAAATACCTCGGTGTGCTGGATATCGATTATCGGCACGGCAAGCTGCAGGACTTCAAATATCACCTGCTGCCGATCTTCTCCGACTTCATTGAGCCGGACAAGGAAATGGCCGCCTTCATTGAGAAAGCGACCAACCAGGACGTCACCTTCCAGGGTAAAACATTTAACGCCAAGAAGCGTCTGGATGAAGTCGTTGCTACCAACGAAGGGCTGCTCTATCGTCGCGGCAACTTTACCGGTAGCTGGGATCAGCTGATCTGCCAGGCGCTGATCGATGAAAACGACTGCCAGATTTCCTTCTCTCCAGGGGTTCGCTGGGGTACTTCATTGATTCCGGGTGAGTCGATCACCTATGAAGCGCTGATGTCTGAAGTGGGCCTGACCTACCCGAACGTCACCGTGAACGAATTCACGGGCGAGCAGATCAAGGGCATTCTCGAAGATGTGTGCGATAACATCTTCAACAAGGATCCCTACTACCAGCAGGGTGGCGATATGGTCCGTATTGGCGGCATGACTTATGCTTGCGCGCCGAACGAAGTGAAAGGCAAGCGGATCTCAGAAATGGCTTTGGACGGGAAGCCGCTGGACTCGAAGAAAAACTACAAGGTGGCCGGCTGGGCATCGGTACACAAGCCGGGTCAGATTCCGGGTGATACCGGCAAGATGATCTGGGATCAGGTCGAACACTGGCTGCGTGACAAGAAGCACATCAAGCCGGTCAAGATCAACGAGCCGAAGCTGATTGGTGTGAAAGGCAATCCCGGTCTGACCAAGTGCTAATCTGCACTTAATCGCTGTATAAGCTGTGAAAAGCCCCGCAAAGCGGGGCTTTTTTACGCCTGAAGACTCGGTGGGGTGAGGTTCAGTCCGGTGCGTTTTCGGGGCGAAATATCCCTTGTTCGTAGTTCTTGCGCAGTTGTCGATAGGGCGCTACACGTCCATGCATGGCCACATAGATGTCGGCTTTCGGAATCGCGGCGATAAAACCGAGCGCCAACCCCAGATGCAGCGCCGATTCGCGGGGATCGATTGCAGCCGGGCGCATGGAACCGGTCAGGATCACAACCCGATCCAGTTCAGCGTGGTCGAGGGTGATGGCGGTCTGATGCAGCGTATCGGTGCCGTGGACGACGATGATCGGAGCACCTTGCATGGAGCCGGGCAGTGTTCTGATGGCCGCGATGATCAACTGGCGGTCATCGTCAGTCATCTCAAGGCTATCCTTGTGGATCAGGCCCATCAGGTGGATATCCAGATTTGGTGCCGCAGATAAGAGTGATTCCGTGATCGCCAACTCGTCGGACGGAACAATCAACGTGCCCGCAATCGGTTCATAGCGCTTATTCAGCGTTCCTCCGGTGTTAATGATGACAACCGGTTGTTTGGAGTGGGTATTTGGTTCGAGCATCAAAAGAAGGACTCCTGGCGGAAATTTAAGTTAAGGATACAAGGTTAGGGGGCGTGTGTTGCACCGCACACAGAGAGAAATGGATTGATGCATTTAGCGTGGTCGTCAGATGTTCTTAGGAGGGATCCGGCCAGCAGGGGGTGTTCATCTGATGGCGCTGGCTGTTGTCCAAGAGGAATTGCGGTAATCAGCCTGCTTCCTGATGGTGCGCAGGGTCATTTTGGCGTCTCCGCGATCTCTATCCATGAGCGAGTAATGACCCGTCGGCCGGGAATGATTGCGACGGCCGTGTGCTTTTATCCATTAAATATTCTAGAATGTAACGCAATTAAAACGGTTATTTGAATATTCATCGGGTTATTAAAACCGAGTCGCCGGCAAGATCAATCATGAACAACCCCACGTCCTATCGTTACCTTATTGAGTCTGTGACCAAATCCGGTGCCCGTTTCAGGCCAAGTGACTGGATTGACCGTCTGGCCAGCTGGGATGCCACGTTCGATCAGCATCGGCTGGTTTTCTCCGAGCGCCTCCACCCAGCGATGCTCGATGGACAAAAGGTTCTGGTGATCGAGCCGAATCTACATATCGAGAATGCGCAGATGTTTGAATCGGTGCTTCATTTTGTCGAGCGCAATAATCTGAAAATGCATATTCAGTACGAGGATGGGAGGCTGGAAGAGTATCCGGGTGTCCCGCCCGAGACCGACGCCGTCGACACGCAATCTGCATAAAACACTTCGGACTAATAGATCACATGAATGCATCAGCGCCCCGCGTCGGTTTCGTCAGTCTGGGTTGCCCCAAAGCCCTGGTGGACTCCGAGCGTATTCTCACCCAGTTGCGGGCCGAAGGGTACGCCATTTCCGAACAATATGATGATGCCGAGTTGGTCATCGTGAATACCTGCGGGTTTATCGATTCGGCGACCCAGGAATCGCTGGACGCCATCGGTGAAGCCTTGGCAGAGAATGGCAAGGTCATTGTGACGGGATGTCTCGGTGGCCGTGATGATGGCGCCCTGATTAGGGAAATGCACCCGAGCGTGCTGGCCATCACCGGCCCACAAGCCTATGCCGAAGTCATGGGCGCCGTTCATCAGCATGTACCCCCCCGGCATAATCCGTTTACGGATTTGATGCCTGCACCGCGCACCACCTTCGAACAACAGGTCGGGGTCAAGCTCACTCCTCGGCATTATGCCTATGTGAAAATATCCGAAGGCTGCAACCATCGCTGCAGTTTTTGCATTATTCCGAGCATGCGGGGGGATTTGGTCAGCCGGCCCATCGGTGAGGTGCTCACCGAAGCGAGCAACCTCGTGAATGCCGGGGTCCGTGAATTGCTGATCGTGTCTCAGGATACCAGTGCCTATGGCCTGGATACGCGTTACAAACTTGATTTCTTCGACGGCAAGCCGGTGAAGACCCGGTTCAAGGAACTGGCTCAGGAACTGGGACAGCTGGATGCCTGGATCCGCCTGCATTATGTCTATCCCTATCCCCATGTGGATGAGGTGATTCCGCTGATGGCAGAGGGGTTGATTCTGCCCTATCTGGATATCCCGTTTCAGCATGCCAGTCCGTCCATTCTCAAAGCGATGAAGCGGCCTGCCTCCAGCGAAAATGTCCTGGAACGGATTCGTCGCTGGCGAGATATCTGCCCCGAAATTACCCTGCGTTCGACCTTTATTGTTGGTTTCCCTGGGGAAACCGAAGATGACTTCAATCAACTGCTGGATTTTCTGGATGAAGCCCAGCTGGATCGGGTTGGCGCCTTTGCCTACTCCCCGGTTGAGGGCGCTACGGCCAATCTACTGGCCAATCCGGTGCCCGAGTCGCTCAAACAGGAGCGGTTGGCGCGTTTCATGGAAAAACAGGCGGTCATCAGTGCCGCGAAGCTGGAGCGTAAAATCGGCCAGACCATGGCGATCCTGATTGATGATGTGGATGAGTCCGGTGCGGTGGGTCGTGGCGCGGGAGATGCCCCCGAGATAGACGGAGTCGTCTATCTTGCGGATGTGACCGACGTGCGGCCTGGAGATTTTGTCGAAGTGGAGATTACCGATGCCGATGACCACGATGTGTGGGCGATTCCTGTCGCCTAGTGCGGACCAATGGCGCGGGTGACACCTTTTATGTCGCCTCGGCGTGCGATCCGGTCCTTTCATCGGGATGCCCTCGGTGATTGGTATGCACTGCTGGAGTGTGGACATCATCAGCATACCCGCCACAATCCGCCATGGACCAATCGGGCATGGGTTGAAAGCAGTTTTGGTCGCATGGCCATGTTGGGTACGCTGTTGCCCTGTCCGCATTGCGTGCAATTGGTGGCAGCAAACCCACCCGGGCGGCAGGCTTCATGATCGGCCACAATACTGATCCGGCTGTGCCATTTGCGATTCTGCGCGATGCATTCGTCCGTGATTACATATCCCGCCCTCTGCCTGAGAAGTGCCATGACACCCTCATCCCATAACGATCGTGACTTTTTACCCCTGAATCTGGCCGTGCTGACTGTGTCCGATACGCGCAGCCTGACGGAAGATCGTTCCGGAGACTTGTTGGCCCAGCGTATTCTCGATGGTGGGCATCAGTTGTTTGATCGTCGGATTGTTCGCGATGACAAATATGCGATTCGCGCCGTTGTGTCTGCATGGATTGCCGATCCGGCCTGTCAGGGTGTTATCACCACGGGGGGGACGGGGCTTACCGGCCGTGACGGCACGCCAGAAGCGCTTCGTCCCCTGTTTGACAAGGAAATTGAAGGGTTTGGCGAGGTGTTTCGCTGGCTCTCGTGGCAGGCGATCGGTACGTCTACCGTTCAGTCTCGGGCGACAGCGGGCGTTGCCAATGGAACCTATCTGTTCGTTCTGCCAGGCTCCACCAGTGCCTGTCGTGATGCCTGGGATCAAATCATCCGGGCGCAACTCGATTTTCGAACCGGACCCTGCAATATGGTCGAGTTGATGCCGCGTCTCAATGAGAAATGATCTGTTCCATTCCCCGGTGCCTGTGGATAGGTAGGGCCGGTTGAGTGCGCCAACTATTTGGGGCTGAGTATGAAGGATTTTCCCATGCGTGCGTTATTTGCCGTCAGTTCGCTTGGCTTGGGGCATGCCACTCGTAGTCTGGTTCTGATTCAGACATTTCTCCAGCGCGACTATCAAGTCACAATCGTTTCGACGGGGAATGCACTGGCCTTCCTCCGACTGGAACTAGCCGATCATCCGGCCGTCGATTGGCAGGATATGGCGGATTACCCGCCGCTGGAGCGGGGTACGGGTTGGCGTTTTTATGTCTACCTATTGTTCGATCTGCTGAAAACCTGGCAACGAATCCGGTTGGAGCATCGGAGCTTTGATGCCGGGGCGGCTGAATATGACTTTGTGTTCAGCGATGGGCGTTATGGCTTCTATAGTCGCTGGACCCCTTCGTTTATTCTGTCACATCAGATTGCCTTCATTCCGCCTAAAGGGCTGCACGAAATCGGTTGGCTCAGCGACCATCTGAACGCGGTGGCACTCAAGAAATTCGATCGGATCTTCATCCCCGATTACCCTGGTCCCAGTCGGAATCTGGCGGGAAATTTGTCACATTCGCCGGTACTGAATCAGGCACAGCATGATTACATCGGTATTCTTTCCGCCTATCCACGATTGACGCGGCCACAGGATATCGACTATCTCTTTGTCATCAGTGGGTACCTTCAGGAGCACAAGGGTGCTTTTGTTCGTGACCTGTTGGCTCAGGCCGAGGGCATACCAGGCAAGAAGGTGTTTGTGTTGGGGGACCCGAAGGTAGACATGAGTCAGTACCAGGCCTTCCAGCGCGATA
This sequence comes from Halothiobacillus sp., assembly GCA_024636015.1. Taxonomy (GTDB): domain Bacteria; phylum Pseudomonadota; class Gammaproteobacteria; order Halothiobacillales; family Halothiobacillaceae; genus Halothiobacillus. Next base: position 10,934 of record JAGXHU010000024.1, read on the forward strand.
ACTTAACGATTTACCCGCTGGCAAGCGGGGATCTGCGCGTCGACTTGTTCAACCGGGCGCGTTGTGTCATCTCACGGGCGGGATATACCACGGTGATGGACCTTGTCGAACATGACAAGCAGGCCCTTTTGATTCCCACGCCGAACCAGACCGAGCAGGAGTATCTTGCCTACTATCTCGGCAGCCTCAAGTATTTCGTGACACGCGATCAGTCAACGCAGTTCGATCTGGCCGCGGCACTGACTGAGTGCCAATCTCAACAGGCATTTGTGCCGCCCTGGCGAACCGAGGATTCGGTATCACGTATCCTCGATGCGATGTCGGGTTTGATTTACAAAAACTTTTTCTCGATTATCGTGCCCGCCCATAACGAGGAGGGGGAGCTCGCGCGAACCCTGGATGCGCTCCTGGCGCTGCGATATCCCGCAAACCGCATGGAAATCATCATTGTCGAAAATGGCTCCACGGATGCGACTCTGTCGATTGCGCAACGGTACGAATCCCGTGTGGATACCCTTATATCCATCCATGTCATCCAGAGTGAATTGGGCGTATCCCGTGCCAAGAATGCGGGGCTGGCCTTGGCCTCAGCCGAGTCCGAATGGGTCGTATTTTGCGATGCGGATACCTACCTGGGACCAGAGGCGTTACACCAGTTCAATACCTGGATTAACCGCCATGGTACCGACGGGTTGAGCGTCGGGACGACGCAAGTTCGGCCGCAACCCGCTCACCGCCTTTACGCGCGATTGTGGTTCGGGATTTATGATGTGATTCATCGTGTGACGCATAGCTCGTATGCCATCCAGCTGGCCCGGACGCCCATTGCTCGGGGTGTTGGATTCCATGTGGATCTGAATTTTGCCGAAGACCTGATTTTCACGCGGGAATGCCGTCGCTATGGTCGTTTCTTTTTCGTGCCGACCAATCAGGTTGCAACGTCAACACGACGCTTCGAGGCGCGCGGATATCTCAGACAGAGTCTGCGCTGGGTCATGGAGGCATTGATGCCCAGGCGGATGAAACGACAGCGGGGTTACGATGTCATTCGGTGAGTTCGGTTCGTTCGAGCAGGCAATACCCTTTCTGCAGCAGCACCGGAACATCGCCTATGGTTTGTTATTTTTTGGGGCCTTTTTTGAAACGGTTATCCCATTCTCGTTATTAATCCTCGGTGAGGTTTTTTTCCTTTCGGGTGCCATTCTCGCGGGTATGGGCGTGTTGGATTTATGGCTGGTGATGCTCCTGTTGTATGGCGGAGGCATTCTAGGGGACAACCTCAGTTACTGGATGGGCTATCGGTATGGCACCAGTCTCTTTGATCGGCTGCAGCACTGGCCATTGATCGGGCGATTGATTCACCGCGATAACTACGAAAAGGGGGTGGCCTTTTTCGAAAAGCGGGGGGCCTTGGCCGTATTCATCGCGCGGTTGAGCGGGCCGCTATCCTGGGTGACCCCAGCAATGGCTGGAATATTCCGGCTTGATTATGGGACCTTCCTGCGATTCAACACCCCGGCGGTCATTATCGGGATCAGCGAATTCATTATCATCGGTTATTTCTTTGGCAACCATATTGGTACCATTCTGTCGATGTTGCATCGCTATGGCCTGGCACTGGGCTTGATACTGCTGGGGCTCGCTATCCTGGTATTGATTGTTCGACGATATTTTGACTGGCGTTCCAGTCTCGACCGTACGGAGGCCGAGGCCACCTTGTTCATCAGCCAGCACTTCGGTTGGTCCCTTCTGGTGATCGCCGGTGTGATTATCGGCGTGCTTTACCTTATTCGCCCGTTGTAGGCGGCGAGCCAGCAGCCCACTAAGGATGGATATTTAGAGCCCCTTGGCTCCGCAGATCTGCCCGTTAGACGAATATGCCGCTTACGCGCAGCACTTGCGTTGCCACTATTGCGGTCACATAAAGCCACATTACATAATTTGTGCTTTTAAATAGCCCCACGAGATTAGGATCAGGTATGGCGTCGAGATCGAATTCAGGCAAGGAAATTCGTTTTCCGGTGGCTTGCGACTGCTTCTTCACTCGTCTCGTGCGAAGCGACAAACTCAATATAAAAATAGGAAATAATCCTACTAACATCCAGTCATGAAAAGAGATTATCCCGATTTGGATTTTTTCGACACGCCATAACCCGACGATCATCAGAATTGCTCCGACCGCAGCGAAAAATATCAGTGCCCGGCTTTCATTTTTTCTAATCTCCGTGTCAGTTGCCATGAGCATAACAATGCTCCAGACAATGCCTGCGACCAGTAGGGCCGTCATTCTTTCAATCTAACCTGTGTTCTGAGTGGGTAGGGTATAACCGCGTTGTCCCTGCGGATGGGGTGTGAGTAAGCCCCCCTCATAAATGGACTGGGTGCGCGCAATAAAAAAGCCAGCGCGATGCTGGCTTTTTTCCAAGGGGGGGGCAGCCCCCCAAGCGGTAGGCCTTACTTGCGTAGGCCGGGCCCGTTGATTACCAGGCCGTTGTCGATGTAGGCCAGGAAGTATTCCAGGTCGCGATACTGCGTAGAGTAAGGCTTGAACGGTATGGTGCGGGTGTCACGCATACAACCTTTCAGACGTTTGTCCAGGGTGAACATTTTCTGTTTACCGTAACGGAAGACCGGGAAAGAAGTAGTGTTACCGATACCGGTATGCAGAATTTCCGCACGTGTACGCTGGGTAGCGTGGTACATGTGGCAATCGGCGCAGGAAAGATTCAGCTGGCCTGTCTTGCGGAACCACATTTGCTTGCCACTGTTGAAGGCTTTTAC
>JAGXHU010000025.1 GCA_024636015.1 Halothiobacillus sp.
CCAGGCAGGTCATGACGATCGGGCCGGAATCCTGCTGCCCACGGGCGCGCGGATCACGCCAACGGCGACACCGGGGGCACGGTTCGAGCGCATGAACCCCAATCTGCCTAGCCTGCCGGGTTTTCAGGCCGGACAGGCGGTAACGACGGCATTGAGTCCCGATGGGAATACCTTGCTGGTTTTGACGAGTGGCTATAACCGCAACTGGAATCCGCAGGGCAAGATCGATCCCGCGACGTCTTCTGAATACATCTTCATCTATGACGTTCGGTCGGGGGCACCGGTAAAACAACAGGTGCTGGAAGTGCCGGACACCTTTTCCGGCATCGCCTGGGAGCCGGATGGTCGCCAATTCTTCGTGGCTGGCGGTGTCGATGACAATGTGCACCGTTATGGACTTAAAGTCAGCCAGTGGCAGGAGATTAAGCCCGCCATCGCGCTGGGGCATGATCACAAGGGTCTGGGCATCAAGGTCCGCCCCATGGCGGCCGGGGTCGCCGTCAGTCCGGACGGCAAACGGCTTCTGGTCGCCAACTTTGAGAACGATAGCGTGTCCGAAATCGATCTCGTGAACGGCAAGGTGATCCACGAGCTCGATCTGCGTCCGGGCAAGATCAACCCGGCGCGCGCCGGGGTGCCGGGCGGCGAGTTCCCGTTCTGGGTCGCCTACCAAGGCGCGGACAAGGCGTATGTGACCAGCATGCGGGATCGTGAAGTCGTCGTGTTGCGCATCGAGGGCGGTGTGCTGTCGGTGAAGATGCGCATTCCGGTGGGTGGGCAACCGACGCGGATGGTGCTTAATCGCGCGAAAACGCGACTTTACGTGGCGAATTCAAACAGCGACACCATCACCGTGATCGATGCCGATCGGGACGTGGTGCTGGATACTATCGGTACGACCGCGCCGGAAAAAACCTACGCCAACGCCAGTCAGTTGAAGGGCAGCAACCCCAATAGTCTGGCGTTGTCACCCGATGAACAGACCCTATATGTCACCAATGGGGGCACCAATTCCGTGGCGGTTCTCCACCTGGATGATAAGAAAGCGGCTTCGTCGGTGCGCGGGCTGATCCCGACCGGTTGGTACCCCAACTCTGTGAGTGTGAGTCATGACGGCAAGACGTTGTATATCGTCAACGGCAAGAGCATGGCGGGCCCGAACGGCGGAAATTGCCGCAACTCCTTGTCCACTGACAATGCAGCGACGCTGAGCTGTCGGGCCAACAACAAGTATATCTGGCAATTGACCAAGGCCGGGTTTCTGACCGTACCGGTGCCGAATGCCCAGGAACTCGCCAAACTCACCCGCCAGGTGGCCATCAACAACAATTGGGCAGACGTGCGCGACAAGGCCGAAGCCGAAAAACTGATGGTCTTTATCCGCACGCATATCAAGCATGTGATCTATGTGGTGAAGGAAAACCGGACTTACGATCAGATATTGGGTGATCTGCGGCCAGGGAATGGCGATGCCAGTCTGGTGTTGCTGCCCGAACCGATCACCCCGAATCACCATGCGCTGGCACGCCAATTCGTGACGCTCGACAATTTTCTGGTGAGCGGTGCGGCCAGTAACGACGGCTGGATCTGGAGCACGGCCGCCCGATCCAGTGAATATACGGAAAAGAATATCGCCATCAACTATGCGGGGCGCGGCCTGAGTTACGACAATGAAGGTCAGAATCGGAACATCAATCTGGGTCTGGCCAGCCCGGCGGCACGCCATGCCGAAGACGCCCACGCCCCCGATGACGCGGATCTGATGCCTGGGGTGGGCGATGTGGCCGCACCGGATGGTCCGGGCGGTGAAATCGGCGCGGGCTATCTGTGGGATGCGGCCCTGCGTGCCGGGATTACGATCCGCAACTACGGCTTCTATCAGGATGAGGATCGCTATGCGCTGCCGCACACCGATCCGGCCTATGTGCCGCCGTCCCATCATCCGTTTGCCGACAAGATGATTCAGGCCTATTCCAACAAATCCGCACTGCGCCCGATCACCGATCCGTATTTCCGCGGCTTCGACCAGAACTATGCCGATTTCTGGCGTTATAAAGAGTGGGAACGGGAATTCGACGACTACGTGAAATCGGGCAGCCTGCCGGCACTGGAGCTCGTTCGGTTGCCGCATGATCATTTCGGGGATTTTGCGACTGCCGCCGACGGCGTGAATACCGTCGAAACCCAGATGGCGGATAACGATTATGCTCTGGGTCTACTTGCGGAGAAAATTTCGAACAGCCCCTTCCGGGACAACACACTAATCGTCGTCGTGGAAGACGATGCACAGGATGGCGGGGACCATGTGGATGCCCACCGCAGTCTGGCTTATATGATCGGGCCGTACGTGAAACGCCATGCCGTCGTCTCGACCCGGTACACCACGGTCAATCTGTTGCGCACCATTGAGGATGTGCTGGGCTTGAAACCCATGGGCCTGACCGATGGCAATGCACTGCCGATGACTGCCGTATTCGACCGGCATCAGAAACCGCTGGACTACACGGCCATCGTGCCGGAAGTATTACGTACGACTCAGTTGCCGTTGCCGCCTAAAACGACGGAAAACAGCCTGGCATCCACGCTGGGTACGGAGCAATACGCCAAGCCTCGACACAATGCAGCGTACTGGTCACGTGTCATGCAGGGCCAGAATTTCGCGACGGAAGATCAACTGGATACGGTTCGATTCAACAAAGCTCTCTGGCAGGGTTTGAAGGGTGTCGATTACTCGGTGCACTAACGCCGGTTCGGTGTGTGAGATGGGCCGTCGGTGGCCGTCGTTGAGTAAGGATAGGGCTGCGACGGTAGCCCTTTTCGTTGTTGATCCCTCAGTCATAGGGTCCTGATTACGCGCTGAATCCAGCCGGTTACACAGATGTTTTGCTAATCCGGGTAAACCGGTGGAAAATGAGGTCAGGTTTCAGGGTTCCGGGTTTATGTTCGGCGGGACTCTGAAAGGCCTTGCAGCGGCCGATGACGATAATACCCTTGGGGTTTCATTGGTCTGCCGGGCCGTTTTTTTGGCGTCTGACCTTTTGTTCGAGTGCAACTGTGATTGACCGTGATGGATTCCGCCCAAATGTCGGCATCATTCTGATAAACCAGACCGGAGAGGTCTTTTGGGGTAAACGTGCCGGACATCGTTCATGGCAGTTTCCCCAAGGGGGCATCAATGATGATGAACGGCCACTTACTGCCATGTATCGTGAGCTTCACGAAGAAACGGGGTTGCGACCGGCTGATGTCGAGGTGATCTGCTGGACTTGTGGTTGGCTCCGCTATCGGCTGCCCAAAAACATGATTCGTCGGCACCTGTTCCCAACCTGTATTGGTCAGAAGCAAAAGTGGTTTTTGCTGCGTCTGCGTGCCGATGAAAGTGCCTTTGATTTGAATGCTTCGCCAAAACCGGAGTTCGATGGTTGGGAATGGCGTCCCTACTGGTCGATTCTCTCGGAAGTCATTTATTTCAAGCGCGCCGTGTACCGCGCCGCGATGAGTGTTTTGGCGCCGACTGCTGGCGCGGGCGATCCGCCGGAAGATGCAGAGGATCGTTGGGATGATAAAGAGGACAAGGAGTCCGCTCATGTTGGATGAACTACGCCGGATCGTGACCGAAGTCACGCAATCGGTTGATTTGCGCGCAGCGCTGGATCTGATCGCCCGCCGGGTACGCGATGCACTTAAGGTAGAAGTGTGCTCGGTGTATGTGCTTGATCGCTCGGAGGATGCTTCGGAGGCCGTACTGGTGCTTCAGGCGACCGAAGGCCTGAACAAGGGCATGATCGGTACGGTCTCCCTGAGCTTGAATGAAGGTCTGGTCGGGTTTGTGGCGCGGCGGGCCGAGCTCATCAATCTCGAGAATGCCCCAGATCATCCTGCATTCAAATTTGTCTCCAATATCGGGGAAGAGCAGTACCACGGCTTTCTCGGCGTGCCCATCATCTATCGCGGCGACGTCCTCGGGGTGCTGGTGGTGCAATCCCACGATCAACGCCGGTTTTCTTCGGATCAGGAGTCCTTCCTGGTCACGCTGGCTTCGCAGCTCGCTTCGGGTATTCGCCAGGCTCAGGTGAGCGGTGAGCTATCGAACAATACCGGCGCCAAGCCCAAACTTGAGTCCGCCGTTACGGCACGAGGGTTGCCGGGTTCGCCGGGGGTGGTTTTCGGTACGGCCGTCAGCCTGCTCGATGTGGTCGATCTGGAAACGGTGGTAGATCGCGTTGTGACCGATCCCGAACTGGAGTGGAGCGTGCTGCACGCGGCGATCGAGGCGGTCCGCACCGAGTTTGCCCAACTCAAGCAAGATTTTGCCGAAGCGGCGGGCAATACCGACGAAAACGTGCTGTTCGACGCCTTCATCCTGATGCTGGGTGGCGGCTCACTGGTCGACAGCATGGAGCAGCGGGTTCGTAACGGTCAGTCAGCCTCCGCCGCCCTGCGGGATGCCGTGCGCGAACATACAGCCATCTTCGAGAAGATGAGTGATTCCTATCTGCGGGAACGCGCACAGGATATCCGTGATCTCGGTTCTCGAATCCTCGTGAAACTTCAGGCACGGACACAGGGTGAACGGGAATGGCCGGAACGGATCGTTCTGGTCGGGCGAGATCTTTCCGCATCGCATCTGGCGGAAATCCCCACCAATCGGCTGGTCGGTATCGTGTCCAGTACGGGGTCGGGGTCATCCCATCTGGCGATACTTGCCCGCGCGCTGGGGATTCCCGCCGCGATGGGCGTTGTCGATCTGCCTATCACCCAATTGAACGATCAGGAAGTCGTCGTAGACGGCTACCGCGGCCTGCTCATCGTGCGCCCGATCGGCTCCCTGCGGCAGGAATTGTTGCGCCTCGTCAAGGAAGAGGCCCAGCTCACGGCCGAACTGAGCGAGCTACGCGATCTGCCGGCCACGACGCCGGATGGCGTACGGATCGGGATGCACGTGAATATTGGTTTGTTGTCGGACATGGCGCCGTCGATGACGGTCGGGGCAGAGGGAATCGGCTTGTACCGCACCGAAGTACCGTTCCAGATCCGCAAGCAATTTCCTGGCGAGGCCGAGCAGGCTGGCATCTATCGCGAAGCACTTGAAACCTTCCAAGGGAAATCGGTTGTGCTGCGCACGCTGGATGTGGGTGGCGACAAGCCGTTGTCCTATTTTCCGATCAAGGAAGATAATCCGTTTCTGGGTTGGCGGGGTATTCGGCTTGTCCTCGACCACCCCGAGATTTTCCTTACCCAGATCCGGGCGATGCTGCGTGCCTCGGTTGGTCTGGACAACCTCAGCATCCTGTTGCCGATGATCGGTTCGGTGGACGAACTGGAAACAGCGAAGCTCTATATCCACCAGGCGCTCGCCGAACTGCGGGAAGAGGGTGAGGCTGTGGCGACGCCCCGGATTGGGGTGATGATTGAAGTACCGTCTGCCGTCTATCAGATCGACATCATTGCCAGCATGGTCGATTTTTTATCCATCGGCACCAACGATCTGACCCAGTACATTCTGGCGATCGATCGCAATAACGAACGGGTGGCCTCGCGCTACGATGCCCTGCATCCCGCTGTGCTTCGGGCTATTGTCCAGGTTGTGTCGGCCAGTCATGAGCTGGGCCGCGAGGTGGCTGTCTGTGGTGAGTTGGCTGGCGCTCCAATGGGGGCCGTTCTGCTCCTGGGGATGGGGATCGACATACTTTCGATGAGTGCCGGTTCTGTGCCACGGATCAAATGGGTATTGCGCTCCATGACCCATGCGGACGCCCGGGATCTACTCGCTGCAGCCCTGAAATGCCATCGCCCCAGCGAGATTCGGCAGTTGCTGTATCAGGCGTTGCATGAGCGCGGGCTCGGTGGGTTGGTGCGGGCGGGCCGGTAACCGCGCCGTCAATCGGAGGAGGGTGTGGGTACCCTTGGGATAAGGCCGGAAAACAGAGGCAGGTTAAGGTTGACAACCGGGGGGGACATGCCTAATATGCGCGCTTCGCGTGATTCGGGCTAACCCCCGCATGACACGAACGGTGCGGTCTCAAAGCCAAACCAATCGGAGTGTAGCGCAGTCTGGTAGCGCACCTGGTTTGGGACCAGGTGGTCGTAGGTTCAAATCCTATCACTCCGACCAATAATTAAAGTGATTCAGCTTGCGCCCGTAGCTCATCTGGATAGAGCATAATTAGCCCCCCAGAACTTACCAAAAGTTGAGTTAGCGAGTGAATCCTATGGCTTAGGGTGGTGGTAACATTACCAGAAGCGCATTTTATATTACCAATTTGGTGGTAACATTTAGTCCCGTTAGCTCAGTTGGATAGAGCACCGGCCTTCAGCTAAGAAGGCGAAAAATAGGAGCCCCATAGAAGAAATTCTTTGGGTGGCAGGAGTCAAATTCAGGGAACCCTTACTGCTTCGTAGTTGGCAATCCTGAGCCAAGCCCGGTAGAAATGCCGGGAAGGTGCAGAGACTAGACGGCTCCCACCTAAACATCCGCAAGGGCTGCAAGGTGAAGGTATAGTCCAGACCACAAATCTCGCAAGGGAGCAGTTAAAGCTGTAGTGGTAAGCTAAGCCGGTGGCCGCAGGTTCGAATCCTGCACGGGACACCATTTTCTTCCCTTCTTGTTACTCTTTCTCGATATTGGCAAGTCGATCTCTCAGGAAGGTTTAACGCCCATTTTCTACAAACAAAAGCACGCTGTAAGATAGGCTTTATTTCCAAGATGAGGCCTGGGCTTCCCACGAATTCACGGACACTTTTATCAAGCTTGTTTAAGATGGAAGTTGAGGTGAAAGATGGTACGAGGAAATTCAATCTGGAGTTCAAATCCGAGGCCTTCAGTCCACGACCCAACCTGAGTTGATCAGATCTTCGACGGTATCGAACACGACAACTTTTTCGGTTTTATTATCTGTAAACTGATAGACATTGTTCAGCCAGTCTGCCAGTTTAATTTTACCGAAGCTGCCTTCAGTGTGTTTCATGTAAACGTAATCGTTCATGGGGACATGTTCATGATGGATGAGAGTTTTTCGAGTTGTTTCTTTGGAGTCCATCTGACCATGTTTCGGGTGGTTTCTTGGGGCATCTCCTATTCGTCACTGTTTTTGGACGGGATCTAACCATTTTCCACGGAAGGTGGTGAAACGGATGGGGAGCTGACGTTAACAGGTGGGAGTTAATCGTCTGCTTTCAGTCGAGTTCGCATATCAAGAGGCTGTAGCTCGGCCTGAGGGGATGTTCAATTGTTATATTGTGTTTTAAACACTATTGGAACCCACATTGGGGCAATCCTGTCAATCCATCCCCCCCAATAAGGGCTCCCCCTCATAGGGTTATCACTCCACAGTTATCTGCATCGGGCTAGGCCATATTTGCAGAGCAAAAGCTGCCAGAGCTTCACCTCTCTTATTTATTTCATCTTCGCCCCAGGTACTGCACTGCATCAAGTTACGGTTCAATTGAAGGTTTGAATGGTTGAATAAGGCATTACGCTTCTCTTCGAAAGGACGATTCTGGAGTGACCGGTTCACGCCATAGTGAACAATCGTTAGGTTGCCCATTGTGCGGATTGCATCTTGTCTTTGCAGAATCGCTTCAGTTTTTGCGTCAAGAGTACCCTCGCCGACAAAACGCATTAAATCCGCGAGTCCAGCCTCTTCTGAAGAAGCTGAAGCCCCGCTTGGAAGTGGCCAATATGCATACCATGACTGGGGCATAATGTGATCAATATCGAGTACGTCCAGTGCGAGGGGGAGGGGTTCCTCAGTCCTGACAGAGCGCATGACCGTTTCCACATGATAAAAAACAGCACGTAGCTTGGCTGCATCAAGACGTCCGGGATAAACAGCTCCATTTACCCAGTGCCGCCTAAACTCTTCATCGCTGGGCCACCGTGAAGCCTCTCCCGTTAGTGAGGCCAAGTTTGAACGAAACGACTCAGCGGTAAGGTCGCTATCAATTAGGCGTTTCAACTGCTGAGAGAACACCTTGTTGTAATTCTTGCGCGATAGCCCGCAAACCGCCCGCCGCACTAGATATGATTCGATGTAAATAAAGATATTTGTCTGCTCCTTCGGCGCTAAATCAGACACAGCCACCCTAAGAGCCAGGGCGTGGGTAGGCGAGGCATCCCATGCCGCCGCTCGACGACCAAAAGTGGCGATTGGTGCGTCACCAGTTCCCGTAACTAATTTCTTATAGTGTTCACCGAAGCGATCGAGCATCTTCAATTGAGCGCCAGCTCCATGGAGTCCTGCAGTGTTATCCACAAACCGGCGGTACTCTACATATAAACGACCAATGTCGATTTCTTCACCCGTTTGCGCTTGTACAGCTGTCTGCACAAACCACTCAAGACGGGGACGATTCAAGCGGCCGCGTGATTGGAGCTCAGACCATATCGGTGCCTCAAATTGTCTCCATAAGTAGTTGTAGAGGTCGTCGGCATCGGTACCTGCGCGCATGAAAATGAAATTGCGGATTAGATCAGTTGCGTGCAACTCGGCTCCGTGTCCATTCAGGGTTTCAAAGATCACTTGGGCATCATCGTCTTCGCCAAGCGAAATACAGACGATGGATAAATTCGTGAGGACGACAGACACTAGTGCCTCCGTGCGACTACTGACATCTCCGTCTGACGATATGTCATTTATCCAGTCCAGCATCGACTCATGGAAGAACACAATAGCCTCAAGCGCTGGGGGATGATTAATTCCAATTTTGCGCAATTTTCCCGACTGGGTATAGCTTGCAGGAAAACGCTGGAGCAGTTCCTCCGGCGATGAAGATGTCATGGCTAACTCATATTGATCTCTGTCACGGAACGTTGGCCAGACCTTAAATCGTTCCACGGATTCGTTCTCCATCGTCTCGGGGTTTGCGTTACCCAGACACGTTTCGACAAGTGGCAGCATCCGCTCCTTCTGAACCACGCGCAATGTGTGGGTCAAGGCTTTCAATACATACTGCAATGTGGTCAACCGCTGCTGGCCATCAATGATGTGGTGACGTTCTACGCCGAGTAGACCTGCCTTTTTCTGGGGTTCTAGCACGACCGCCCCCATGAAGTGAGGGACCGATTTGCCACCTTGGATCTGTGTTTCGGCTTTGTCTTGGATGTCTTCCCAGAGACGCCCCCACTGGTTGTTCCTATTCCATACATAAGGGCGTTGGTAAAAAGGCACGCGGTACTGTCGTCGATCTTGATAAATCTGCTGAACCGTAAACGTCCTTGAGTCCATGTGTGCGTTCTCCCTGATTATGATTAATGTATGGCTGACAGTGCCGCAGTAAGTGCTATTGCATACAGCATTGGGTGACGGCTTAGGCCGAACACCGGTCATATGAGCGGTGACGATTTCTGCTCGAGAAGCGAACCATGATCACAGCCAGCCTGTGACTTCAGGGTTATTTCGTCAGGCTTTCTCAGATCTGTCGTTTTCCGCCACTCCGGTTTGCCCGTGTTTCTTCGCCTCAGCCCTCCCTGCCATTTCGGTCATAAGACAGTCATTGATTGCCTGCTTTTCAAAGATGATGCGTTGTGATTCGGCCTTCATCTCTGCGGCCTCTTTCGATTCAAAACCCAGATCAGCGAACACGTTGCCGCCAGCAGGTGTGATGTGTATGGATTTGGTCTCTATGCCCATTTATTGCTCCTCACTTTCAGGGCTTTGCTTACTTAGATTAACCCAAAGCATCAAGAATCGTCTGGGGATCTACCCCGTTTTCAAGGATTTTTGCGGAAAGAATCAGGAGCGGACTTTAACAGGTTGATGTCAGTCGCCTGCTTAGGCCGAGATCCGGACGGTTGCAACCGTAACAGTGATAGTCAGGAGTTCGGCCTAAGCGGTCTGTCATGACGCCTCCACTTCACGTCCGCTTCATGAACAAGAGCAGTCAGTGAACTTGACCCCAGGCGACTGGAGGACATTGTTCCTCCAGTCGGAACAGTCGCGTAAGACTTAGAGGTTGTCGAACGGGCTGGCAACACCCCGTGTCACCTCGATTACATGCGTGTAGATCATCGTCGTTTGCAAACTGCGGTGGCCAAGCAGCAGTTGAATCGTCCGGATGTCGGTTCCTGAAGCCAGCAAGTGGGTAGCAAATGAATGACGCAAGGTATGCACGCTCGCATGCTTATGGATGCCCGCTCGATCTCTGGCAACCTGAAAGGCCCGCTGCACCGTCGAATCCGATGCATGCCAGCGAGCAAAACGTCCACTTTCACCCCAAGGACGCAACACAGCAGAGGGAAAGACGAATTGCCAAGCCAGCGAAGTCGAAGCTGAGGGATATTTGCGCGCAAGCGCACTGGGAAGTGGGGCAAGCCCGGCGCCATGCGACAAGTCATGCTTGTGCTGCTCCGCCACTCGGAGCAACTGTTGTTTTATCGGGGCATGTAGCCGCTCAGGCAGCAGCGTGGTGCGGTCCTTGCCACCTTTTCCGGAACGGACGTTCAGCACCCCACCCGAAAAGTCGATGTCCTTGACCCGCAGCGTCATGCATTCATTGACGCGTAAGCCCGAGCCATAAATCAATTCCGCCATCAACCTGACCACACCCGTCATCTGCTCCAGAATGGCCTTCACTTCCTCGCGAGAAAGGACCACCGGTATCCGTTGGCGCCGCTGAACTCGTTTTAGCCCGGTCATCTCGCCCAACGGCTGATGCAGCACAGAATCGTAGAGAAAGACCAGGGCGTTGAGCGCCTGTGTTTGCGAGGATGCGGAAAGGTGGCGTTCACTCGCCAGATGGTTCAGGAAGGACTCAACCTCTCGCTCGCCCATAGTGTTCGGGTGGCGCTTCCCATGGAAATAGATGAACTGCTTGATCCAGGAACGGTAGCTATCCTCAGTGCGGGGGCTGAGGTGCCGTCGGCGGCAGACGATGGAAACTTGATCGAGTAGGCGGGGGGACGTGGTTTGACCCCATGAGGTTCGCTCCTAGTAGTTGAGGGAGAAAATCAGGAGTATAGTCCGGAAGATCTCCGTCTCCATTTGCACAATGTAATAAAGAGACAGATGGATCAACATCTACATAAGAATCAGGATGATAGACCATGGAAATGTCCGTCTCTTTATTAAAAAACGTCCGGACCCATGGGTCTCTATATTAACTGTTGGGCCCCTATGAGAGTTTTGATATGACACCGACAATTTGGGCGGCTCTAGGTGCCGTAGGCGCTGCCGTAGTTGCATCACTCATCGCTCGGAGTGTAAAGATTTCAGAGTTTCGTCAAGCGTGGATCAACGAGCTTAGGGCAGATATCTCGGAGTTCATTAGCAAGTCTGACGAATGGATTGATCTGTATCTGAGCTTCAATGCCGAGAACAATAACGAGAAAAAGGCGGCACTCGCACCAGCACTCGATCGCATCAAGTACGATGCATTCCATGTGCTGCGGCGCATCGAACTGAGGTTCAAGCCTGACGACTTGGAGGGAAACGCTCTGCTCTTGGCTTTAAGAGACCTGCTTAATCCAGCAAAGCTGATGCCAGATTCACAGTATCCGAGCTGGCGAAGGCTGGCCGATGATACGACTTTGAAAGCCCGCCACCTATTGAAGGAGGAATGGGAGGTCACAAAGAACCCATTCCGAAGTGCATGGAAGTTCGGCTTCCGAGGTTAGGGGTCCAACAATTCATTCAAGCGGACGCGCTTCCCGCGCCGCTTAATTCAGGCGTTGGGCGTCAAAGGCAGCAACATCCGGGGTAACCAGATTTTTTAGTGGCAGATAATGAATAACAAGTTGTTTAACAGCATATTGTCCGATGATCTCTCACGGCAGATTGCACACGGCCACGAAACACCGGTCTATGTCTATTCGGAAGAAGTGTTGTTGCGACAGGCCCGGCTAGCTAAAGCCATGCCTAACGCGTATGGCTTGAAAGTCCGTTACGCCATGAAAGCCAATTCCAATACTTCCGTACTGCGAATTTTGTACAAGGCTGGTATCAGTATTGATGCGAGTAGCGGCTATGAAGTTGAACGAGCTTTGCTTGCAGGCATTGCACCCTCAGATGTTCAAATTACGGCGCAGGAAATGCCCGACAATATCGGTGATCTGTATCGAGCCGGTGTATTGGTGAATGCCTGTTCTTTGGCGCAACTGGAAAAGTTTGGGAAGGTGAGTCCTGGCGGTGAGGTTTCTGTTCGTGTTAATCCGGGGCTTGGTTCCGGGCACACCAACCGTACCAATGTCGGTGGCGTTAGCTCTTCATTCGGCATATGGCATGAATATCTTGATCACGTCTTTGATATTTGTCGGAGATATTCGCTGACGATAACAAGGGCTCACACCCATATTGGATCGGGAGCAGATCCGGGTGTGTGGGAAAAAGTTGCACTGATGTCTTTGGATATGTGTCGATCATTGCCAGATGTGGCAATTTTGAGTCTCGGGGGAGGCTTCAAAATTGCGAGAAATGAAGCTGAAACCGGTGCGGATTTACAGGCAATTGGTATTCCTTTGAGAGCGGCGTTCGAGGATTTCTATCAGGCGACAGGCAGAAAACTGACGCAGGAGATAGAACCGGGTTCGTTTTTAGTCGGGAATGCCGGTGGGATCATTGCCACGGTGACGGATTTGGTTGATACCGGCGAGGATGGTTACAGGTTTATCAAACTCGACACCGGCATGAACGACATAATTAGGCCGGGTATGTATGGCGGGGTTCATGACATCCGAACCTTGTCAGCTTCTGGTATTCAGGCTGAAAAAACTGATTACCTTGTAGTGGGTCATTGTTGCGAATCGAGCGATATTTTGACACCGATGCCGGGCGACCCGGACGGGTTGAGACCTATAGAACTGAACAAAGTGAACATAGGTGATCTGGTCGTTATCGCAGGAGCAGGCGCCTATTGCGCTTCTATGTCAGCTAAAAACTATAACGCCTTCCCCGAGTCTGCTGAGCTTATGATTCGGGAAGATGGCTCCGTACAAACTGTCCGGCGTCGGCAGACACTTGAGCAGCTCATGCAAAATGAAATCAATGTCATTGATTAAGTGCTTTTACATCACTTGTCTCTCTCGTTTTTGTTCGCTGCGCACGGGATTTGTTGGCTCGGTGCGATTGACGCCCAACAAATCGTTGCAAGGGACGTTTGACCCGCTGCCCATTTTTGCTACCGCAAAAACAGGCAGCGCCTCAAACGCCCCTGAACTCAGGCGTTGGGCCTCACAATTGGAGCAGCGAGATGGCATCTGAAGCCGCAGACTTCTTCACCTGGACCGTTAAGCCAACTGTGTCTGAGTTTCTTGTTAATCCGCGAGACATTCGCCGTGGCCGTCTTGCCGCCATTGTTCTTAATCACATGGCGGATTATCTGGCTTTAGAGGGATACGTGGGGCACGAAAGAAGCGAAATGGATCGCCGGGTGAAAGCTGTCCGAGAAGAGCTGACTGCCAGATGTCCAGATTTTTCTCTGATCCGAGACATCGCTGACGCCACGAAGCATGCAAAATTGTCTGTTCCAAAGAAAGGCCCTCCACGAGACCTATCTTCTTCGCAGCAGATCACAAGATCCCCCGGTATATTTCAAGCGCCATTTGGTGAAGGCGTGTTTGCCGAAGCCGTAATCGTGTTCGCCACACTTAATGATGGAACGGTTAAGCGTAAGCGTCCAGCCCTTCCATCTTCCAGCGTAAGGCTTTGTCAGCGAGGATAGTGTCCACCTATTTTTAGTGGACACTTTATGAGCCAAAACTGCACTATTCGCCAACGGCGTTACCATTCTGCCGAATTCAAAGCCCAA
>JAGXHU010000026.1 GCA_024636015.1 Halothiobacillus sp.
AAACAGGTGTGGATGGGGGCGCATCGGCGACCGGCACCCGTTTTGATTTTGCTTGAGCGGGCGTCTCGTCTTTAACCGGATTTTTAATGGCCGTCGTCTCGACAGCCGGAGCACGCACCTTGGCGGAAGTCTGAACGGTCGGCGATGATTCGACCGATTCAGCGGGCGCAACGGGTTTGGGTGCCGCCAAGGCAGGGGCCGTCACGCGCGCCACCTCAGCAGGTGGGGCCGACGACTGCCAAAGCGCACACCCACCCAACGGAAGGACGCCAAGAACGCCGACGACAAACGCCACCGGCTTCAACGCTCTCCTCGCAAATGTCACGATGAACAGGCTACTCATAACGCTGATGCCCCTCTGACCCAAGAAAAAAGCGGAACCTGAATAACCATAGGCATATCAAGGTACACGACGCTTCTGTTTTATTTTACGCGCATATCCGCTGCCGCCTCGTCTGCTAACGGGCACGCTCTGCGGTTTAAGTATTGCATCAACCGTTTTCCCCCATCCAAAATAATCGAGTCGTGGTCAACTCAAACCGGACAGTAAAGTTAAGGTTTTTTTCAGCGGCACGTTCCGGCTCTTTGCCGATGACGGTGTTATAGCGAACGTTCAGGATGTATCAATCACCCCGTTTCGTTCGGTGCGGTATCCCACCAAGAATCGGTTTCATTCTCAAGCATTTCCTGAAATGACGGCCGTCCGTTCGCCAACGTACAGACTCGATGACGACTGGCAGCGCAGCTTGAGCGGGTCGGGGCGCAGTTTCGCATACCCGAGTCTCAGGGGGCGTATATGTCCAAGTCAGCCGCACAGAACCCAACCCAAGGCGATGCCCAAGGTTGATCGCAACTAAACCGCACTAACCTCAAGAAGATTTCCGTGCTAAAACATTGGTATACGCCCATAGCGTTGTAGGGTAAAAAGTCCACTCAAGGGAGAAATCCATCATGAAAACACCCAATACAGATCAAATCAAAGGTCAATGGAAGCAGCATGTCGGTGACGCCAAGACTGCTTGGGGCAAGCTGACGGAAGATGAGTACTTGCAAGCAGAAGGCCAGCAGGAAAAATTAGTCGGCCTCGTTCAGGAGCGCTATGCCATCACCCGGGATGCGGCACAAAAGCAGGTTAAGGAATTCATGGACAAGCACAATTTCTAAACGGCCTTTGGCGCCTTGCGGTGTGTCACCCTTCCAAAAAACTCTTTTTGATCTATAGAGCCCGCACACATGTGCGGGCGTGAAGTGGGTTAAAGCCCGAAACTTAACTCATTAAGCGGCTTTCGACCCATGGGGGATCAACACCCATTGCAACAGCAATCCCCACGCGCGTTACCCATCGGTACGCGCATTTTCAGTTTCGAGTCTGCGCTTTTCACAAGACCTGGCTCGATGTTGTATAGGGCAATAGTCGGTCTGTTTCCTTTTTGACGACGGCGTAGCACTCGCAAACCATCTCCTCCAGTCTGGAGCGATCCAGTACCGTGATATGCCCACGGTGATAATTAATAATACCGAGCTTGTGCAGCTTACCCGCCGCTTCGGTAACGCCTTCCCGTCGCACGCCCAGCATATTGGCGATCAATTCCTGCGTCATCACCAGTTCGTTGCCCGATAAACGATCCATGGAAAGCAATAGCCAACGGCATAACTGTTGCTCAACCGAATGATGACGATTACAGACTGCCGTCTGCGCCATCAGCCCGAACAGCGCCTGGGTATATCGCAATACCCAGTGCAACAAGTCACCGTGTCGATTGAACTCATCCTTGATCCAATGCCCACTGAGCCGATAGCCATATCCGGCGCTCTGGACAACGGCTCGACAGGTCACGCTATCGGCCCCCATAAACAATGAAACACCGATCAACCCTTCATTACCGACAACGGCAATCTCTGCCGAAGCACCGTTTTCCATCACATTCAGCAGTGAGACGATGGCATCCGTCGGGAAATAAGCGTAGTGCTGGGGTTCGCCCGGCTCAAACAAAACCTTGCCCAGGGGCAGGGGCAGGAGCTCCAAATGCGGCAAAAGGCGCGCGTATGCATCTGCAGGAAAAGCGGCGATAAGGCGGTTCTGGCGGGGATTATGCGTAGGGTCATGCGTATCTTTCATGAGCGACATCCTCATAAATTCCCATGATCATGATCACGGTCGCACCGTCAGGGCGATGCTGATGCATGGAATGCTTGAAGTTCTTCGATCCCGCATAATACCCTAAATTTTAAAGAGATATGCATGACAACACGGTGAATCGCCAGCAGTTTGGTTTGCTAGAAAACTCTCAAACCATGTCGCTCATTTGTCGACAGTCGAGCACAGTTCAGGCCACCTGACCAGATACCACCATGAGTTGCAGGCTTTGCTGGCCGCGAAAGTGATTGATATTGAGGCGGTAGGCGAGATGCAGATAACGATTGGCGGGCAAGCGGTCGCCGATGCCAAACCAGACGGCCGTGAATGTCGCGAGATCTGTCGGTGCCGTTAATGTACTGCCTCCCGGCTCTGGCGCGCGCAGCCGAAGCGTGAGCCGCCAGTGCTTTCCACCACTCATCGACTGGCGCTCGATAACCTCGAAGAGGTTGTCGAAAATCGGCTCTGGGCAGTCCGTGCCCCAGGGCGTGCAGTTGAGCAGCGTTTCGGCGAAATCGAGCGTCAGCACATCAGGGCCGAGGCCGCCATCCGACAGGACAACCGCCCGTTCGGGCAATCGAGCCTGGTGATGGGCCATTTCGTGGGCAAACAAGTGGCGAAACTGGCCTAATTGGCGCCGTTCGATACTGACACCTGCCGCCATGGCATGCCCGCCGAAGGCGCACATCAACTCAGGCTCGGCAGTTGCCATGGCAACCAGCACGTCGCGCAAATGCACGCCAGCGATCGACCGGCCCGAGCCTTTGAGTCGTGCCTCGGGTGCATCGCCGTCGTCGGGATTTTCCGGGGCGAAGACAAACACCGGCCGCTGCCAACGCTCCTTGAGCCGCCCAGCCACAATGCCGATCACGCCCTGATGAAAGCTTTCGTTATAGATCACCCAATCGGTCGGCTCGGCCGGACGGGGCATATCAGTAGACGATAGCGCGCCGATGCGCACCTCCGGGCTAAGACTGGCGAGCATTTCCTGCTCCACGGCGCGACGCTCATGATTGATCCGGTTGAGATCAATGGCGAGCCGACGCGCCTCGGCCGGGTCGTCGGCCAACAGGCAGGCCACACCAACACGCATATCTTCGAGCCGGCCCGCGGCATTCAGACGGGGACCGATCACGAAGCCGAGGTCCATACTGTCGGCCTGCCGCGGGTCTTTCCCGGCCACTGCGAACAGGGCGGAAATCCCCAGTACGCACTGCCCGGTACGAATCCGGTCCAGCCCCTGAGCCACAAGGCGACGGTTGTTATCGTCCAGCGCCACCACATCGGCCACGGTACCGACCGCGACGAGATCCAACCATTGCGCCAGATTCGGCCGGAGACGATCTGCGGTGAACCAGCCGTTCCGAGTCAGCACGTCCCGCACCGCCGCAAGCACATAGAACGCTACCCCAACACCAGCCAACGCGGGCGAGCCAAAGGTCGAACCGACCAAATTCGGATTGACGATAGCCGCCGCGGGCGGGAGCACGGTACCGGGCAGATGGTGGTCGGTGATCACAACCTCGGCACCCAGCGCATGGGCGGCGGCCACCCCCGCATGGGCGGCAATCCCATTGTCGACGGTAATCAGCAGACGGGGCGGCTCCTCGGCCTGATCGAGCCAATCACGCAGTACCGCAGGCGACAAACCGTAGCCGTGGCGCTGACGGTCGGGCAATGTGTAATCCACATGCGTCGCCCCAAAGGCCCGCAGCACCCGAACACAAAGGGCCGTGGCCGTAGCGCCATCGGCATCAAAGTCCCCCACGATTAGGATGGGCTCATCGGCTTGCACGGCCGCGGCGATCCGCTCGGCGGCCCCGGCAATGCCGGGCATGTCCGCTGGCGACAAAAGATGGTTCAGGCTCAAATCCAGCTGTTGGGCGCGCACGATGCCACGCTGCACCAGAACCTGCGCCAGCCTCGGGTTCATGTCGGCCAGTTCCTCGGGCACATCGACCAAGGGTCGACGTTCAATCAGGGGGGAATCGCTCATGATGTGGATGTTATTGCCAGATTGGGGCTCGATTCCGCGCAGGCAAGGGATATCCACCCGGCCGACAGGAGAATCGATCCGTTAGGGGTTCCAGGGGTTCAGTCGACGCAACCACGACCGCCAACCATCGCGTGGCGGCGCCCAGGTTTGCCCACGTCCGTCGTCCACGCTGAAGGACAGGGGGCTCTGGGCGGCCACGCCAAGTTCTTGAAGAAAGCCATCTGCGGCGTCCAGCGCATTTATCCAGCCAGCCACATCGCCTTCCAGATAACACCAGGCCGGTTCGGTAAAGACGAGGTGCAACGGCCGCCCGGGCTCACGATGCCAGGCACCCGCCAACTCCGCCAAACTCGGGGCGGGCTGCGCCATCAGCACGACTGCATCCGAGCCCCGCTCGGCGCGCAGGGCACCGGCCAGCACGGCGGAATCGGTGTAGATCAGCGGGGCATATACATCCGCCATCCCCATCAGCAACGGGTGTCGAATCGAAGCCAGGGATGCACGCCCGGACAGCCACAAACTGTTGAGTTCGGGTTGCCCGCGTGCCGCGCGTGCCGCGTTCAGCGGATGGGCATACAACCACATCTGCAATTCGGTGAGCCAGCGCCGCAAGGGGCGCACCGCATCACCCGAAAGAAAGGGCTGGACGTTACGATTGAGCGCGCAAGCCAGGGACGGCAGATCCTGATCGCCCAGACGTTCCTGCCCCGCCGCCGTGTACGCGAGGTAATGCCGTCCCGAGCGGCTCGTGAACAGATGCAAGCCATCCTCGGCCAGCCAGACGTTCAAATCCTGCACCAGCGCGTACCAGTCGGTCGACGGCAAATTGAGAAAACGCGGGCCGAACACCACGGCATGATCGGTCCCCGCCTGAAGATGAACCGGATCGATCCGACTGACCGCCACCCAATCAGGCCGGGCCGCCAGCGTTTGTGCCAGTTCCGGATCGGCGGCCAGATCGGCGTGAAGTGCCTCAATCGCAGCCGCCTCGGCAGGAGACGCGAGCACGCGGCGCCGTGCACCCTGCTCGAGATCGTCGGCGCAAGCACCGGTCGGCTCGGCGGGCTGGACCTGTCGCCGTCGGTTCAAGGCGGCGGCGAGCGGCCGCGGCGCAGTTTCTGCCGCATCAAACGGAGGCCATTGCCAGACGGTGTCGGTCGATACGAATGCGCCAGCGGGATGGCGGCCCGAGGATTTTTCCGTCTCGGTTTCCGCCGGCCGTAGTCCAAAGAGGGTGAGGGTCAGGTCATGCGGTTCAGCGGCAGTCGGCGCGGGTGCGTTTCGACTCATGCCAAGGGAGCCGGCGGCGGCATGGGCACAGGCTGCACTGAACTCAGATGATTCTGCAATCCGATTACGCGGGGACGCTGTGCGACCGAATCGCGCCAGCGCAAACTCAGCAGGCTGGCATATTCGGTATCCACCTGGGTAATGGAACGCAGGGGGGCATCGGTGGCCCAGACGAGCGCCGCGCGCATGACCACCGCATGGCCAATCACCAGCACCCGCTGTCCGGCAAAAGTATCGGCCCACCGGCAAAGCGCGCCCGAGATGCGCTCGAAAAATGCCGTCATGTCTTCCGCACCATCGGGACGACCATTCACCGGGTCAGCCCGAAAGGCCCGATACTGCTCAGGGTAGGTATGGGGCACTTCGGCATGCGCCAGCCCTTCCCAGACGCCGAACCCGATTTCACGCAGGTTCGGATCGATGTGCACCGGCAGGTTACGCGCCGCAGCCAGGTCCTCGGCAAAGGCCCGGCAGCGTGACAAGGGGGAGGATATGATGGCGGTCCAGTCATCCTGCCCCGCCTGCCGACAGTGTTCAACGCGATCCCGCATCTGCAACCAGCCCAGATCGCTGAGCGGATCGTCGATCCGATCACCCCGATAGAGGCGACCGCCCAAGGGTTCGCCATGCCGCATCAAATCGAAATGGGTGATGCCGTTCGGCTGCCCCGTAGAAATCGTTTCACTCACCGAATCCAGCCTGACAAGGTAATCAGCGCCACACCGCCCAGTCCCAACATCAACGCGCGCAATACCATCGACGAGGCGTCTTTGTACCTGCGCGACTGGTCCATCAGGCAGGGCTGTGCATCGGCGCATTCATCCTCGCGCTCCAGTTCTAGTGAGGCATGACCCACCCGACTGATCAAATGCAGGTTCCGCTCGGACATCGTGCTGGTGCTCAGACCGGTACCGCCATTCATCCATGCCGACCAACCCCGGTTGAAACCGCCAGCCAGTAGCAGCAACAGGGCAAACACCCGGGCGGCCGGCCAGTCGAGCCAACCCTGAATACGCGCAAAATCGTCCGCAACCGAAACAGGCTGTTCAACCGGAATCGTCTCTTCGGCATTCGAAGTGGCGGCAGCGGGTTGATCGGTCAGTGTGTCGTCGACCACCAAGATGCCCTCCTCCACCTGTTCCTCGGTCAATTCGACCGAGGCCTGAGGCTGAGCCAGCCAATCCGTGAGGCGATAGAGCAATGCACCTGCAGGACCAGCCACCACGAACCAAAACAGGACGGCGAACCATTCATGAAAACCCAACACGATGATGCGTTCCGCCAGCTGCTGCGGGCGTGCCGTGGACGGATCAAGCGTCGTGCCCGCGGTCAAATCCTCGCGCTCCTGTAAAGCCTGTGTGTCGTCCCCGGAATGACAGGCATCGGCCAACGCCTGCGCCCGCACATGAGCCTGACGCGGTGCAAGCACAATCACCAGCACCACCAGGGAGAACACGATATACAGGATGACACTCCAGAACCCGGCCCCGATCGTGGCCACAAACCACCAGACAAACGCCGGCAGAGCAAGCCACAACACGATGGCCGAAGCCTTTTTCCCGATCACGTCAGCCAGTGATTGATACGCCCGCGTAAAGGCGCGCTCTGTCCGACGGTCGGCCCGCCAGCACACCAATTGGCGCCAGAACCGTTCGAGGGCCAATACCAATAGCAATATGATGAGTTTCATGGTGTCTTGTCCCTGTTTTTGATGGTTTGCCCTGCACAGCCTAAACCGCATTATAGGTTTTTGTTGCCGTGCCCTGCAGTATGCGAACAAAAAATGACCTGCAGATAACTGGGCCCGCCCATCCTGCACGCTGTGCGGGCCGGATGACAGGCAATCTTAAGCCAGACTCAGGCCCGAAGGCAGATGATTGGCCAGTCGTCCCCAGTCGAACGCCGGACCGGGATCGGTCTTGCGGCCCGGCGCAATGGCGCAATGGCCGCGTACATCCCGAAGACTGGGATACCGCTGTTTCAACGCGACCAGAACGTTTGCCAACTGCTCGTACTGAACCGTGGTGTAAGACGCCGTATCGGTTCCTTCCAGCTCGATGCCGATGGAGAAATCGTTGCAGCGGGTACGATCACCGAAGTGGGACTCCCCCGCATGCCACGCGCGCCGCGTAAAAGGCACGTATTGAACCATACCGCCATCACGACGGATCAGCAGATGGGCCGACACCTTGAGCGCGGCGATCGTTTCGAAATACGGGTGCGCAGTCGGGTCGAGCTGCCCGAGAAAGAGTTGCTCGATCGCCGGGCCGCCAAACTCACCCGGCGGCAACGATATGTTGTGGATCACCACCAGGGTGATCGCCATATCCGGCGGACGATCATCACAGTGGGGGCTGTAGATGAATCGGACGCCGCTTAATGTTTCGGTTTTAGGATCGACAATCATGACGTGCCGGCAGGCTCCCTCCATGGCGCGGCATACCGCCGCAACGATTACGCCCCAGTCCAACGAACTGACGCCTGAAAGAAATTACCCTTGCGCATGCATAGGGTCAATAGAGGAATATCCGACGAGTACCCCCACCATCACAACGTGATCGGTGCGGCTCCGATCAAATGAGCACTCAGCCTGAAGCGTCGCCCTCGCTGGCACCGAAAATACCGGTTGCACAGCTCACCCGCCCACAGATTTTTTAGGGATTGACTTATTTTCTACGTCGCCCCCTTGCCATACGCAATATTCGAGCGTAGGCTTCACTCAACATCCATACCGGTTGGTATCTAACCACTCATGAATCAGATTACCCTTCAGGCCGATCCCAGTAGAGATCTACATAAGGATCAAAATCGGGAAAAAATACTGCAAGCGGCTGCGACCGAAATCCATCGCTGTGGGTTTCAGGCTGCGAGCATTGCAAACATCCTGGCTAACACCGGTCTGACCAAGGGTGCGCTCTACCATTATTTTCCCTCTAAGCAGATCCTGGGTCTGGCGGTGGTTGACGAGGTTATCTATGAGCGCCTCGAACAAAAGATGTTTACGCCCCTCAACACCGCTGACCGTCCGGTCGATATTCTGCTGGAGTACCTGCAGTTTCGTCAGGACACCATGACCGATGAGTCCATTAAGCTTGGCTGCCCGCTCAATAACCTGACCCAGGAAATGAGCCCGCTCGATGACAACTTCAAGGCACACCTGAACCAGATTCTGCAGACCTGGCAAACCGTGATCGAAAATGCACTGCTCAAAGGGCAGACTCAGCAGCAAATTCGCGCCGATGTGGACTGCAGCGCGGCCGCTCTTTTCATTGTTTCGGCCTGGGAAGGCTGCTGGGGTATGGCCAAGAATCGTCAGTCGGTGGAGGTTTTTCAAACCTGCCTGTCCCAATTACGAAATTATGTGTTGAATCTGGGGTCAGGCGGAAAATAACCGCCGAATCCCGTCAGCACCCTCGAACCTAGTGAAATCGCGCCTGTTGCGGCGATTTTTTTGGGGAAATTAACATACCGGATGGTCGGTATGTTTGTTTGAATGTTTGATCAAACCGAATAAACAGGAGATCTGTCATGGCATTGATTTCAACCGTTGCCCCCGAGCAAGCCCAAGGTTCTGTTGCCGATACCTATGGCAAAATCAAAGAAACGTTTGGCTGGATTCCCAATATCCTGCAATTGATGAGCGCCAGCCCAGAGCAGCTGGAGATGAACTGGGATTCCATTCGCTACTATTTCACCCACCCGACCCTGAGCCTTCCGTTACTGGCCACCACCCGGATGCTCGTATCCCAGGCGCACCAATGTGACTACTGTGTCGACTTCAACGCGGGCATTCTCATCAACCGCTGCGAGCAAACCCCTGAGCAGGTGGCCGCGACCCGTCAGGATCCTACCAAGGCCATTCTGGAGCCTAAAGACAAGGCGATGCTGCTGTTTACGCTCAAAGCCGTGGACACGCCGCACGACGTGAACGCCAGTGACCTGGATGCCTTACGTAGCCTTGGCTGGGCAGATCGGGACATGTTCGATGCGGTGGCTCATGCAGCGCGCAATATCTCAGCCGACATCATTTTTAATACGTTCAAGGTTGAACGGGATTTTTAATCTAAGCTCGTAACAAATAGTTCCGCCGCGGGGCCCCTGCCCCAACAGGTAACGCCAGCAACCGATGCTGGCGTTTTTTTCCACTGATATTTTTTTCGCACAACGAACACTGCACGACTCATAGGGAGTCCCTTGATGAATCTCCTCCCCGTATACGCCATGGTGATTGCCGCCACCTTCTTTGCAGGCGCCAACTTTGTGCTGGCGGGCATCATTTTGCCGGAGATTTCGACGGCCTGGGCGGCCGCGCTTCGCTTCCTGCTGGGCGCCCTATTCCTGCTGCCGATCATCCTGTGGCAACGTGCGCCAATCATCCAGCTGATTCGCCGGAACTGGTTGGCCTATCTCATTCTCGGCGGGGTCGGGATCACGGGGTTTAACCTGCTGTTTTTCGAGGCCATGAACACCACGACCGCCGACAACGCGGCGCTGATCATGGCGACAAACCCCCTGATCACGACTATTCTGGCCGCCCTGATCCTGCGGGAACGCGCCACGATCCAGCAACTCATTGCCCTGCCCATCGCCCTGTTCGGCGTCACGGTGGTGATTACCGAGGGTGACCTGAGCCACCTGATGAGTTTGCGTGTGGTCACAGGCGATTGGTTGATGTTGGGCGCGGACATCGCCTGGGCGTTTTATAACGTGCTGAGCCGTCGACTCATGCCCAAAGAAAGCTCGGCCATCGTCAATACGACGCTGGTCATGGCAGCCGGCGCGCTGATTCTCACCACCGGCGCCATTGTGCATGGCGGCCCGATCCAGATGCCCAGCCCGATGGCCGCTATCGCGCTGGCCCTCATGGTCGTGGGCGGCACCGTCGCGTTCTACCTGTTCTGGAATATCGGCATCCAGCGCCTGGGCTCGGGGCGCACGTCCATCTTCATGAATCTGGTGCCCGTGTTCGCCATGCTCACCGGTATCGCCCTGGGCACCCTGCCCACGGCAGCCCAACTGGTGGGCGGAGCCATCGTGCTCGGCGGGCTGAGCATCACCATGATTCCGGGGCGGAAAAAGCCCCAGCCCACGCTTGACGCAGGCCGAGAGCGCACCCGAACGGAATTGGAAACAGAAAGCTAAAGCAGAAAGCTAAAGCAGAAAGCTAAAGCAGAAAGCTAAAGCAGAAAGCTAAAGCAGAAAGCTAAAGCAAAAAGCTAGGGGGGCTGACTCAACCGACTTTCGCCACCAGCAGCTCGCTCCGTGTTGTTGGTCGAACCAGTGGCGGGTGTACCGGGTCGTAATCGTCCGGCAGATGCCCCTCGGCAATCCGTTTCGAGCGGGTGACGAGGAAGTCCACCAGATGATTGCGCAGCGGATAAAAATCCGCCTCGTGGTGGATGATGGCGCGCATGCGCGGCCGGGCCAGAGGGTTCTCCACAATCTCGGCGATCTTGGCCTCGGGGCCGTTCGACATCAGCACGATCTTGTCGGCGAGCAAGATGGCCTCGTCGACATCATGCGTAATCATGAATACCGTTTGCTGTGTGGCCGAGCAGATGCGCACCAGTTCATCCTGAATCACCCCACGGGTCAACGCATCCAGGGCGCCGAACGGCTCGTCCATCAGCAGCATCTTGGGTTCGATGGCAAAGGCGCGGGCAATACCCACCCGCTGCTTCATCCCGCCGGATAGCTGATGCGGTTTCTTGTTCAGCGCATGCCCCAGCCCCACAAGCTCAAGATACTTGCGGCACTGGATATGCACCTGTTCACGGGACCATTCCGGCCAGCGCGACGTCACGGCAAACGCCACATTCTGGATCACGGTGAGCCAGGGCATCAGGGCATGGCTCTGAAACACCACGCCGCGATCCAGACTCGGCCCGGAAACCTCGCGTCCATTCATGAACACATTGCCGGCCGAGGCGGAATCCAGCCCGGCCAGCACATTGAGGATCGTCGATTTGCCGCAGCCCGAATGGCCGATGATGCAGACGAATTCGCCTTTCTCGAATCCGAAATGGATGTCTTCGAACACGGTGACGCCCGTGCCACCCTCGACCCCCGGGAATACTTTTTTCAGTCCTTCGACTTTAAGGAATGGCTGGCTCATTCAATCACTCCTGATAGGTCACAAGTTTGGCGACGACGCCGAGAATCATGTCGAGCAGCATGCCCACTGCCCCGATCACGAAGATGGCGAAAATCACGTTGGACAGATCCAGGTTGTTCCACGCGTTCCACACGTAATAGCCGATCCCGGTGCCGCCAACCAGCATCTCGGCCGCCACGATCACGAGCCAGGCGATCCCCATGGAAATCCGCATCCCCGTCAGAATCGTGGGCGCGGCTGCAGGCAGGATGACCCGGAACGCCGTCCGGATCGGGTTGACCTCCAGCGTCCGCGCCACGTTCAGCCAGTCCTGCCGGACCGAAGAGACGCCATGCGCCGTGTTGATCAGAATCGGCCAGATCGAACTGATGAAGATCACGAAAATCGACGAGAACGAGGCATCCTTGATCGTGTACAGGGCCAGCGGCATCCAGGCCAGGGGAGAAATCGGCTTCATGATCTGGATGTACGGGTTCAGCGCCTTGCGCATCAGCGGCGACATACCGATGACAAAGCCCAACGGCACACCGATCAGAATCGCCAAGAAAAAGCCGATCAGCACCCGCCCCAGCGAATAGGCCAGTTGCAGTCCGACGCCCTTGTCGTTCGGGCCGTTGCTGTAAAACGGATTGGAGAGATTGGTTACGGCGGTATGCCAGACCATCCCCGGCGAGGGAATGCCGGACTTGGCCGGCGTTGCTCCGCCCATCAGCGCGGCATAGGCCGGATCGGCATAGGCCTTTTTCGCCATGTCCGGCAGGGTACCCAGATGCCAGAGTCCGATGAACGCGACCAGAAAGATCAGGGAAACGATCACGGCGCGCACGTTAAGCGAGAGCGGCATGTCAGGTTCTCCGGATAGCGAAGGACTCGAGGTACTCGGTCGGCTTCAACGGATCGAAGGTCTTGCCCATGATCACGTCTTTCTTGTAGTTCGTCGCCGGCGCCTGATAGCCCATTTCGGCCATCTTCTTGCGCGCATCGGTCGCCAGGAAGACCTGCTCGGCAATCGCCGTATAGTCGATGTCCTGCTTCACATAACCCCAGCGCTTCATCTGGGTCAGCATCCACACCGCCATGGAATCCCAGGGGAAGGGATCGAAGTTGATGCGGTTCGGATCGTCCTTGACGTTCCCCAGACCGTCGGCATATTTGCCAAGCAACACCTGATCCAGAATGATCTTGGGCTGGTTGAGATACCTGGGCCCGCCGATGGCTTCCGCCACGGTTGGGCGATTCTTCATGTCCGAGCAGTACATCGTCGAATTGAGAATGGACCGGAACAGCGCGGCAAATGTATTGGGGTTTTCCTTCGCAAATTTCTGCGAGACGGCCAGCGAGCAGCAGGGATGGTTGTTCCAGATCTCGCTCGTGAGCATGTGAATGAAACCGACGCCGTGGCACACCGCCAACTGGTTAAACGGTTCGGCCACGATAAAGCCGTCGATGCTCTCGGCACGCAAGTTGGCCACCATGTCGGGCGGTGCCATGACCCGCAGTTTCACATCCTTATCGGGATCGAGGCCGTTCTCGGCCAGGTAGTACCGCAGCAGGAAGTTGTGCATGGAGTAATCGAAGGGAATGGCGAAGGTCATGCCTTTCCACTGCTTCGGATCGCGCTTGTCCTTGTGTTTGTTATGCAGGGTGATGGCATTGCCGTTGATGTTCTCGATCGCCGGCATCATCATCGGGCTGGGATCTGAGCCCGCCCCCATCGTGATCGACAACGGCATCGGCGCCAGCATGTGGGCGGCATCAAATTCGCCGGAAAGCGTCTTGTCCCGAACCACCGCCCAGCCCGCCGTTTTTTGCAGCGTGACCTTCAGCCCCTGCTTTTCATAGAAACCCAACGGGTCGGCCGCCAGCAACGGGGTGGCACAGGTGATCGGCAAAAAGCCGATATTCAAATGCGACTTCTCCAATTTTCCCGCGCCCTCGGCGGCCAATGCCTGCGCGGAACCCAGCGGGAAGATCGTCGACAACGCCGCCATGGCCGTTCCGGCCCCTACTGCCTTGATAAAGGCGCGACGGGTTTCGTCATGCGGGAAAATCGCACGAACCAGGGTGGATTCGATCACCCGATTGAGCGCCGCCTCTTCATCTCGGGGATCATTCTGCGCGGCCTGCTTCGCATCGTGTTCGGCTTGGCTGGTGTGCTGGCCGCAGGAACATCCGCCCTTCAGCCGGATGGAGGAATCGAATGGATTGTTGAAAGCGGACATTGGCGATCTCCCGAAAGAATATGAATCTGACGAGAGGGACAACGCAAGCCCCATGCCAAACAATCACCGGTTGAAGTTCGCCCCGAAAAGGATCACTTGAAGTCCGCGCAAATCGCATCCTACCGCCACAACGCACCAATATATGGCGCGTAGGAAACCTACCTGATGGAAATGAGTGCGCCCGCGCGGGGACATTGGGCCCCTGTGCCGCACCGCACATTGTCGGACATTGTTCTACAAAGGGATTCGACGTCTGGCCTGCATCTTGCGTTGTCTGTTCTCTCTCTTTCACCGAGCGAACCGACCATGACCCTGACCGCACTCAAACCCGTCGATACCTCGAATGCCGATATTGAGGATGTCGAACTCCTCATTATTTATGAAGCCTCGCGGTTGATGACGCATGTCGGTACGCCCGACGAGGCGATCAATGGCATCCTGCGCCTGATGTCTCAGATGATCGGCCTGAATCGCGGGCGCGTCGCCCTGAAGGACACCGATGCCGACACCATGAGCATTCGGTACGCCTATGGCCTCACGCCCCCCGAGCGAGCTCGGGGCCAATATGTGATCGGCGAGGGGATTACCGGGCGCGTGATGCAGACCAAACAAGTGGCCGTGATCCAGAATATCGATGACGAACCCTATTACCTGACGCGCGCCGTGGAACGCCGCATCCTGCCCCAGGAAACGGTCGCCTTTCTGGCCGTCCCCATCATGTACAACGACACGCCGCTCGGGGTGCTGGGCGCCCACCGGTTGCGCGGGCGCAAACGGCCCTTCAGCCGGGACGTCACCCTGCTTCAGGTGTTGGCAACCCTGATCGGCCAGATCCTGAGCCTGAATCGGCTCATTGCGGAAAAAACCGCCCTGCTGGCCTACGAGAACCGTGCCCTGAAACAGGCACTGGACAAGAAAACCGAAGGCACCCATGGCATCCTGGGCGAGAGTCCGGCCTTGCGCCATGCCCTGCGCCAAGCCCTGCATGTCTCCCCGACCCAGGCCACCGTGCTTCTGGCGGGCGAATCCGGCACCGGCAAGGAACGCTTCGCGCGGATGGTGCATATCACCAGCCAGCGACAGGATGGCCCCTTCATGGCCATCAACTGCGCCGCCATTCCGGAAGCCTTGCTGGAATCTGAACTCTTCGGCCATGAAAAAGGCGCGTTTACCGGTGCGGTGGTCAAAAAACAGGGGATTGTGGAGTTGGCGCACAACGGCACGCTGTTCCTCGACGAAATCGGCGATCTGGCGCTGGATCTGCAATCCAAACTCCTGCACGTGCTGGAGAAACAGGCCATCAAACGCGTGGGCGGCACCCAGGACATCCCGGTGAATGTGCGCATCATCGCGGCCACCCACAAGAATCTTCAAAAGGCCGTGAACGAGGGACGATTCCGGATTGACCTGTTCTATCGTCTAAATGTGTTCCCCATCCACCTGCCGCCCCTGCGGGAGCGAGCGGGCGACGTGCGGCACTTGGCTCGGCATTTCCTGCAGACGGCCAACCACGAGTTCGACCGCAATACGGCCTTCGGCGCGGGCGTCCTGGAACGGCTGGAAGGCTACAACTGGCCCGGTAATATTCGTCAGCTGGAGAACGTCATCAAACGGGCGGTACTGGTCGCCCAGAACCGCGAGATCACGATGGACGATGTGATCCTGATTCTTCAGCACGAAGGGCATATTGGCGAACATCTGGAAGCAGGCACCCATCTACCGGTCACGCCTGCCGCCCCGGTTGCGGCACCCGCGCCGATTGATACCCGACCCAGCATCGCCCAGCGCAGCTATGGCTGGGTCCGCGCCGACGAAGGTCAAAGCCTGCTGGACGCCCTGCGTCTCACCGGTGGCAACAAAACCCGGGCGGCCATGACGCTGGGCATGACCCCGCGCCAGTTCCGTTATCGACTCGAACGACTGGGACTGCTGGAGGATCATGACCCGCTCCCCGGAAACACCTCCCGTTTAAGGTAGCGTCCGTCAGAAATTAATGAGACGGGCAGTGAAGCGATCTCGATTCAGCGAAACGCAGATCACCGACATATTGAAGAAGCATGAATTTGGCCTGCCGCCAGCCGAGATTTGTCGTAAACACGGCGTCAGCCAGGCGACGTTCTACAAATACAAGGCCAAGTAGGGCGGCATGAGTGACCACGGCACTGAATCTACCTCAATGGCCATTCTGGGCTGGTGCCAAATGACAAGGATCGGCTAGAACTTACCCGCTGAAACCAGGACCCATTTACGTGTTGAGAAAGGCGTCTTTGACTTCGTTAATCATGTTGTGATTCACCTTACTGTTGTCCACGATGCAGGCCAGATTGCCCCAACCATAAGCAGAGTACGTAGGTCCATGCACGGCCCAACCATTGACGGGATTCCATTGCCTTGACTTGGTGAATTTGACGAACTGGTCGACCAGGCTTTGCAGCATGCGCAGGTAGTCGTTGGCAAAACGAGACAGACGCTGGGCTTCGTCAAGCGGGAATTCGCCGTAAATGGCCATGGGCTCAGGATTTGGTCCCTCACTGAAAATGACTACGGCCATGACGCCATCGATATTCTTCAATTGATTGATCATGTGCCCGCCTCAGCCCGCAAGGGCCTGAAAGGCCTTGTCGTAATCAGCGCCTTGGTTGATAAGAACGATTGCCTGATTTCCCCGGCCGACCACCGACACATCGGCACAAACGAAGGTGAATCCTTCGACGGGGTGGAAGCCCTTGAGCTCGCTAGACTTTTCCCAGCCCATCGCCTGCATGTTGCTGATCGCCATATTGGCGACGCAAATGTGTGCGAGCAGATCCAGGGTGGCTTCGTCTAGTTCATGGTTACCTGGTTTGATATCGGATTCGGTGAGCTCTCCGGATTGCGAAAACTTGAAACCCGCAATTGCGCCGGGAACTTGGGTCAATTCACTCATTGTGGCCATGATGGTGCTCCTTGATGGGATGGGTCCGCTCTACGGTTATAATTTTTGCCTAGCATCAAATAATGATCAGGAATTTATGAATTAGATGAGATGGTCTTTTGCTTTCTTTGTCTCGTTAAGCATGAAGTGCAAAATATCGTTCAGGGAGCCGTCACTGTTCTTGAGGATGCAAAAGGAATCCGAAACAACGCATACAGTCTGTTGTGCTCCGTGCACGATCCATCCCTTGGCCGAGTGCAAGCCGCAGCGTTCATTACCCGGCTTATAGGCGGTGAGTGCTTGCAGCATGTTGCCCTGCATGCGAACCGATCGCAGGTTGGCGACACATAGAGACGACAATTGCTGCGCCTCTTTCTGTGTCAATTTGCCCAGGTATTTTATAACCTCACCCTTGTAGGTGAAACTTCCTGCGGCGATAACCCCTGGCATCTCCACAAGCTTGCCAATGTAGTGCATACCTTATCTCCATTGCGTGAGGAATGTCACACCCAGATACTATACAAAACCATAAATAACCACCTATCAATTATATCAATTCTACTGGCTATTAAATTTATAAAGATTAGGATTCGCCTCCTGAAAAAACACTTTTACGCCAACTGCATCGAGCTAAATAAATTAATAAAAATAATATCTTATCGTTATTGTTGATCACACGCATCAGCCATTTGTGCCGTAGACAACCGCGCAGAACACGGCGGACAACCGGTTTCACCCTTGCAAAATGAGCACGCCAAGTCTTCTCTGAAAGGCACTGGTAAAACAGGACAGTGAAATACCTGTAAATCAGCGCCCGTGACATGCCAAATCAAGATGACGATAAATCAAATTC
This sequence comes from Halothiobacillus sp., assembly GCA_024636015.1. Classification (GTDB taxonomy): domain Bacteria; phylum Pseudomonadota; class Gammaproteobacteria; order Halothiobacillales; family Halothiobacillaceae; genus Halothiobacillus. Next base: position 17,528 of record JAGXHU010000026.1, read on the forward strand.
ATTAACATTTCATTAACTTACAATGAAGCAAGAAAATAACATATTGTGCATATTAGAATATTATTAATTTCCAATCGGCTAATGTTATTATTTAATGAATTTATTATTCAGTAATTGCTAATATTAAAAAATAGCAATGCTCAATATTTTTATTGACAGAATTACCTCCCTCGTATGTAGAATGGCCTCGTTTTACCGCGCCATACTTTGGCGTGATTTGGATTAATTAATAATATTTTTTTGCACTGCTTAAATATTCGAAAAAATCGAAAAGGAGTCAGGATGGCAAAGCGATTAATACCGCTGGCTTTGGCGCTAACGGCGCCTTTTACGCCCGCAATGGCCGCGGAGCAGGATCCGTTTAGTTTCAACATGACGCAAGGCGTGACAGCAACCAGTTTCGATGCATTCAATCTGCACATGTTGCTGTTCTGGGTCTGTCTGATCATCGGTGTGGTTGTTTTTGGTGCCATGGCCTGGTCGCTCGTGCGGCATCGTCGTTCGCGCGGTGCCGTAGCAGCCACGTTCCATGAAAGTACCGCGATTGAGATCATCTGGACGGTGGTTCCTGCCCTGATTCTGATCGCCATAGCCATTCCTGCAACCATGGTGCTCGTTGCGGAGAATGCCCAACCCGCCAAACCGGACGTGATCGTGGATGTGCAGGGTTCACAGTGGAAGTGGCATTACAAATATCCCGATCAGGACATCTCGTTCTTCAGCAATCTCGCCACATCCAGCCGTGATGCCAGCCAGCTCGGCGCCAAGGAGCCGCCCTCAAGCGCCCCGTACTACCTGCTGAACGTCGATAACCCGATGGTCGTGCCCGTGGGCAAGACCGTGCAGATTCGGGTAACCAGTAACGATGTCATCCACTCCTGGTGGGTGCCGCAGCTGGGTTTCAAGACGGATGCCATCCCGGGCAAGATCAACAATATGACCTTTGTCGTCAGCAAGCCGGGTATGTACCGAGGACAGTGCGCAGAACTGTGTGGCGCCGGGCACGCCTTCATGCCGATCGTGGTCAAGGCGATCATGCCCGCGGCGTTTGCCGATTGGGTACAGAAGGAGAAGGCGGCCGCAGCGGCCACCAAGGCCGACGCTGCCGGTCCTTGGGACATGAAGATTGCGATGGCGCAGGGCGGGAAAGTCTATGGCTCGACGTGTTCCGCCTGTCACCAGGCCAACGGTCAGGGGATCAAGGGAACCTTCCCGGCGCTCGACGGCATGAAGCTTTCTGTCAAGGACCACATCCATATCGTGGTTCACGGCAGCAAAAAGAACCCGGCCATGCAGGCGTATGGCAAGCAGTTGAGCGATCGCGATATTGCCGCTGTCATTACCTATGAACGTAACTCCTGGAATAACCACACCGGGGATCTCATAACCCCGAAAGAAGTGGAGGCAGCACGATGAATCCTACGTCTGAAACTTTAATGCAAAACACGGCTGCTGACGCATCAATCGGTCAGGTCGGTCATGTCGGTCATGCCCATGACGATCACGCCCATCATGGGCCACGCAAGGGCTGGCTGCGCTGGCTGTTGACGGTTAACCACAAGGACGTGGGGACCATGTACCTGGTCCTCAGTCTGGTGGGCCTGATGATTGGCGGCATCATGGCGCTGTTGATCCGGGCAGAGCTGTTCGAACCTGGGATGCAGCTCATGCAGCCTCAGTTTTTCAACTCGCTGACCACCATGCATGGCCTGACCATGATCTTCCTGGCGATCATGCCGGCTCTGACCGGTCTGGCGAACTGGATGGTGCCGCTCCAGATTGGCGCCGATGACATGTACTGGCCGCGGGTGAACAACTGGGCGTTCTGGGCCATGCCGGTCGCCGCGGTCATCCTTTGGAGCACCTTCTTCATTCCTGGGGGCGCGCCGGCGGGCGGCTGGACTTTCTATCCGCCTTTGTCGACCACCTATGGGCCGGAGTCGATTGACTGGATGATTATCGCCATCCACATCATGGGGGTCTCCTCGTTCTTCGGCGCGTTGAACATCATCCTGACCATCCTCAAGTTGCGTACACCGGGCATGAAGCTGATGGACATGCCGTTGTTCACCTGGTCCTGGCTGATTACGGGCTTTCTGCTGCTTCTGGCCATGCCCACCTTGGCGATTGCCGCCACTATGGTGCTGTCGGATCGTCACTGGGGGACGCACTTCTTCGGCGCTGACGGCAATCCGGTAATGTTCCAGCACATCTTCTGGTTCTTCGGCCATCCCGAGGTGTACATCATGATCCTGCCGGCCTTCGGTGTGATCTCCGAGGTAGTGCCAGCGTTCGCCCGCAAGCCACTCTTCGGTCGCAAGATGATGATCTATGCAACCGCCGCGATCACGTTCATGTCGACCACCGTCTGGGCGCACCACATGTTTACAGTGGGTCTGCCGGTCTGGGGACAGTTGTTCTTCATGTACTCGACGATGCTGATCTCGATCCCAACGGGCGTCAAAATCTTCAACTGGGTCGCGACCATGTGGCGCGGTTCATTGACCTTCGAAACACCGATGCTCTGGGCGATCGCATTCATTGTCCTGTTTACCATCGGTGGCTTCTCCGGGCTCATGCTGGCTGACGTGCCTGCGGATTACCAATACCAGGACACCTACTTCGTGGTAGCGCACATCCACTACGTACTGGTGAGCGGCTCCCTGTTTGCCATCTTTGCCGGCGTGTACTACTGGTTGCCCAAGTGGTCTGGACGTATGTACAACGAGCGCCTGGCGCAATGGCATTTCTGGCTGTCGGTGATTTCCATGAATATCGCCTTCTTCCCGATGCACTTCGCCGGGTTGGCAGGCATGCCGCGCCGGATTCCGGACTACGCGGTTCAGTTCACCGATTTCAACATGATCTCGACCGTAGGTGCCTTCATTTTCGGTTTCTCCCAGCTGCTGTTCATCTGGATGCTGATCAAGACAGTGCGTAGTGGCCCACCGGCGCTGGCTCGTCCATGGGATGGTGCGAGGGGGCTGGAATGGGTGATTCCGTCACCGATGCCTTATCACACCTTTATCACCCCGCCGACGGATAAGCAGATCCATGACGAAGGCCCGAAGGCCTACGAGTGATGGCTGTCTGGGGAGCTCCGTTGGGGCCCGGTGGGTGGTCCGGGCCGAGAGGTCCGGGAGATTACCCGATACTCGGGAATGATCTTTCTGGGTGTTCGAAGGGAGTCAGGCACATTGAAGCTTTATTTCGCCGAAATGCCGGACCAGGCTAGGGGGACGGGATGCGTTTTTGTCCCGCAATGGTGCAGACCGTGGTGACGATCCTGCTTTTGCCGACTTTCATTGCGCTCGGTGTCTGGCAGATGCACCGCGCTGTCGAGAAAAAGCAGTTGTTCGTGGCCGAGGCTGCAGCCGAACAAGCGGCGCCGCAAACGCTCGATTCCGCAAGTTCCGGCAAGCTTTCGCTTCATGCCCAGGCGCATGGCCAGTACGACAGTCAACACCTTTTCCTGCTGGACAACCGGGTGAATGACGGCCGGGTTGGTTATTTCCTGCTCGCACCGTTGCGACTTGGGGGTGCCGGCACGGATACCAAGGGGGTGCTGGTCAATCTCGGCTGGGTGGCACAAGGCGATAGTCGACAGGAACTGCCGAAAGTTACGGTGCCGGAAACGCCCCAGACGGTGACGGGACTTGCTCTAACCCCGGATGCACCACCATTCCATCTGACGAGTCGGCAGCAATTTGCTTCCGGCTGGCCGAAGGTCGTGCAAAGCGCGCAACCGGAGCAGTTGGAAAAAAAGCTGGGGTATTCGTTGCTCCCCGTCGTGCTTTACCCGGATGGGTCGCAGGTGGCGAAGGATCGTAATAAATCCATGCACGCCTTCGGGCCATCTCGCCTCTACGGTTACGCCGCACAGTGGTTCGGGTTTGCAGCGATCCTGATTGGCATTTACCTATGGCATGGATTCAAACGTGCAAGAACCGGAGAAGAAAAACAATGGAAACCGTAAGCAGCATGTTGCCTAAGCGTAAGGGGCCAGTCTTCGTCAGCTTGTTGATGATTTTCGGTCTGCCGTTATTGATAGCGTGGTTTGTCTTTCATTACTACGCCGGGTCCTTTCATGGCGGCCTGGAGCACGGCGAGCTCATTACGCCGGCCAGAACACTTGACCCGCCCCTGATGCACAACCTACAGGGCGATGTCGTTCCCACCGATCTGTTTCGCGGCAAGTGGACCTTGGTCTATCGCGCCCCGGATCAGCGGGGCGCAACCGGGAATGGGGTGGTCAACCCCTGTGACAAGAATTGTCTCGCCTTGATGAACACCCTACTCCGGGTTCGTATCGCGCAGGATCGATCGATGCGAGAAGTTCGGCGTGTGCTGAGCCTGCCAGAGTCCGCAGCGCGGGTTCCAGGCATCGCCGATCAGTTCGACAAAGGCTTGCACGTCGTCACGGCAGCTGACTGGCCGCTGCAGGCCGGGTCGGTTTATCTCATTGACCCACAGGGTTTTCTGGTCCTGCGTTACCCGCCGGGGTTCGATCCGACCGGGCTACTCAAGGACCTGAAGCACCTGCTTCGCGTGGTGGGCATGTAATCCACAAATGATCCATATGCCGTATCGATCACAACACAACAAATCGCCGATCAACGGCGCTAGAACATGACGAAGGGGAGCCATCTAATGACAGTCCGTACCCAAACCCTTACCCTTATGCCGACGTCTCATTGGCGTAGCTATTTGAAACTGTGCAAGATAAAAGTCGTCTCGCTTGTTGTGTTTACTGCCCTGGTGGCCATGGTGCTCGCGTCGCCGCCTGGCGACCTACCCTGGGTGACCGTGTTGGCCGCAACGATTGGTATCGCGCTCGCGGGCGCGTCCGCCGCCGCGTTCAACCATATTGCCGATCGCGAAATCGATACAGTCATGGGCCGCACAAAAAATCGGCCACTGCCAACAGGTAATATCACCCGAACCTCGGCCACAGTATTCGCCACCACGCTCGGTGCGGTGGCCATGCTGATTCTCTGGACGCTGGTCAACCCGCTCACCGCCGTCCTGACGTTGTTGACGCTGATCGGTTATGCCGTGGTCTACACCCGGTATCTCAAATGGATCGGGCCGCAGAATATCGTTCTTGGTGGCGCATCGGGCGCTGCCCCGGCGATGCTGGGCTGGTGTGCGATTACCGGGACGATCGGCTGGGAGGCTTTTGCCCTGTTCCTGATCATTTTTGTCTGGACCACGCCGCATTTCTGGGCCCTGGCTGTGGCTCGACGCGAGGAATACGCCAAGGCCGGGGTGCCCATGCTGCCGGTGACGAATGGTGTCGCTTATACCAAGCGCAGCATCTTCGCCTACGCCATGGTCCTCATCCCGGTGAGCTACCTTCCGGTCACCGTGGGGCTGAGCGGCCCGTTCTACCTGATCGGAGCGACCATCCTGGGTGGCATGTTCGCTGTTCGTGCCTACAAGCTGATGTATGTCGACAGCGATCAACTGGCCATGCGTCTGTTTGGTTTTTCGATCACCTATCTGACCGTGCTGTTCGCCCTGTTGCTGGTCGATCATTACCTGCCGGTTCATGGCTGGGCCTGGTAACCCGACCGGTACGGTCTCAATGAACCTGGCTGCATTCGACCATCAGGCATTTATCCGGACTTCTGCGTCTGCAGGCATGGGCACGGTGCCCGTGCGGTGCTAGAGCTTGTCTACCACCACCTGAGTCGCGGCGCGGCGTGTTTACTGCCGTACGAATTTTCACCGACCGTATTGGTCGTCTGTCTACTCAGCGGCTGGCTGTACTATCGCGGTCTTCGCCGCCTGGGTCGCAGGCCCGGCTGGGACGCCTTACTGTTCGGGGTTGGGCTTGTCAGCATCTACGTCGTTCTGCAAACCCAGGTGGACTATTACGGCCGTTTCAGCTTTTTCATCCACCGGGTTCAGCATCTGGTGCTGCATCATATCGGACCGTTTCTAATTGCCGTGTCCGCACCTGCGCCGGTGCTAGCGGCCGGGCTACCCAAGGCCATCCGCAGTCATGTCGTCGATCCGCTCGTGCGTAGTCCGCTGATCCGTACGCCCTTCCGGGTGATTCAGCAACCTTTTGTCGCGGGATTTCTGTTTGTCGCCATCATCTACTTCTGGCTGGAGCCAAGCATCCATTTCTACGCCATGCTCAGTATTCCGCTCTACAACACCATGAACTGGGGTATGGCCATCGATGGACTGCTGTTCTGGTGGATGATCTTCAACCTGCGCCAGCCTGGTGAGCCGGATGTGCGCCACTATGGGGTGCGGATGCTGGTCCTGTTCCTGGTGATGTTTCCTCAGATCGTGCTGGGCGCCTTCATCGCACTCAGCACAACGGATTTGTATAGTATTTATAACCTGTGCGGGCGTGTATTACCGCTGAGCGTGCTCCAAGAGCAGGTGTTGGGCGGCCTGGTGACCTGGATCCCCGCCGCCATGATGAGTGTGTTGGGCGCGCTTGTGCTCCTAGTGCGTTGGATGCGCGTCATGCCGACAAGTGCGTCGGAGGACATCAATTCTTTTCAAGACCGTTGGCCCGCCGCGAATCTGCCTAGAGATTCGTTGAAAATATCCTGAGGTAATCGTATGCAGTTGAATGGAGTTCGTATCAGAGCTGGCGCACGGATGATTGCGCCTGCGCTGACCACCCTGATTATTTCCCTGGTTCTGGTGGGTTGCGGCGGCAAGGCCCCGGCCAAGTGGAACGCCACCGATATTTCGGGGGTCATGGAGCCGCTGACATTCAACCTCACCGACGACCACGACAAGTCCGTCACGGGCAAGGACTATCGGGGCAAGGTGGTCATGCTGTACTTCGGTTATACCTTTTGCCCGGACGTTTGCCCGCAGACCCTGACTCGGCTTGCAACTTCCCTCAAGGCTCTGGGGAAACAAGCCGAGAAGGTTCAGGTGCTTTTCGTCTCGGTCGATCCCAACCGCGACACGCCTCAGGTATTGCGTGAATACGTCAAGTATTTCTCGCCCCAGATGCTCGGGCTGACCGGCACCCAATCCGAATTGAAGGACGTGACCAAGCGTTATCGCGTTGCCTACAGCTACGGCAAGGGCTATCCCGACAAGAAGACGTTCTATGTGGTCAATCACAGCGCTTCGATCTACATATTTGATCCCAAGGGTAATGCGCGGCTGCTGGTCGACCAGCAGGAAACCAGTGAACAGATCACCGCCGACCTCAAGCAGATGATTGCCCAGTCCTGGCCTGGCCAGTGATCCGGCGGCATACTGATGCCCTCTTCGAGTTGAGTTGGCGTAAAATCGCCAGCAGTTGGCTTATCGAGGCACCCCACGTGACTACCTATTATTTCTGCATCTGACGGCATGAGTCTCCTGCCTCAGGCAGCCCCAAGTGTGCGCAAGCCCTGGGCCTTTCGGCTGCACACCTGGCTTGGGACGCTGCTATTAATTCCGGTGACACTGGTCGCGCTTTCGGGCGTGGGGCTGGCGTTCGCCCGAGAATTCGAGCGCGTACTTACCCCCGACCTGTGGACTGTCTCGGCCCTCGGCGAGGCCCAAGGCCTATCTCCCACGGCTGCGGTGCATTTCGTTCACCAGTGGCGGACGCAGGATCGCCTCCTTCGCCTGGAAATGCCCAATCGCCCGCAGGACACTATTGTCGCCACGGTGCTCGATCCTCGGGGGCAAGCGCAGGAGATCTTCATCGATCCGTACCGGCAACGCATCGTCGGCCAACGTCTTGCCGACGACGACCCCGTGTATTGGCTGGGACGGTTTCACCGATCACTGAGCACCGGCCTGCCCGGCCAGATACTTGTGGTTTTTTCGTCGCTTGGCGTGATTATGTTGTTCCTTTCCGGGCGCCTGTGGCGACGGCGTAGAAAAGGCATGCGCTCCGTGGCGTTGCATCCGCGCCTGGTGGCGATCGCATCCGCTGTCTGGCTCATCTGCGCGACCACGGGCGTGGTGGCCGTATTCGCAGGGGCCTCCTTAAACCCGTTACAACCGCCGAACAAGGCGCTGTTCCGCTCTTCGCAGGATCTGACCGGAATCTGCACCGGGCAGCGGATTGACACGATCTGGTGGCGTTCGGATGGTGCATCCTTGGCGCGCTGCATTGCCCCCGGCAGTGTTGGGCCATTCGGCCAAAGCTATCAGAACGGCGCGCACGAGCCTGCCAGCCTCTCCGTCGGCGATTGGCTGGAGGCACTGCACACCGGCGCGGTGCTGGGTATTGGTGGGCGAGTACTCTGGTTCTGGGGCGTGTTGATGTTGCCGTTTGCCATGTTGGCAGGGCTGTTGGCCTGGCGAAGCCGGGTGCGGAAAGCAACCTTTAATCCGGCTCCTGAATAGGCCGGATGCACAGCGTGTCCGGCTCGGGCGCGAAAATAGCGGGTAAACGCGGCACCGCACAGGATTGCCGTGAAAATATGTGTATCGATACGGGAGACGCCAAGGAATGAAACGACTGAAACAACTGCGCATCATGGCCATCGTGACGGTACTGGCCGTGCTGTTCCTGATCTGGGTGGGCAGCACTGTGCGAGCTACCGGTGCGGGCATGGGCTGCCCGGACTGGCCGACCTGTTTCGGCCGCGTTATCCCGCCATTCAGTGAGGCCGATCTGCCGCCCAATTACCAGCAGACCTACGCGCGGCTGGGTTACGACAAGATGAAATTCGATCCGATCAAAACCTGGACCGAATACTTCAATCGCTTGACTGGAACGCTCATCGGGCTTCTGTCGATCCTGACGCTGGTGCTCTCCTTTCTGGTGCGCCGCCATGACGCCCGGCTTCCCTGGCTGGCGGGCGGTGCCTTTTTCCTCGTTGGACTGAATGGCTGGCTGGGCGCCGTCGTCATCGAGACAAACCTGCATGCGGCAGTGGTCACCACCCACATGATGCTGTCCTTTGGTGTGATTCTCCTGTTGGTCGCCGTGGTCTCGCGGACCTTGCCGGAATCCTGCGGCATCGCGGCGAATATCAAGGGCCGCTGGTTCCCCGCCTTGCCGCTCGCGACCCTTGCCACCCTGGTGCAGACCGGTCTCGGCGCACAGGTTCGCGAACGCGTCGATCAGATCGGAACGACCTCTGGCGGTCTCCCTCTCGAAGGGCATTGGCTGGACAGCATTGGCCCGATTATGAATATCCACATCGCGGGGGCGGTGATTGTGGTCCTGGTCAATCTTTGGCTGATCACGCGACTGGTTGGCGGCGGGCCGCTGGTGAAACGCGCACTGACAATCCTTGCCCTGATCGTGCTCATCCAGGTCCTCCTGGGCATTATCCTGATCGCACAGAATCTGCCCACCATCGTCCAGCCTCTACATCTGTTGGGCGCAGCGATGCTTTTTACCGTACAAGCGTTCCTATTGTTGATGCGGACCGGATCTGATCGTGAACAGCCAATAAACCAGCAATAAAACCGGCCGTAAAACCGGATATCGGCGATTGATGGTGGTATGAGTTCTCTATTGCGCTCAGCCAAGCGCGGGCCGCGCCACACCAATTATCGTGATCAGAATGCCCAGCAGCAGATTGATGGCGATGATCTGGCGGATCGGCACCATCGCCGCCCCGGCGTCGGGCCAGCGCTGCTCACGCACGGCGCGGTGCAGCCGCCCCACCAGCACGAATGCCAGCCAGGCGAACAGCAAAATCATGATCCAGCCGATCACTTGCATCGCCACGAGATAACCCGGCGCGTGCAAACCATCGAAACGCAGGTACAAATCCGCATAACCGGTGACCACCAGCACGGCGACGAAGACCCAGACCCAGGGGAAAAATCGGGCGAATACCGCGCTCCAGAGCTGGAGACGGGCCGGCGGTTCGAGCATCGTACTCACCGGGCGCAGAACCATGAAGGCAAAGAAAATGCCGCCAATCCAGAGGATGGCGGCCAGGCTGTGCAAGGTCGTAATCAGGGCGTTCATCGGTGCTTCCTGTATGCGGTGAAACCAAAACCCGAGTATTGGCACCGTTCTTCACAAAAGCAAATCCGAAGAACGGCCCAGAGGCAAAACCGTTCGGTTTACGCTGCGGCGTACGGCAGGCCTTCCTCGATCGGCAGGGAAGGATCGCGCGACCATTCATTCCAGGAACCGAAATACATCTTCACGTTCTCGACACCGGCCGCCTTCAGTGCCACCAGGGTGTTGGATGCCCGCGCGCCCTTGAAGCAATACAGATAGACCGGCGTGTCCTTGCTGATACCCACGGTCGCGCACTCGGCCAGCACCTCTTCCGGCGCCTTGATCATCGGCACGGCACCGGGTTTCATCAGGCGATACCACTCAATCCAGACCGCGCCCGGCAGGCGCCCCTTGCGCGGGCAGAAATCCTTGCCATAGGGCGAGGAGCTGGTACCGATCCACTCGTCGATGTCGCGCACGTCCAGCAAGACCGGTCCATCGCCGCTCAGCGCGGCGAGCACTTCTTCCTTGCCGATCATCAGATCCGTACCCGTATCGACCAGCGGGAAAGTGGCCGGCGTTGGCGTCGGTACGTCGGTCGTGACCGGCAGGGAGTCCGCCAGCCAAGCCTGATAGCCACCGTGCAGGATCTTCACCTTCGCATAACCGAGGTAGCTCAGCAGGAAATACCCGCGGCAGGACATGCCAAAACCGGTATTCATCGCATCTTCGTAGATCACGGCGGTTTCCTTGCCGGAAAGCCCCGCGTTGCCGAAGGTTTCGGCAAACTTGGTTTTCAGCTCGACCAGGCCTTCCGGACTCGACGTCGCCAGAAAAGTGAAGATATCGTGGATATTCACCGCGCCGGGGATATGCCCTGCCGCATAGGCATCGGGATTTCGGGCATCGATCACGACGGTCGGCTCGGCAGCCATCAGGGTGTTCAACTCGGGGGCGGTAAACAGGATTGAGCTCATGGCTATTCTCCTCAGGGGGTGGGTCAGGGTCAGGCAGCGGAAACAAGGGACGAAGCGGATGCGATTACGGCGCGTTGCAGGCTTTCGCTCTGCGTGACACAACTGCCGGCCAGGGCATAGCCGACCAGTTGCTGGTGCACCAGAAAATCCATGCGGCAATCAGCGCCGTCGGCGGTTTTTTCATGCCAGCCACCCAGATCGGCCACGCTGAGATCCGGCGGGCAGAGATTGAGCGGCAGGCTCGGCGTTTTCACCCGAATGGCCACCGGATGGCGCTCGAACGGCCGGTGTTCGCCACAGAGGGTCGCGGCCACGGTGGCGGCCTGCCGGCGGATCGGCTCGATATAGAAATAGCTCCGGCCATCGATCTCGGCACAATCGCCCACGGTAAAGATATGCGGATCGCTGGTGCGCAGATCGTCGGCAGACGCGATGACCCCGCGGTTGACCCGCAACCCGGCCTTCTGGGCCAGATCGATGTTTGGCACGAGGCCCATCGCGGAAACAACGAGATCCGTTTCCAGCGCGCGCCCGTTGGTGAGCAGCACCGTATAGCGCCCGGCGTTCGATTCCAGCGACGCCAGACTCACACCGGGTTTGAATTGGATGTCCTTGGCCTTCAGTGCATCCAGCAGGCGGGCGGCGATCGGTGCGGGCGCCAGGCGACCCAACAGCTGATCGCCCAGATCGAGCAGGGTCACGGCATGGCCACCCGCCCGCAGGTCTTCGGCCAGCTCGACACCGATCAGCCCTGCCCCGATCAGCGTGACGTGCTTCGCGCCGCCATCGAGACGCTCGCGCAGGCGGCGATAACTGGCGAGATCATTGACCCGCAGAATCCCATCGGCCGCATCGCCGCCGAAATCTCTCCGGCGCTGACTGGCACCCAGCGCCAATACCAAATCGCCATAATTCACGCTACCGCGCGGCGTGACCAGTCGACGCGCTTGGGGCTTGATAGCCATGATCCGGGTGAGCGCCTGCAGAGTCACATTCAGCGACTTGGCCTTCACCGCGCCGGACATCTCCACAAGTTCATCTGCATCGCGCCCTTGCCCAATCGCCATCGACAGGGCCGGTTTGGGATAGACGCAGCCATCATCGGCCGTGATCAGGGTGATCGGCCGATCCGGATCACGCGCCCGGATCTGTTCAGCCACCGTCCAGCCTGCCACACCGCTACCGACGATCACCACGGCATCCGAACCGCCCACCTGCCCCCGCGCCCGACGTGGTCGTACCGTCGGAGCACTGGCGGCACGCAGGGCGGCGTATTCGTCCAGCGTGATGAAATCGGACTTGGTCACGCCGCACAACGGGCAGGACCAATCGTCCGGAATATCCTCGAAGCGGGTGCCGGGCAGGATGCCGCTGTCCGGATCACCTTCGTTCTCGTCGTAAATCCAGCCGCAGACGGTGCAAATCCAGCGGGGGGTGCCCGCGCTTGTGGTCGTACTACTCATGGTCATTTCCATCCCCCCGCATCAGGCGGCCGCCATCACATCAAGCTCTTTGCGCAGATGCTTGATGGCCGGCGTCACGATGGCGACAAAATAGGCTTCCCGCAGTTTGCGTTGCGCGGGGGCGTCATGCAGGTAACCGCTGGCGCCCGTGTGCAACATGGCCGCATTGGCCGCGCGTAGCGAAAGCTCCGAACCGAGCAGGCGCGCCTCCAGTACGCTGCGCATGAAATCCGTGCTCGGGTTGAACACATCCGCCGACAGCGCCTCGATCAGCTCACGGGCATCCTCAAGTTCTTCGCGCAGTTCGTCCGGCCGATCGTCGAGATAGCAGTTCACGTGCGCGAATCGCGGCTCAACGGCCTCGCAAAGCTGGATGCAGTCTTCGATCAGGCCCGTGGCCATCCCGGTTTGCAGCAGCACGAAACCAGCCTTGATCTTTTTCAGATACGGCAGCAGCGGATCACCCACCACATGCGTTTTCGGCACCCGCACATCGGTGAATGACAGGGCGTAGGTGCCCGTGCCTTCCATGCCGCAGAACTTGGCGAGTTGCTTGAGTTCCATGCCCGGCCAGCTCGTGTTGACCATCGCCATCACATCGCGCGGCTCGTCGCCACTGACCTTGTAAATAGAGCCAAACCAGTGATCAGCCCCGAGATTGGAAACCCAGGGCAAGGTGCCGTTCATAATGAAGGCATCCTCGGTTTCCTCGGCCGAAATCAGCAAAGGCTCGATGCCGGCCAGATATTTCATGGGATTGGACAGCGCCGTGCCGCCCAATGCCGCCCCGCAAGCCAGTTTCGGCAGCAGGGTTTCCTTGAGAAAGTCGTTGCCGGACATCTCGATGTACCAACACGCCACATCCTGCGCCCACACCATGAAACCGGTGGACATGCATTCCTGAGAAACGATATCCATCGCCGACAGCGCGGCCTGGATATCGACCGTACCGCGCCCGTTCTGCGAGGCAAGATGCTGCCGAAACGTACCCGCCGCACCCAGGGCCCGCAGAACCTCCGCCGGGTAATAGCCCTCGTCGATCTTCAGCGTCAGCGGGGCCAGTGAGTCTCGAACGACCGCGCGGATCGCATCGAGATCGGATGCCCCATCCGTCGGCGTGGCCGGTAAAGTACCCGGTGAAACGACCGGGGTAGCAGGCGTGACAATCGGCGCCGGAGCGGTCATCGAATCAACCCTATTCATGATGATCTTCCTCAAAGTCAGCGATCGCCCGGCGACCGGAAACGGGTTAAAGCACGCTGCAATCCAGCGTGACCGGACGAATCATCGTGTTGGCGACCGGCGACCACTTCTGGGCGCGCTGCAGCAACGCTTCCTTGGCGTCGAGTGACATCGGCTCCAGCGTCTCGATATCGAACTTGATTCGGATCGCGGTGAAGCCCAGCGGCTTGCTCTCGTCGAGATCGCCCGTACCCCAGACGGCCGTGACGTTGATATCACCTTCGATATTCAGCTCAAGCTTGGTCAGCTTGATGTCCTGCGCGGTGGCATTGGCATGCACGCCCACGGCCAGACAGGCACCCAGGGCCGCCAGCAACGCTTCGGAAGGATTCGGCGCCGTGTCTTCGCCCAGCAGATGCGGCGGTTCGTCGACGATGACCGGGTCCAGAGCGCGGATATAGGTCAGGTTGCGGAACTGGCCTTCGCAGACCGTTTTAGCTTTCAACGTCACCACGGAATTGGGATTGGCGCGACCCTTTTCACCGAGGGCGGCAAGCCCCTGCTTGTCGATTTCACGCAAAGCTTGGCGAACGCAGGCGGGAGCAATGGGTTCTTTGAATTCGGTAGACATAAGGCTTCTCCGGTCAGTGTGATCAAATAGGTTATCGGACGATAATCACATTGCACCGTCCGTGCCAGATCCAACAAAACCGCAGTACAGCGAGGCTTCAGGCTTTTTTTCGTGTTTTTGGCGCACGGGGCGGCGGGCAAACCGGCCGCATTGTTAACAATTGATCGGACAATGTCCGGTCGAGTGGACAATGTGTCTGGATGCCGGTCATTCGGGAAAATACAAATCGCAGAACGGACCACCGAACCGCCCCGTGATCGAGCAACGCCGCACGCGATGACAAAAGTGCAAAAATCCTGATTCCATCAGGCATCCTGCCCACGGCAACCCCCGATCTGTGGCTACATACACAGCGCCCCATCGGAACAGCGCAGAACTGTCGCCCCTGATTGGCAAGGTTTTTGATAGGGATAAAGACGAGGTACATTCCATGTGCCGTTCACCTACCCTCGATCAAGAACCGGAGAGACACGCCATGATGACCAAAGAAGCCCTGACCGCCCTTATTCTGGACAAAAAGGAAGCACTGGCCCTGAGCTGGGAAGCGATTGCCTCCGGAATGGGGCTGTCCCCCGTATTTGCCATATCCGCCTGCCTCGGCATGAACAGCCTCAAGGAAGAGCCCGCCAAAAAGCTCGTCACCGTGCTGGAACTCCCGCCCGAGGCACTGCCCGCCCTGATGGCCTGCCCCACCAAGACCTGGGACAAGGCCATCCCGACCGACCCCCTGATCTATCGCTTCTACGAAGTCATCGGCGTCTACGGCCCGACCATCAAAACCCTAATCCACGAGAAATTCGGCGACGGCATCATGAGCGCCATCGACTTCAGCCTGCACATCGACAAGGAACCCAACCCGGCCGGCGACCGCGTCGTCGTCACCATGAACGGCAAGTTCCTGCCCTACAAATCCTGGTAAGCAGCGCCGTCATCCGCCAGGGTAAAAGCCGCACAAGGAAGCGC
>JAGXHU010000027.1 GCA_024636015.1 Halothiobacillus sp.
CAGCGTATCGGCAGGATCATCCGTCTCAACGATAAAACCGTCACACTCGTCTCGGGCGATCAACAATGGCGGGTGCCTTACGGCCTTCTGCACAGAATCATTGATATTGTTGATGCAACCCCAATCCAGGGCAAGATCACCAGCTGACATTGGCAAGGTGGAGCGGCTGGACGCTTACGTCGAATCGGCATCTTCAACCGCTCTTACTATGAGGAGGTATTGATCGTTCGTGTACATCCGGAGATTCTAAGCGGCCAAGGGCTTCCGGATGGTCTGGTCGACGAAAAAACGATCTGGCAGGAGCGATATCACTCCATCGCAGAGTTTGAGAACCATCTCCATCGTAATGGCACCCAAGTCATTAAATTCTTTCTTCACCTGTCGGAAGAAGAGCAGCGCCAGCGCTTTCTCGATCGCATCGACGAGCCCGAAAAAAACTGGAAATTCAGTCAGGCCGACATTGTAGAACGCGGATTCTGGAAACAATACATGCAGGCCTATGAGGCATGCCTGAGTGCAACGAGTACCAAAAATGCACCGTGGTATGTGGTGCCCGCCGACGATAAGAAGAACGCCCGGTTGATTGTATCCAACATCATTCTGGATCACTTCAGAGCGCTTAATATGAGCTACCCGGAAACGGATACCAAGCGCCGGAAGGAACTGCTCACGATTCGCAAACAGTTGATGAAGGAATCCACGGGCACCGTGCTTTAGCTCGTGCGTCTGGGATAGCACGCTAATCTCAGGTGCTACTTAATCTCGAGGGAGACGACGATATTCCTGGATGAAAGCATCCATCTTATTCCGTCCAATCGCTTGGATTCGGCATAGCAGGTTCTCGTTAATGGTCTCTAACGCATAGCGTTGCTTTAATTCATTCTGGATACGTATCAACAGATAAGCAGTCGCCTCTGCGTCTGCCAAGGCGCGGTGGAACTGTCCCGTTTGCGGTAAGTGCAATGTTTGTACAAGCGTTCCTAACCGATGGTTTGGTGCATCTGGGAATAACCGCCGTGATAACAGCAATGAGCAGACAAAAGGTTGTACGCGCGGGCGGTGTATTGCCCGTGTTTCAGCATCCCAAAACTTGCGGTCAAATGCAGCGTTGTGGGCAACCAATGGATACGGGCCCGCAAAATCGGTGGCTTGCTGCATCACCACATTAATGCGTGGCGCTGACCGGACCATCGCCTGGGTGATGCCCGTTAATGCCTGGATGTCCGCCGGGATGGGGATCTCAGGGTTCATCAGGCTCTGATAGCGATCAACAATTTTATGATTGCGGACCAGTACGATGGCGATTTCGGTCGGACGCGCACCATGATCTGGTGATAGCCCTGTGGTTTCGAAATCAATGACAGCAAAGGTATTCAGTGGCATTAAAACTCGCTTGACCCTAGCGCTCGACCGCAAAAAAACTGAAAACCGCTCATCACTAAGTTAGTGACCCTTCGGCGCATTTTCGGATTGTATAACCACTCGTTGCACCCAGATGTAGCCCCTAGATAATCACAAAATGTGCCCAGAATCCGAAAAACAAAAAACCGCCCGGAGGCGGTTAATGCAAATCATTGATTTTATTGGTCGGGATGAGAGGATTTGAACCTCCGACCACCTACACCCCATGCAGGTGCGCTACCAGGCTGCGCTACATCCCGAAGTCTTGTATGGCAAGCGTTGCCCACCAAAACGAGGCGCGAATCTTAGCCGAAATCCCAATAAGAATAAAGCGATTTTCTTACTATTTTGTCGTGATATTCGGCTTGACCAAAAACCGGCCGTACTCGACGATAGCTGACTTTTTTCTGGTTACCCAACGTGGATTCGGTGCGCGCAGAATCAGGTAGCCGGGTTGGTGTCTCGTAATTCGTGAATATCCCAGGAGTGTATGCCGTGACCATTTCGTGAGCCGTTCTTGCTATCGCGTTTTCGGTTTTGTTCATTTCGTTTTTGGAGTTTTCACTGATGAGTCACGGTTTACATACCCATGCACCCCACGATGAGGCTGTGCACGAAGCCGCGCATGGCGGCACGCACGAGCCAGCCCGGGGCCTGAACCAATGGGTGGCGATTTTCACCGCGCTGATTGCGGCTCTTGGGGCGATGGTCAGTTATCAGGGCAGCAACTTGATGAATGAGGTGTTGTTGTACAAAAACGAGGCGGTATTGAAAAAAACTCATGCGACTGACGAGTGGAATTACTATCAGGCGGTGAGCACCAAGATGCACCTGATGGAGTTGGCTGTTGAGTTGGCGCCTGTGGATCGGGTGGCTGGCTTCAAGGATGAAATCGCGAAGTACAAGACCCAGAAAGTCGAGATCAAGCACCGAGCGGATGTTCTGGAAAAAGCGTCCGAGGATGCCAATGAAGAATCCCGTGTCTTGAACAAGCCGCACCATGATCTGGAAATTGCCATGATCTTCTTTCAGATTGCCATTTCACTGGCTTCAATCACGGCTTTGACGCGCCGACGCTGGCTTTTTGTGGCGGGGTTGGCCAGTGCGGCGATTGGCATCGGTTTGTGGGGGATGGCATTGGTGATGATGGCATGATCCCCGTTTCGCCATCTCATTCAACGACTCCGGCGATCTGGTATGACTGGGGCGGTTGGAATCAGTCCCTGTTTCTCTGGATCAATCATCTGTCGTTCCCGGGCAGCGATGCCCTGGCACAGGCAGGAACCTTTGTTGGCGATCATCAATGGTATCCCGTCTATATCGCACTGGCGTTGACGCTGGCCTATACCCGTTCGCAATGGCTTGCACCAGAGCGGGTGATGGTTCTGGTATGGGGCTATCTGCTGAGTTGGGCGGTGATCGCGAACCTCAAGCTTGTCTTGGATTTTCCTCGGCCGTTAGCCGTTTTGGGCGAATCTGCCGTTCATGTCGTTGGTCGGCCCGAATTCGCTCACAGCTTCCCTTCCGGGCATGCCGCGTTTGTGTTTTTGTTGCTTGGGAGTCTCGCACCTGGGGCCAGCAGTCCTCTTCGATGGGGGTTGGTGGTTCTGGCCTTTTGGGTGATTTGGTCACGTATGGCGGTTGGTGCGCACTTCCCGGCAGATGTTCTGGGCGGTGCATTGATTGGTTTGGGTTGTGCCGGTGTGGTTCACCTGATTCTGCGTGTTTTCCGGCGAGGACCTAAAATCGAGAGTGATTTATAGGGCCGTTCAGGATAATGCCGTTGCGCCCTCTGGATTGATATCTGCGTGCTGCCTGCGCTCAAGAGCGGAGTGGGTGAGGGGCCGGGTGACTGAGTTGAATACGGTTCTCATGATCCGGATGCATTAATTCGGGGCGGCCCAGATAGAATCCTTGCCCCCAGTCCACGCCGATCTCAACGAGTGCGTCGGCGATGGCCCGATCGGAAATGTATTCGGCGACAGTAATCAGGCCGAGATCTTTGGCCATATCCTGGATGTGCTGCACGATGCGTCTGGCTTTCTGATTCGTGGCAATGTGCCGAACCAGTTCGCCTTCGATTTTGAGGAAGCTGAACGGCAAATCCAGGAGATATCGGTACGAGGAGTAGCCACTGCCAAAATCATCCAGCGCGAGCCGTAACCCAAAATCGATCAGCGGCTGGAGTGCACTGAGTGCCTCGGCGGTGTCATCGACCAGCTCCCGCTCCGTGATTTCGATGACCAGGGGTTTGGCCAGTCGTGCATCCATTTGATCGGGATGGGTGCAGGCACAGGCATCCATCGCGGTGCGAATGGTTTCGGCGATGAGTTCCGGATGGCGAAGAAAGTCGCCGGAGATGTTGACGAAATGTGCGCGGGGTGATCGGAAATGGCTCGTGACGCAATAGTTGATGGTCTGCCGGATGATGGTCTGGTCGATCCGGTGAGCCAGTTGCAGGGATGACGCGGCCTCGATGAATTCCCCCGCGACGATGATCTTGCCGTCTGGAGTAATCATGCGGGCAAGGGACTCATCGGCTACGACCGCGCCGGTCCGCAGATCAAAAATCGGCTGAATAGCGGCCACAATACGGTTTTCGGCTAGTGCCGATTCCAGCGAACCTCCGGTCAGATAGATGGATGGTCGGGTCTGTGTCTGGGCATCGATGGCGCGATTCCGGCCGGTCCGTTTGGCTTCGTAGACGGCGCTGTTAACCTGAGTGAGCGGATCTTGATGATCGTCGGCATCAAAGCGCGTGTAGCCGATGCTGAGGCTGAGTCTGCCGCCGGGTAGTTTCGGAATGTGTTCGAGGGGGAGGTCATGAGCCAGCACGTTGAATCGCCTGGCCAGGTCCGGTGTTTGGTCCACCAGTCCGGATGGTACGAGTGCCATGAATTCATGACCGCTCCATCGGGCGAGCATGACTGCTTCGGGGGTATGTTGTCTGAAGCTTTGCCCTAAGGCATGGATGACTTCGTCACCCGTGGTATAGCCGAGAAAATCGTTGATGATCTTGAGCCGGTCGATATCGATCAGGATCAGGGCGCCCTTACCCAACTGGCGCTGTTGATCGATCAGATGAAACATCTGGCCCCGCTCCATGAGTCCGGTCAGCGCATCTAGCGTTGGGTCACTACTACCTTGGTCCAGATGAATCTCGTAGCATTGCCCGCCGTCGGCAAGGCGGCGATGGTGCAAAAGGGCATCCATCTTGAGGAATTCGTTGCAGTGCAGGCAGATGGGGATTGGCCCTTGCCCGGTGAAACTCTTGACGTCGATGGGGCTCCCATTGCGTTCGCAGAGTTTGTCGAAGAGCTCGGCCAGTGTCGGTTTTTGTGCGGGCGTAAGCCCAAATACACGCCATGCGCGTTCATTGAGAAAGCGAACTGCTTGTTGATGATCGGTGACGATCACCGGGTGCAGGAGTGTCGATAAAATCTCGGTAGCATCCATGAGAGACGTTCATCCTCGACGTTGGCAACCTGAATATAACGTAAGCATAGCAATAAAACGCGTGTAGGAACGCGCGACTTTGCTATTGCATTTGTGTTTCGGGGGTGGGGATCTGCGTTTGGCAATGACGTTCGTAAATCGTTTGGTCGATGACCGTTACGAGATTTTGTTTCAGTTGTTCGACCTGTAACCAACTTGCGGCGGCAACGATGCTGTCTTCCAGGCGCCCTGCATGGGTCTGAAGATGCTTGGCCTGGCAGCAGGCGGCCGCGCCGCGTAATTTGTGTGCGATATGTCGAAGCGATTGAAGATCGTGCCGGTTTTCAGCGAGGGTTTGTCGGTAGATAGGTAGTTCGTCACAAAGCAGATTGTTAAGTACCGGGTCCGATGGCATTAGGGCTTCGCTGGGGCGGGGGGGCGGTGTCAAATGAGCCGGTTGAATGAATTGACAGATGGCATTGATCAGTTCTCCCAGGGCAATAGGTTTGGTAAGCACCATGTCCGCGCCAGCCATCAACAGTGCCTGATGCACTTCGGTCTGAATATTGGCCGTAATCGCGATGATTGGCGTATGTTGGTGCCGGTCCTGTCTGCGCATCATGCGCACAATGCCGGTGCCGAGAATATCGGGTAGGTGCATGTCCGTGAGGATCAGATCCAGGTCGGACTGTTCGGCACTATACAGCCCGGATTTACCATCGGCTGCCGTCAGGGTCGTCATGCCCAATTGCGTCAGCAGGTTCTTGAGGTGGGTTTGATAAATGCGGTCATCATCGATGACCAGTGCCGTGCGACCCTTGAACGAGGGGTTGTTGTGTGTCGGCGTATCAATGTCCAACCCCTGTTCCAGTGGCGGGCGTATTGCTGTGGTTCTTGACAGAAGGTCGGGCGAGGTAAGAATCCTGGGCAGCAGAGTTTGCAGAACCCGTTGACGAACGAACAGAGGCAGGCTGATGTGTGCCCAATCGAACAGCGACATGGGCCGCCCCCGCAGGGAAATCCGTGCACAGAGCGCGATGACCAGGGTGTTTTTGGGGAGCGTCAGGAACCACGTGGGCTCGTCTTCGTTGAGTTTGTGCCAGGTTTGTCGGTCGACAAACAGGCAGTCGATGGACTTTTTGTCGTGACTGGGATCCAGAACGATGTCCGCCCCGAATGCCGATAAATGGCCGCGCCAGGCCTGGGCATGTGTGGGAGATTCGGTCAGAATCGCACATCGCTTCCCCTCCATCAGGGGTTGCCAGGCTTGGTGTTTGGCCAGGATAGGGGCGCTGAACCGAAGTCGGAAGCCATATCGACCGGGACGAGTAATGCCGATGCTCAGGGTGGCATGAAGTTGTTCGGTCAGTTGCTCGATGAGCCAAGCGGAGACCTCATTGCCAATGAACAGGGGTTCGATGGTTTGGGCCTGTACCCGGGCACTACGGGCCTTCAGATCATCCGACAAGTGATCGAGCGGGTTAGGTGTTTGTGCATCTACAGTCAGTTCAAAGTGACATAGGGTATCGTCGCTCAGTCGGTCCCGATCACCCACCAGTTCCGTACCCTCGTCGGGGTCGGCATCCAGTAACGTGACACAGCAATCCTGAAGCTGGGTGTGCTCGAGCAGAACCGACAGCAGATTATCGAGCAGGCGGCGCAAGAGGCGAATATCCACGGCGACCAGACTGGGGATGTCCTGATAACAAATGTACTGGATGATCCCGGCACTATGCTGGGCCGGCACCTGCCACTCTGCAACCGCATCCTCCATTTGTAACCGGATGTCCGTTTTGCGGGGCGTTGCCTTCAACCGGTTGTTGGAGAGTTCGTAGTAGTCGAGCAGGTTTTCGATTGCCAGACGGAGTTGGGCATTCGCTGTGCGTATGACGGCCAGATCCGGCGTGAGCCGTTCATTGAGCAGGGCGCTTTCGTTGGCTGCCGCCATGGCGTCTGTTGCCGCCCGGATATGGCCCAATGGGGTGATCCAGTGTTGATTGATCCGGGCGATTTTTTGGGCGGTAATTTTTTCACAGGCTTCCGGCCGGCTGCCGGTGAAACCGAGTCTCTCTCGGAGAGGTTGTCCACGGTAAGACCGGTAGTTCACCAGTGCATACAGAATGCCCCAGAAGATAATCCAGCCAAGGCCCATGGTCATGGCTAACGCGGTGTTCGACTTACCCAGAGGCAACAGCCATGTGGGCAATTGGGATTTAATCCACGATAGGGATTCGGGGTGTTGGAGCAGCAAGGCGAGTGCAGGTGCCAACAGGGTGCCCAATGTCCAGGGCCAGAATCGCCGGATGGATTGTTCTGTCGAATGAGTGGGCGGCGGCGAATTTGAAATCATGATCGAGAAGGTTACCCGTGCGGCACGAAGCTGACTAGAGATTATGCGACAATTATCGAATGAAAACGGTGATGCCGGGAACATGTAGCAAATTTTGGTTCGCTGCGGCGGGTGTGGATGCCGAAACAGTTGTTGGTTGCCCAGTGGGTAGCTATTTCACGAAGAGGTGACAAGACAAGTCGATGAACATATTCAGTCTGGATCAATTGATCGGCAATACGCCTTTGGTACGTATTCAACGCTTGTTACCCGAGCAGACAGCGCGCGGCAATCTCATTCTCGGCAAGCTGGAGGGCAACAACCCCGGTGGGTCGGTGAAGGATCGTCCGGCGCTCTGGATGATTCGAGAGGCCATTGCTCGGGGGGATGTCGCGCCTGGGGATCGTCTGATCGAGGCCACATCCGGTAATACCGGCATCGCCCTGGCGATGGTGGCGGCAACATTAGGTTTGAGAATGACCCTGATCATGCCGGATAACATGTCGCTGGAGCGGCGCCAGTCGATGGCGGCCTTCGGCGCCGAACTGATTCTGGTGCCCAAAGCACAGGGCATGGAGGGTGCGCGCGATCTGGCAGCCGCCATGGCCGTGCGGGGCGAGGGTGTGGTGCTGGATCAGTTCAGCAATGCCGATAATCCGGCGGCGCATTTTGCGACCACAGGTCCCGAGATATGGAATGACACCGATGGCCGGGTGACGCATTTCGTCTCGGCGATGGGGACGACGGGGACAATCATGGGTACGTCCCGCTACTTGAAGCAGCAGAACCCGTCCGTCGAGATCGTTGGCGTGCAACCGTCTGAAGGCGCGCAGATTCCGGGGATACGTCGCTGGCCAGCCGAATACATGCCCCGTATCTTCGATGCGCGCATGGTGGATCGGGTATTGGAAGTGGATCAGTTCTCGGCGGAGGAAACCACGCGCCGGCTGGCCCGTGAAGAAGGCATTCTGGCCGGGATTTCCTCCGGTGGTGCGATGGCGGCTGCATTGCAGCTGGCGCAAACCGTCGAGAATGCCGTGATCGTCACCATTATCTGCGATCGGGGCGACCGCTATTTGTCGACGGGCGTGTTCCCGGCGGCCTGATCCGCAGTATCGCCCGTATCACTCGCCCTTCGGTTTAGTCATTCAGAGCCAGGGGCGCATCTTCCCGAATGATTTGTGGACGATTTCGGGTCAAGGCGGGGTCTTGCCAGGTCGTCTGTCCATCGGCGTAACGGACGGCGCCGGTCACCAGCCAGGCCAGTGCCTGTGGATAGATCCGATGTTCCAGGGCATGCACGCGTGACTTCAGATGGTCGAGTGTCTCGCCAGGCTGAATATTCAGAATGCCTTGCACGATTGCCGGCCCCGCATCGACGGTCGGGGTCACGAAATGAACCGTGGCACCGTGGCGCGTGTCGGCCGCCTCCAGCGCACGGGCGTGGGTGTTGAGGCCGGGATATTTCGGGAGCAGGGAAGGGTGGATGTTGATCAGTTTGCCCAGAAACTGCTGGACTAATGCCGGTGTCAGAATGCGCATGAATCCGGCCAGTGTGACGAAATCCGGTGATGCTTCCTGAATCTTGTTGGCCAGTGCCGCATCAAACGCGGCACGATCGGCAAAGAGGCGATGGTCGATGAATGCGGTGGTGATGCCCGCCTGCCGCGCACGAGTCAGGCCATGGGCGTCAGCTCGGTTGCTGATGACTTGCACGATGCGGGCTGGAATGCGGCCCGCGGCGCAACCATCGATAAGAGCCTGCAAGTTGGAACCGTTGCCGGAGATGAGCACGGAGATCCGGGGCAGTTGGCTGGGGTTGGGTGTTTCGGTTGGGGTCATGTCTGTTCGCGTGGTGATGTCCTGCGGACGCGGTGCACTCATGCCGTCAGTGCTGGGGCTGCTCGACCGGCCGGGCGTCGAAGATCAACGGGCGGTCACAGGCGGCGGCAATCAGCAATAGACGACTGCGTCCCCGGCATCACGCGGGGTCATCTCGCCAAGTATCCAGGGCTGCTCGCCCGCCGCTTGCAGGGCTGACAGCGTCTGGGGTACTTCTGCCGGGCTGACGATGACGACCATCCCCACCCCATTGTTGAAGGTGCGCAGCATCTCTGATTCGGCGACATTGCCCTGTTCGGCCAGCCAGTCAAAAATTTCGGGGCGCTGCCAGCTCGACCGGTTGATGGTCGCGGCGAGTGTTTCGCCATACACGCGGGGGAGATTGTCGGTGAGGCCGCCGCCCGTGATGTGACACAGGGCATGGATGTCGATGGTTTTGGTGAGCGCGAGGATGGCCGCGGTGTAGATCCGAGTCGGAGCCAACACATGTTCCGCCAGGGCGCGGCCATCGGCCATCGGCGCGTTGAGATCGGGCTGGGCGCGCTCGATGATCTTGCGGATCAGGGAATAACCGTTGGAGTGGGGGCCGGAAGAGGCGAGGCCGATCAGTACGTCACCCGCCTGAACCTTGCTGCCATCGATCATCGCGGCTCTTTCGACCACGCCGACCGCAAATCCGGCCAAGTCGTAGTCCCCTGCATGGTACATGCTTGGCATCTCGGCGGTTTCGCCGCCGATCAGTGCGCAGCCAGCCAGGCGACAGCCTTCGGCGATTCCCGTGACAACCCGGGTGGCGACGTCCACATCAAGTTTTCCGGTTGCATAATAATCCAGGAAAAACAGCGGCTCTGCGCCGGTGACGACAATATCGTTGACGCACATGGCCACGAGGTCAATGCCGATATGGTCATGCCGATCAAGATCGATGGCCAGCCGAAGCTTGGTGCCGACGCCATCGGTGCCCGAGACCAGGATTGGGTCCTGATACTTGTTGCCGAGTGCGAATAGACCGCCAAAGCCACCCAGCCCACCGATGACCTCGGGACGCTGGGTGCGCTTGACAGCGGGCTTGATGCGTTCGATCAGGGCATCGCCCGCATCGATATCGACACCGGCATCACGGTAAGTCAGGGGGGCTTTGTCGGAATCGGCAGGACGTTGAGTCATGATGGCAACATTCAGAAGGAAATTGCGCCATAGTTTACATCAGTGCAGCGCTGACGCGGAGGGTGAAAACAGGAAATCCCGGCCTGTTTCTGGATTGAGGTTGAACTTTTTCACCCGTGAGCGGCTCAAGAAGTCACGCAATCATTACACCCGCCATCAAGAGAGAGCCCTGAAATGTTGACCCTGTATCAGTTCGAATCCTGCCCGTTTTGCTGGAAGGTCAAGGCCTTGCTTCATTATGCAAAGATTCCGTACACGGCCGTTGAGGTCAATCCCATGAACCAGAAGGAGCTGGCACATCTGAACCTGAAAAAGGTGCCGGTGCTTGCGGATAGCGACCAGATCGTGACCGAATCTTCGGCGATCATGGATTATCTCGATACGAATTACGCCCATTTGCCCGCCGGTGATGAATCGACTGCGGTGTGGCGCGGCTGGGTGGACGATACGCTGGTGCATTTCCTGCCCCCGATTGTGCACAAGGACTTCGCCACGTCCTGGCAGACATTCGGACAGGTGCTGAAACCATCGGGTTACGGCGCGATCAAGCGTTCGCTGGTGCGCTTCGCAGGGGCGATGGCCATGTCGCGGGTCGCGCAGAAAAAGGCGCGGGAGCGGGGGATTTCGGATGCACCGGCCGCACTGAAGGCAGCGGTGGATCGTTGGGTTCAGGAAGGGCTGATGGGGCGTTCATTCCATGGTGGCGAACAGCCTGATCTGGCTGACCTGAGCGTGTTCGGTATTTTACGTTCCACCGATGGTCTGTCCGCTGTGCTGCTGGCCTGTGAGCACAGTCCGGCGTTTGCGGCGTGGTATGCCCAATTGAAGTCCATGACCGCGTCAACGGCAGTCTAATAAAGGCTCAGCGCCTGCCCGTCAGCGTGCGCCAGCCGATTCTCAGGCCAGCCATCAGGCGATCGGTCCAGCGCGGTTGGATGCCGCCGCGGTAGGCGACGGTCGGGTCGACCTGAATGGCCCGCAGGATTTGCTCGATGCGGGTAATGGCGAACCGATAACGCATCCCGCTGAGCCAGGGCTTGCCGAGCACGGCTGAGGCCTGGAGCAGGTCGCGGGTCCTTTTCACATAACGTTCGCAGAGTCGTCGCCATGCAAAATCGACGATTTCCCGCCGGAAGTGCTCGTCCGTGACCTTGTATTCGCTCAGCTCGGTCATCGCGATTCGCAATGGTACCCCATGCGCCCAATCGCTGTGAGCGGACAACAGTCCGTCCAGTAGTTGCACGGCGATGATTAGGCCATCGATTTGGGCGGCCCGAGCGGGGTCGTTGGTCTGTATTTTGGCGTGGTTTAAGGGACGCAATTGGGGCAATCGACTTCGATAAAAAGTCATCAAGTCCGGGAATTGGTCGAGTGCCTGCGGTGGCGACTGGGGTGCACCCGCTGGTGATGGCATGCCCGGGCGCCAGGGTAGAAAATGGTCGATTGGTTTAGCCATAGTGATGTGTCGTATTGGCCTGTGTGTCAATCGTGTGGGGCATATCGAGCCAGTTCAGCAGATCAGATGGCTGGTCGAGAATCACGTCGGCCCGCCAGTCTTCAATGGGGCGCTCGCCGTCCAGGTAGCCCCATCGCGCGGCTGCGGCCGGCATGTGCGCGGCATGGCTGGCCTGGATATCGCGTTCGTGATCTCCAATGTAGAGAATCTCCTGGGGTTTGAGCTTGAGCCCGCCGGCGGCATAGATGAGTTGATCGGGAAAGGGCTTGCGACGAGGGAGGTCGTCACCGGCCACGACCACTGGCGCCTCGATCCCCAGTTTTTTCAGCAGGTTCCGGGTCAGAAACCCGGGCTTATTGGTCACGATGCCCCAGTGCAGGTTACGCCGATCCAATTGCCCAAGCACTTCGGTGAAACCACCGAACAGCCCGGATTCGCTGGCGATATCCTGGTTGTACAGTTGCAGGAAACGATCGCGCAGCAGGTTGAATCCATCATGTTCGGGGCCCAGGCCAAAACTCAGCTCCAGCAGCCCGCGGGCGCCATTGGATACCTGGGGGCGGATCTGGGTAAACGGCAGGGGGGGGAGGTTACATTCGAGCCGCAACCGGTTTAGGGCGAGCGCCATGTCTGGTGCGGTGTCGACCAGGGTGCCGTCCAAGTCGAATAGCACGCCGCGAATGGCCGGGCGTGATGTTTGACGGGCGTTAATCATCTTTTTGGCAGGCCAGCAGGTAGTTGACATCGAGGTCATGCGGGTTCAACGCATAGGTTCGATTCAGTGGGTTGTACGTGATGCCGCAGAGTATGCGTGGATTGAGCCGCGCACGACGGGCCATGGCGGTCAGTTCGGCGGGCTTGATAAACCGTTTGTGCTCATGAGTGCCCGGCGGAACCAGTTTGAGGAGGTACTCGGCCGCAGCAATACCCAGTAGCCAGGATTTGGGATTGCGATTCAGGGTAGACAGGAAGACCCAGCCGCCTGGTTTGACGGCCGTGGCGAGCGCCTGAATGATTCGAGCCGGCTCGTCGACGTGCTCCAGCATTTCCATGCACGTCACGACATCGTATTTTTGTGGGTGCGCCTGGGCGAATTGGATAATATCGGCCAGTTGGTAGTCGATGGACAGATCGTGCTCACGGGCGTGTTGCCGAGCGGCATCCAGTGCCTCGCCTGCCAGGTCGAGCCCGGTCACTTCCGCACCTGCCTGGGCCAGCGCTTCACTGAGAATACCGCCACCGCAGCCGACATCCAGCACGTGGGCTCCTTCAATGGTGGCACGTTCGGCGATGAAGGCCATGCGTAACGGATTGATGGCGTGCAGTGCGGCGAACGCACCTTCCTCATCCCACCATTGGTCTGCAAGCCGATTGAACTTGTCGAGCTCATCGGCGCGGGCACTGGTCGTGTGGGGGGCGGAATGACCTGACATGACGTAATCCTTTTCGAAATCCTGAAGTAGCGGGCAATCGTCCTAGAGTATTTGAATCGGACGTTGCATGCGCATTTTCCATTCTAGACTGAATTGATGCGACGGCCCGGATATTGTGCCGAGATTTATTCATCTGCGGCGCGCCCTGCAGGGCGTCTGTGGTAGAATCGGGCGAAAGGGGAGGTTGTCCCCTTTATTTGTTGCATCCGGTAAAGTTTGCTCTCGATACGTTTTTTTATTCGGCAGGAGTCGTGCGCCATGAGCACCCATTTGATGTCCACCTACAACCGGCAGCCCGTCACGTTTGTCCGGGGCGAGGGCGTTCGTCTCTGGGACGAGCAGGACCGCGAATACCTGGATGCGCTGTGTGGCATCGCCGTCACGGGACTTGGGCATGCGCATCCGGATATCAGCGATGCGATCTGCGAGCAGGCGCGTACCCTGATCCATACCTCGAACGTCTATGGTGTGCATTGGCAATCCCGGCTGGCAGATCGTCTGGCCGCCATTTCCGGCATGGATCGGGTGTTTTTCAGCAACTCGGGCGCCGAAGCCAATGAGGCAGCCATCAAGTTGGCGCGTCTGCATGCGCACAATCGTCAGATCGACGATCCCCAGATTCTGGTGATGGAAACTAGTTTTCATGGCCGTACCCTGGCCACCCTGGCCGCCACAGGCAATCCCGCTATTCAGAAAGGGTTCGAGCCGCTGGTCGGTGGGTTCTTGCGTGTACCCTATGGGGATCTGGCGGCGATCGAGCAGATGGCGGCAAAACATGACAATATCGTGGCCGTGCTGGTCGAGCCCGTTCAGGGTGAGGGCGGTGTTCGTCCGGCGCCCATGGGGTATCTTGGCGGCATTCGTGCCTTGTGTGACCGTTATGACTGGTTGATGATGGTCGACGAAGTCCAGACCGGCATGGGCCGTACCGGCCACTGGTTCGGGTTTCAGCACGTCGATGGTTTGCTGCCGGATGTGATGAGCCTGGCCAAGGGATTAGGCAATGGCGTGCCCATCGGCGCCTGTCTGGCGGCGGGAAAGGCCGCGAACCTGTTTGCGCCCGGTAATCATGGCTCTACCTTTGGCGGCAATCCACTGGTTTGCCGGGTGGCACATACCGTGATTGCGGTGATCGAACGGGATCAGCTGCTCCAGCGGGCCGTTACGCTCAGTACCCGTATTCGGACTGGGCTGGCGGCGGAGTTTTCGGGCGAGCCGGCCATTGTGGAGATTCGGGGGCTGGGGCTGTTAATCGGCATCGTGCTTGACCGACCCTGTGGGGAGTTGGTGCGCCGGGCTTTGGATGCCGGATTGTTGATCAACGTCACGGCGAATTCCGTGATCCGGATTCTGCCGCCCCTCGTTTTGAGCGATGCCGAGGCCGATGAGATCGTGACGCGTCTGGTTCGGATCGTCCGGGATTGGTTGGCGGAAAATGCCGAACAAGTTTCGGATTAATTATTCACCATGGCGGAGCCGGTCACGAAGGCCGTATCCGTTTTTTCGAGATTCTTGATATGGCTGTTCGTCATTTTTTAAGCCTGCTGGATTACTCCAGCACGGAGTACCGTCGGATTCTGGATAGAGCCCGCGAATTACAACTGGCCTACGAGTCCGGTATCCGTCCGGCTACGCTGCAGCGGCGCGTACTGGGGATGATTTTCGAGAAGGCATCTACCCGGACCCGCCTTTCTTTCGAAGCGGGTATGGCTCAGCTGGGCGGTACGGCGATTTTCCTTTCGCCCAGGGACACCCAATTGGGGCGAGGCGAGCCGGTGGAGGATTCGGCCCGAGTGATTTCGCGGATGGTCGATGCGGTGATGATCCGCGCCAAGGATCACACGATGGTCGAGCAATTTGCCGCCTATTCACGGGTGCCGGTCATCAATGCCTTGACCGATTTGAATCATCCCTGTCAGTTGCTCGCGGATATTTTCGCCTATGAACAGCGCCGTGGTTCGATTCAGGGCAAGCGCGTGGCCTGGATCGGTGACGGTTTCAATATGTGCTATTCCTATATTAATGCCGCCCAGGTATTCGATTTCGAGTTGGTGGTGGCGACCCCGCCCGGTTACGCCCCTGATCCGGCGGCTGTGGCCGAGGCGGGTGACCGCGTGCGCTTGGTCCCCACGGCTCAGGCGGCTGCCGAGGGTGCCGACCTGGTGGTGACCGACGTATGGGCCAGTATGGGTCAGGAAGAAGAACGCGAGCGCCGATTACGGGATTTTTCCGGCTTTACCATCGACGATGCCGTGATGGCCCGTGCGCGGCCGGATGCCCTGTTCATGCATTGTTTGCCCGCACATCGGGGGGAGGAAGTGTCAACTTCCGTGATTGATGGCCCGCAAAGCGTGGTTTGGGAAGAAGCGGAGGCGCGTTTGCATACGCAGAAGGCGCTGCTCGAGTTCCTGATTCTCGGCGATGTGGGTGCCAGTCCGGCGTCTGTGAACGCTTAGGTAGACGGGCGCGATATGGATAGGGAGCCCGCCGCCGTGATACTTAGCCCGCAACAGGTTTTAGTGCAGGGGTTACGCGATGCCGTGCCCTATATTCGTGAACATGAGGGTAAGGTGTTCGTGGTGGCCTTTGGCGGCGAGGCGCTGGACGACCCCGAAAGCTTTCAGCGGGTTGTTCGCGATCTTGTTCTGATTGCAGATCTGGGGGTTCGCCTGGTTCTTGTGCCCGGTGCGCGTCCCCAGATCAATCGTCGTTTGTTGCAGGCGGGGCAGTCACCGCGGTTTCAGGGCGGCCTGCGGATCACCGATTTCGAGATGATCGATCCGGTGACGGAGGCCGTGGGTGCCCTGCAGTTCGATCTGTTGTCCTGGCTCTCTACACGCTTGAGTATGTCCTCCGGTTCGGGGCTGGCTCAGCGAGTGTTGACCGGTAATTTCCTGACGGCCCGTCCGATGGGGATTATCGACGGCGTGGATCTTGGTTTTACCGGTGCGGTGCGGCGTGTCGATGTCGAAGGGGTCCGGGATGCGCTGGGGGATGGCTCCATCGTTGTTCAAAGCAACCTGGGATTTTCTCCGACCGGTGAGCTTTTCAATCTTCGCGCGGAAGATGTCGCTGAGGCCATGGCCGTCAGTCTCGGCGCGGACAAACTGATTTTCCTGACCGACCCAGTGGACGATCTACCGTCCGTTATGAGCCTGGTTGACGTGCGCATGCTCCTGGATCGCACCGATGGCGGTCTCTCCGATGAGTTTCGAATGCATCTGGAAAGTGCGACGCATGCCTGCACTCGGGGTGTCGATCGGGTGCACCTCGTCGATCGTGATGTGGATGGCGCCCTGCTCGTGGAACTATTTACTCGGGATGGGAGCGGTACACTGATTTCGGCAGAACCCTTCGAGAAAATTCGATCGGCCACACTGGACGACATCGGGGGCATCGTGGCTTTGATTGAGCCACTGGAGTTGGCGGGTGTTCTGGTCCGCCGTTCACGGGAACAGCTGGAACTGGAGATCGAGCGGTTCGTCGTGATCGAACGTGATGGCGATACCATCGGATGTGCCGCTCTGTACCCTTATCCGGAATCATCGACTGCCGAATTGGCGGCACTGGTTGTGCACCCGGCCTATCAACGGGGCGGGCGCGCCGGGCGACTGTTGGCCTTCCTCGAGTCGCGCGCGCGTTCGCTGGGTTTGCGCTCCGTCTTTTTGCTCTCCACGCAAACCATGGCCTTTTTCAAGGAGAAGGGTTTTGTGGACGAAAATCTATCCGGTCTGCCGGGCGAACGCCAAGTTTTGTATAACTTCAAACGGAATTCCCGGATTTTCCGAAAATGGCTCTGATTTCAGGTCGGTTTCCGCTTTCGGCAAGGTTCTTCCTGCCCATCGGTTTGTGGTTATAGATGTCAACGGAGTCAGATAACTCTTCCTGGCGTACGCGCGTATTCGTTGATGCGGGCCCCGATGAGGTGACTGCGATTCAGGCGAAACAGGTTGCCGAGCATCTGGGCTTATCGCTTGAGCCGGCCGGCTCGATGACAAGCCAAACTCAATTCTGTCTGCGATTCATGGATGGGGGTTGGCAGTTGTGGCCGCCCGTCGTGGATGACGCCTATGGCCGGCAACCATTGCAGATCGATTTCGTGTCCGACCCCCGATTCAGTCAACCCATGACCTTGCGAGAACCGCTGGCCAAGGCGGTTGGTCTGCGTGCCAACCGCCGCCCCCTGGTGTTCGACCTGACCGCAGGCTTGGGCCGCGATGCGTGGGCCTTGGCGAGTACCGGCTGTCGTGTCGTGGCATTCGAACGCCATCCACTGGTGGCTCTTTTGCTGGCGGATGGGCTGCGCCGGGCCGCTCTGCAAACTTCCACATCAGATACGGCAAGCAGAATATCTTTGCTGGCCTGTGATCCCAGAGCGGTCGATTCTGGCATCGAGGATTTTATTGATCCCGCGACGGTCTGGCTGATGGATCCTATGTTTCCCGAGCGCCGCAAGTCGGCGCTGGTCAAAAAGGCAATGCGGATCTTCCAGGCGCTCGTCGGCAATGACGATGATGCCACCGAACTGTTCTCTTGGGCGCGACAACAGCCTGGGGCGCGCTGGGTGGTCAAACGACCGCCGCAGGCCCCATGTATCAACGATAGTGCACCCTCCATGGAAATTACGAGTGGTCGTATCCGTTTTGATTGTTATCTTTAGAGCGCGATACGGCGCATAGATAGCGTCCGGATCTGGCCGGAAGACCACCGCAGGGATGCTTAAAATTCCGCGAATCTGCAGACGAAAAAAACACCGCATTGCTGCGGTGTTTTCGTGTCCCTCAATAGGGTTGACCCGCGCATTAGCGCGGATCATGTGGTCAGATTACTGGCCAACACCTTCGGTGGTGACAACAACGCGACGGTTCTTCGCGCGGCCAACCTTAGTCTTGTTGGTAGCAATCGGATCCGCTTCGCCCATGCCGACAGTTTCGATTTTGTCTGCGGGGATGTTGTGAGCGGCCAGATAGGTAGCAACTGTTTTGGCGCGGCGCTGAGACAGGCCGATGTTGTATTTCTCGGTACCGATGCTGTCGGTATAACCCACAACCTTGATCTTGGCGATGGAGTTCATGCTGCCCATTTCAGAGATCAACTTGTCCAGAGCCTGCTTGCCCGCGGGCTTCAGGTTGTACTTGTCGAAATCGAAGTAGGTATCAGCAGTCAACGTGATGGTCTTCATTTCAGGGGCCGGTGGCGGCTCTACCAGAGCGGCAGGCGCTGCGGCTTCAACTTTAGGCTTGGCCATCATGTCTGGGTCGCAGGCCATGATTGCGGTTTCAGGCGTCAGTTTGCCATGACCATTGTGCACGCATTTGCCGTACGGGGTCATGACCGGGTTGCCGGCGCTGTCAAAAACGTACGGAGAGTCGGTGCTATCAGCAAAAGCCTGCCCGGACAGGGCAAAGGCCGCTACGATACCAGTGGTGAGCGCTGTGAATTTATTCATCTGTGAGGTCTCCTTACTATAAAATCGACACTAGAGAATGATAAGCATGATGCGGCGACTATTATGACCGATCTGGTTGCAAATAGTAGTCGCTGGGGGGGCTTCGGGGCAAACCTGAGGGGCAACATGTCTCTAATTCGGTGCAATTGGATATTGAAAACAGGTGCAGATTTGCGAAATTCTTGCGTGAACTGGGTGGTCTGCGCTCTTGCTTTGCATGTGTTTGCATTGTCAATTTACTGAAATATAAAGATAAATTAAGATTTTGGCTCATGCTGGGCACGGAGGTTTTTCAGAAAATCCTCCGTGTTGTTTTAAAGCAACGTTCGTCGTACTTTCGATACGGTTTGCAAATTTTGAGGCAGGTTGTCTCGTTTGGAGGTTGATGCGCTTATCGCTCCGATTCGTTAGAACCGATCAGCTTCTGTTCGTACCCCATGGGCGATCTTTTTCCGGCAAGGCCTTTTGATTTTGGCGCGGGTTGTTTGCCGCACAGCAGGACTGCGCGCGTTCCGGTCATCTTATGGTAAACTTTCGGCTCTTTTTTTGTCGGGCTCGTGCTCGGCGCTGCTGCCCTGATGGGGATGTGGCCGGGCGATCGTAAGGATGAATAATGTCTGAATTTGCGCAAGAGGTATTTAAGGTCAATCTCGAAGACGAGATGCGCCGCTCTTATCTTGATTATGCAATGAGCGTCATCGTAGGGCGGGCACTGCCGGATGCGCGTGATGGCTTGAAGCCCGTGCATCGCAGGGTGCTTTACGCCATGCGTGAACTCGGCAACGAATGGAACAAGCCTTACAAGAAATCCGCTCGTGTGGTGGGGGACGTGATTGGTAAGTATCACCCCCATGGCGATACTGCCGTTTACGATGCTTTGGTGCGGATGGCTCAGACTTTTTCCATGCGTTACCCCCTGATTGATGGTCAGGGTAACTTTGGTTCCGTTGACGGGGATTCCCCGGCAGCAATGCGATATACCGAAGTGCGGATGGCGCGGATCGCACACGAGCTCCAGGCCGACCTTGAGAAGGAGACGGTGGATTTCACGGAGAACTATGACGGTTCTGAGCGTGAACCCTCTGTATTCCCGGCACGATTCCCCAACTTGTTGGTCAATGGCTCTTCCGGTATTGCGGTTGGCATGGCGACCAATATTCCGCCCCACAATCTCAATGAGATTCTGAACGCGACCATCGCAATGATCGATGATCCGGAAACGGATGATGAGACATTGTTGGCCATGGTGCCGGGGCCGGACTTCCCGACAGCCGGGATCATCAATGGCGCAGCCGGTATCCGAGAAGCTTATCTCACAGGGCGCGGCCGCGTCGTAATGCGGGCGCGTACGCATTTCGAAGAAGACGAGCGGACGAACAAGGCCACGATCATCGTGACCGAGTTGCCTTATCAGGTGAACAAGGCGCGGTTGATCGAGCGCATTGCCGAACTGGTCCGTGAGAAGAAGATTGAAGGCATCACCGAACTCCGCGATGAGTCGGATAAAGATGGGATGCGTATCTTCATCGAGCTTCGCCGGGGCGAATTGCCGGATGTGATGCTCAACAATCTCTATCAGCAAACCCAGATGCAAAGCGTGTTCGGGATCAATATGGTGGCACTGGTGGATGGCCAGCCCCGTACCCTCGGTTTGCGCGAGATCCTCGTGGTGTTCTTACGGCACCGGCGTGAAGTCGTCACCCGGCGTACCGTTTTCGACCTGCGCAAGGCGCGTGAGCGTGCGCATTTGCTGGAAGGCCTGGCGGTCGCGCTGGCGAATATCGATGAAATGATTGCCCTCATTAAGGCCGCGCAAACGTCGAATGATGCGCGTGAGGCATTGATGGCGCGCGATTGGGATTCGGGTCTGGTGCGGATCATGCTGGAGCGGGCCGATAGTCAGGCATCGCGACCGGAAACCTTGCCGGTTGAATTCGGTCTTCAACCAGATGAGAATTACCGGTTGTCCACCGAGCAGGCTCAGGCTATTTTGGAGATGCGCCTGAATCGCTTGACCGCGCTTGAGCAGGATAAAATCCTCGACGAATACCGGGGTTTGCTGGAAAAAATCTTCGATTTGCTCGATATTCTGCGCTCTGAAACGCGGCTCATGAAAGTGATTCGCGATGAACTCACCGCCATGCTTGATGAGTTTGGCGATCAACGGCGTACCGAGATTGTCTTTGATTATGAAGATCTGTCTATTGAAGATCTGATTGCCGAAGAGGATCGGGTGGTCACCCTGTCTCGAGCAGGTTATATCAAGACGCAGTCTCTGACCGATTACCAGAGTCAGCGCCGGGGCGGGCGAGGCAAGTCCTCCACCCGAATGAAAGACGAGGATGTCATCGAGCAGCTTCTGGTGGCCAGTACGCACGCTTGGGCCTTGATGTTCACCAACCTCGGTCGGGTCTACTGGCGCAAGGTGTATCAGCTGCCTCAGGGTGCGCGTGGTGCGCGTGGTCGTCCGATTGTTAACATCCTTCCGCTGCAGGAAGGCGAACGGGTTAATGCTCTGTTGCCCGTGCGCGAGTTTGTGGACGACCATTATATTTTCTTCGCGACCGCAACCGGTCAGGTCAAGAAGACGCCACTGGTCGACTTCTCTCGTCCGCGTCAGGCGGGCATTATCGCCATCGACCTGCGGGATGACGACCGTCTGGTGGGCTCAGCGCTAACGGATGGGGCGCGCGAGCTGATGTTGTTCAGCAATACCGGAAAGTCGATCCGTTTCGCCGAGGGCGATGTGCGCTCGATGGGCCGCTCCGCCGGCGGGGTGCGGGGTATCCGTTTGGAGGCCGGGCAGCACGTGGTCTCCCTGATTGTGGTGGGCGATGGACAGGTGTTGACCGCCACGAAAAACGGGTACGGTAAACGTACACCGATTGATGATTTCCCGCTTCAGGGGCGCGGTGGCCAGGGCGTTATTGCCATTCAAACCAGTGAACGTAATGGGGATCTGGTGGGCGCGGCATTGGTGGAAGATACAGATGAAGTGATTCTGATTTCCGATGCCGGTACACTCGTGCGGACTGAAATCGAACAGATTTCTTCGGTTTCCCGGAACACCCAGGGCGTGATCTTGATTCGCTTGGGTGAGAATGAGCATTTGGTGCAGATTGCACCAGTGTCGGCTATGGATGATGTTCTGGCCGATGCTTTGGAGGCGCAGGGCGATCCGTTGAGTGATCCCCTCAATGATCCGAGTGAACCCGATGAGGTTGGTGCCGACGGCGTTTAACGTTCCATCGGTTCATAGCCCCCCGGCAGCGGGATGGTTGTGCGGACCGGTCGATCTTCGTTGTTAAAATTTTCAAGTAACTGGCGATTTTTGGAGTGAATAATGGCGCGTATATTTAATTTTGGGGCGGGCCCTGCCGTATTGCCGGTCGAAGTGCTGGAACGGGCTCGGGACGAAATGCTGGATTGCGACGGCACCGGCATGTCCGTGATGGAGATGAGCCATCGCGGCAAGAAATTCGTGTCGATTGCCGAAAAGGCCGAAGCCGACCTGCGGACACTGATGGGTGTGCCCGATAACTACAAGGTGTTGTTCCTACAAGGGGGTGCCTCTTCACAATTCGCCATGATCCCGATGAACCTCAAGGCACTGGCTGCTTCAGGTTCTGCGGATTACCTCAATACCGGTCACTGGTCCGAAAAGGCTGTGAGCGAAGGTAAGCGTTTCGTCAATTTAAATCTGGTTGCCGATACCAAGGGCAGCAAGTACACCACGCTGCCAGCGCAAAGCGACCTGACGTTCAATCCCAATGCTTCCTACGTGCACTACACGCCGAATGAGACCATTGCCGGTGTCGAGTTCGGCTATATCCCCGAGACGGGCGACGTTCCCTTGGTAGCGGACATGTCGTCCACCATTTTGTCCCGTCCGGTTGATGTATCGAAATTCGGCGTCATTTATGCCGGTGCACAGAAAAATATCGGCCCGGCTGGCCTGACTCTGGTCATCATCCGTGACGATCTGATCGGTCACGCGGATGACTCGGTTCCCGCCATGTTCGATTACAAGACCCATGCCGACAACGGTTCGATGTACAACACGCCGCCGAGCTATGCCTGGTATATCGCCGGACTGGTGTTCGAGCACTTGCTGGCGAATGGCGGTCTGACCAAGATGGCCGAAATCAATGAGCGTAAGGCACGGAAGCTTTATGCGGCGATCGACGGCAGTGGTGGATTCTACCGAAATCCGGTCGACGTCCATGCTCGCTCTTGGATGAATGTGCCCTTCATTCTGAAGGACGATGCTATGGACAAACCGTTCCTGGCCGAGGCTGAAAAAGTAGGGCTATCTGCGCTGGCTGGCCATCGTTCTGTCGGCGGTATGCGTGCCAGTATCTACAATGCCATGCCAGAAGCCGGGGTCGATGCCCTGATCAGCTTCATGCAGGATTTCGCTCAACGTCACGGTTAATTTTTTATCTTCGAGGTTCTCATGTTCAAGATTCATACCCTGAATGCCATTTCAGCCAAAGGTACCGACCGCCTGCCGACGGGTAAATACACCATCGAGGCTGGTCTGGCCGAGGCGGATGCCATTCTCGTTCGCTCCGCCAAGATGCACGATATGGATTTGTCACCGTCCGTTCTGGCCATTGGCCGTGCCGGTGCCGGCGTGAATAATATTCCCGTCGAAAAAATGAGCGAGCAGGGCGTGGTTGTGTTCAATGCGCCCGGTGCGAATGCCAATGCGGTCAAGGAACTCGTGATGGCCGGCATGCTGATGTCGATCCGCAATCTAGGCGCCGCTTGGGATTTTGCGCGCGGTCTCTCCGGTACAGATGAAGAAATCCACAAGGCTGTTGAAGCGGGCAAGAAGAATTTTGTCGGTTTCGAGCTGCCGGGCCGCACCCTGGGTGTCATCGGTCTTGGTGCCATTGGTGTGCGTGTCGCAAATGCGGCCAGGGCACTCGGTATGCGTGTCATCGGTTTCGATCCGGGTATTAGCATTGAGCGTGCCTGGGAACTGTCACCTGAGGTTCATCAGGCGGGCAGTGTTGATGAGGTTCTGGCCAAGGCCGATTTCGTCAGCTTCCACGTGCCCTTGATCGATGCGACCCGGAACTTGATCAATGCTGAGCGTTTGGCATTCATGAAGGAAAATGTCGTCGTGCTGAATTTCGCGCGCGAAGGCATTGTGGATGAAGCAGCGATGGTTGCCGCCCTGGATGCTGGCAAGGCACACGCTTACGTCTCAGATTTCCCGGGTAATTTGACCAAAAACCACCCACGTTGCCTGACTTTCCCGCATCTGGGTGCCTCAACCGGTGAAGCCGAAGACAACTGCGCAATCATGGTTGCCGATCAAATTCGTGATTACCTGGAAAACGGCAATATCCGTAATTCGGTAAACTTCCCCGAAGTGCGTTTAGCCCGTTCCGGCGCGCAGCGACTGGCGATTGCCAATCGGAACATGCCGGACATGGTCGGTCAGATTTCTCATATTCTGGGTAAGTCCAACATTAACATTGAGCGCCTGATGAACGAGTCGCGCAAACAGTTGGCCTATACCCTGATCGACGTTGACTCTACAGTGCCTGCCGAGGCTTTGGCCGCGCTGCGTCAGATCAACGGGATTCTGCGCATTCGCGTACTGTAAGGTGCGTCGGTGACTGAACGCGTCGATCCTGCCATGGATCCGTCCGATTGGCCGAGCACGTTGCCCGCCGTTAGGGCCAAGATTGATGCCCTTGATGGCGAGTTGCTGCGCCTGATTTCTGAGCGCGCTGGGCTCGCCGAGCGCGTGGCTCAAATCAAGCGCGCATCCGATGAGCCCTTTGGTTCCTTTTATCGGCCGGAGCGTGAGGCGCAGGTCCTGAATCGGGTGCGAGCGGCGAATACGGGGCCATTATCCGACGACACCGTCGCCTGGGTATTCCGGGAAATTATGTCTGCCTGTCTGGCGTTGGAGCAGCCGCTGACCATCGCTTGTCTGGGGCCGGCTGGGACTTTCACGGAGCAGGCAGCTGTTCGTGCCTTTGGTCATGGGGCGAGATTGTCGCTCGAGCCCGGCATCCCGGAGGTTTTTCGTGCTGTGGCGGCCGGTGCAGCGGATTTCGGCGTGGTACCGGTCGAGAACTCCACGGAAGGGAGCGTATCTCAGACCCTGGATGCGCTGGCTTTCGGCTCTGCCGGTTCGACCTGGTCGGCGGGCGATGTGTTGATTTGCGGCGAAGTTTCACTAAAGATCGACCAGCAATTGTTGGCGCGCGCCGACGGTTTGGGAAAACAGCCGACGCGTATCGCTTCCCATGCCCAGTCTCTGGCGCAATGCCGGGAGTGGCTGGACGTCCATTATCCCGGGATTGAACGTATTGCCGTGCAGAGCAATGGCGAAGCGGCACGGATGGCTGCCGAATCCCCCGATATTTTTGCCATCGGCCCGCTTTTGGCGGCCGAGCGGCATGATTTGCAGGTGGTTGCGGCCAATATCCAGGACAGCGTGTTCAATACCACGCGATTTGTTGTGATAGGCCGCGAAGCGGTGCCACCATCCGGTCAGGACAAGACCTCGCTGGTGTTGTCTGTCAATAACGAACCCGGTGCATTGGCGCAATTGTTGGCGCCCTTGGCGGGTGCGGGTATTGATGTTACCCGGATTGAGTCGCGGCCTGCTCGTGATCGGGCTTGGAATCGCAAATGGGATTATGTGTTCTTCATTGATATTGAAGGCCATCAGGACGACCCGGCTGTGCAGGCCGCGTTGACCCGGATGCAACCGTACTGCGGGCGACTCGGTGTGCTTGGTTCCTACCCGCGCGCCGTTCCTGCTGCTCCTTCTTCTTCCTGATCGTTGTAACTTTATGAACAATTCTCAATGGTCCGACTCTGCTCACGAGGGCGAGATCCTGGCTGGCCAAGCGCTGGATTATGTGCGCGCCATCTCTCCTTATGTCACAGGCAAGCCGATTGATGCTGTTGCGCGTGAATTTGGTCTGACGGATATCCTCAAACTGGCATCGAACGAGAACCCACTGGGCGCGAGTCCTCGGGCGACCGAGACATTACGTGCACAGAACTGGGACCTGAATATTTACCCGGATGGCGGGGGGTATGCCCTCAAAGCCGCCTTGGTGCAGCAATTCGATCTGGAGCCTAGCGGGATCGTTCTGGGCAATGGTTCGAACGATTTGCTGGAGATGGTTGCGCGTGCCTACCTTGCTCCGGGCCGCAATGCCGTGTTTTCGGCGTATGCCTTTGCCGTTTACGCTTTGGCTACGCAAGCGACTGGCGCTCAGGTCAAAGTGGTTCCGGCATTGCCGCCCGAGCATCCGACCATGCCGTTCGGGGCTGATCTACCCAGCATGTTGCGGGCGATTGATGCGGAAACGCATGTTGTGTTTCTCGCTAATCCGAATAATCCGACCGGAACCTGGGTCGACCAGGATGCGCTTGAGGCATTCTTGCGGGCCGTGCCGCCGACAGTGCTCGTTGTTCTCGATGAGGCTTATAGCGAATATGTGGATCGACCGGATTTTCCGGATGGGCTGATGCTCTGCCGTCAGTTTCCGAACTTGGTGGTGACGCGTACCTTCTCGAAAATCTATGGCCTGGCTGCCCTGCGGGTCGGCTTTGCTGTGGCGCATCCGGCCGTGGTGGCAATGCTCGACCGGGTCCGTCAACCGTTCAACGTAAACCACCTCGCGTTGATCGCGGCGGAAGCCGCTTTGC
The DNA here is from genome assembly GCA_024636015.1 of Halothiobacillus sp. Classification (GTDB taxonomy): domain Bacteria; phylum Pseudomonadota; class Gammaproteobacteria; order Halothiobacillales; family Halothiobacillaceae; genus Halothiobacillus. Next base: position 26,205 of record JAGXHU010000027.1, read on the forward strand.
AGGATGAGGATTTCCTTGCGCATAGCCGTCAGGTGAATGCTGTGGGATTACGTTTCCTCCAACAGGCATTTCAAACGCGTGGTATGGCGACGATTCCTTCTCTGGCCAACTTTATCACCGTGCTTGTCGGTATTCCTGCCGGTATCGTGTTCGATGCCCTGTTGCGGGAAGGGGTGATCATTCGTCCACTGGGTGGCCGAGTCGATACGGGGGGGATTTCCTGCCATATCCGCATCACGATCGGTACGCAGGCGCAGAATGAACGTGTGCTTGCCGCGCTGGACCGGGTGTTGCCACAACTGCTCGGTGCCAAGGGGGGCTCATCGTGATTCAGCGTTTGGCCTTGATTGGAATGGGTCTGATTGGGGGCTCATTGAGTTTGGCGCTGAAACAGCGGGGGTTGGTGCAGGAAGTAGTGGGTTATAGTCGCCAACTGCAAACCCGTTTGCGGGCACGTGAATTGGGTATTATCGATGTGCCGGTTGACTCGGTCGCCGAAGCCGTCTCTGGGGCCGATGTCGTGTTCGTGGCCACACCCGTTCAGGCCATGGCCGGTGTGTTTCAGGCGATGGCTGGCACCTTGTCACCGGATGCGTTGATCACCGATGGCGGCAGTGTGAAGGGCGCCGTCGTTACTGCGGCCGAGCATGCATTGAGCCAGGACCAATTTGCCCAGTTCGTGCCGGGACATCCGATTGCCGGTACGGAGCGGAGTGGGCCGGATGCGGCTTTTGCGGAGTTGTTCGTCAGCCATCGAGTCATTCTCACACCCACATCTGCGAATAGCGCGGCAATGATCCGACGGGCGGAAGATTTGTGGCGCTCGGTTGGTGCCCAGGTGGAAAAAATGGGTGTGGCGCATCACGATCACATCCTGGCGGCAACCAGTCATTTGCCGCATGTAGCCGCCTTCAGTCTTGTTTCTGCCTTGTCGCGACTCGAAGAGCGCTACGAAGTATTTCGTTATGCGGCGGGTGGTTTCCGGGATTTCAGCCGCATCGCGAGTTCCGATCCTGCCATGTGGCGTGATATCTGTCTGACCAATCGAGATGAACTGTTGCCAATGCTCGATCATTATCTGGCCGAGCTGCATCAGATGCGCAGTCTGATCGATCAACGGGATAGTCAGGGCATTGAGCAGATGTTTGTCGGGGCCAAGGCCGTACGAGATGCCCTGTATCGCCCCATCGAACCGCAATCGAATTCGTCGGACTCCGGGGCCGAAAGCCCCCGATCCTGAGATTACTGATCTGAACATGAGCCGGAAATTCCGATTTCGGCTGTTATTACGAGTTTATCCGTTATGAGCCACTCAATTCCATCGGTCACGTATCTGACCTCCCCCCCCGAACCGCGGCTGCAGGGTTCGTTGCGGGTTCCGGGCGACAAGTCCATTTCTCATCGCTCGATCATGCTGGGCGCGTTGGCTGAAGGCGTTACGAATATTACGGGTTTTCTTGAAGGCGAAGACAGTCTGAATACCTTGCGGTGCTTTCGCGTCATGGGTGTATCGATCACGGATCCCGTCGCTGGAGTAGTGCGGGTTGAGGGCGTTGGTCTTCACGGGTTAAAGGCGCCGAAAGTCCCGTTGTATGTCGGCAATTCCGGGACATCAATGCGCCTGATGGCCGGGATTCTTGCGGGGCAACCCTTTGATACTGTGTTGGAAGGTGATGCTTCGTTATCGCGTCGTCCCATGAAACGCGTGATTGATCCCCTGACCCGGATGGGTGCCGTGATCGAAGCCGGGGAGGGCGGCCGTTCACCCTTGACCATTCGAGGCGGGCAGCGGCTAAAGGCCATCGATTATATCCTTCCCATGGCCAGTGCGCAGGTGAAATCCTGTGTACTCCTGGCCGGGCTTTATGCCGAGGGTCGGACCTGTGCCACGGAACCTGCCCCGACGCGTGACCACACGGAACGCATGTTGGCTGGTTTTGGCTATCCGGTTGAGCGCCACGGAGCGACTGCCTGTGTGACCGGCGGCGGAACGCTGCAGGGTCGGGCGATTGATGTGCCGGCTGATATTTCATCGGCCGCGTTCTTTATGGTAGCGGCAAGCATTGCACGCCAGTCCGATATCACCCTGGAGCATGTGGGCATGAATCCTACCCGCACGGGCGTGATCGATATTCTCAAAGCCATGGGCGCGGACATTACCGTTCATAACGCCCGCACGGTCGGCGGCGAACCCGTTGCAGACATTCGAGTACGAAATGCGCGCCTGCACGGCATCGATATCCCCGAGCACCTGGTGCCGTTGGCCATTGATGAGTTTCCCGTTTTATTTGTGGCCGCTGCCTGTGCGGTGGGACGGACGACGCTCACGGGGGCGGAGGAGTTGCGCGTGAAGGAATCCGATCGGATTGCCGTGATGGCCGATGGCCTACAGAAACTGGGTATCAATGCGATCGCAACACCCGACGGCATGGTGATCGACGGTCGGGGGACCGACGATGAGGTATTCGGCGAGGCGGAAATCTGGAGTCAGGGTGATCATCGGATTGCCATGGCATTTGCGGTTGCCGGCCTTCGTGCGCGCGGTCAGATCCGAATTCACGATTGCCAATTTGTGGAAACTTCGTTCCCGGGTTTTGCCACGCAGTTCAGGAACTGCGGCGGCGGACTCGTTGACGCTCAAGCGGAATCGACAGGTTTGGCGCAATGAGCAATGTAACGATCGTGACCATTGATGGTCCCAGCGGATCGGGCAAGGGCACCTTGGCGCGGCGAATCGCCGATCGTCTGGGTTTCCATCTGCTCGACTCGGGTGCGCTCTACCGCCTGACGGCATTGGCCGCTCAAAAGAAAGGAGTGGCCCTGGACGATCCTGCAGTCGCTGACCTGGCGGGATCCCTGAATGCACATTTTGCTGCGGATGGCGCTGCATTTCTTGACGACGTGTGTGTGGACGATGTGCTGCGCACGGAACAGACTGGCGCTCTGGCTTCTCAAATCGCCGCTCGGCCGGATGTGCGCGCGGCCTTGCTCGCCCGCCAGAAAGCCTTTGCGCAGGCACCGGGGCTTGTCGCGGATGGCCGGGATATGGGTACAGTGGTGTTTCCAGATGCCCCCGCCAAGTTATTTCTGGACGCCAGTGCCGAGGTTCGTGCAAATCGGCGTTATAAACAGTTGATCGAGCATGGTTTAAGTGCTAATTTAACCGCCCTCATTGACGAGATCCGCGTTCGGGATGATCGTGATCGTGATCGGGCTGTTGCGCCACTCAGGCCTGCTGCCGACGCGCTCGTGATCGACTCGAGCGATATCGCCATTGAGGCCGTGGAGGCGCAGATGTTGGAATACCTGCGCGCGCGGGGGATTTGCTGATTTATTTGTGTTTAACCCTTTGTGACTGCCAACCCACGGATTCGGAATGGTCAGCCCTTTAACCACCACGACAGACAGCCATCCGGAACGTCTGGTCGTATTTTTTGGAACGTTGTATACATGTCTGAACAATTTGAAAGTTTTGCCGAACTCTTTGAAGAGAGTCAAAAAAATGCCGTGATGCAGGCGGGTGCCATTATTGAAGGCACCGTGGTCGGCATTAACGGTGACTTCGTCATCATTGACACCGGCTTGAAATCTGAAGGTGTAATTCCCGCTGCCGAATTCTTCGATGAAAACGGCGAACTGACGATCAAAGTCGGTGATAAGGTTGATGTTGCCCTTGAGTCGGTTGAAGATGGGTTTGGCGAAACCAAACTGTCCCGCGAGAAGGCTCTGCGCGCCCGTGCCTGGACAGCACTTGAAAAATCATTCAAGAACGAAGAAATCGTCACCGGCCGGATTACCGGCAAGGTCAAGGGTGGCTTCACCGTTGAAATGGGTGAAATCCGCGCATTCCTGCCGGGTTCACTGGTTGACGTACGTCCCATTCGCGACACCACTTACCTCGAAGGTAAGGATGTCGAATTCAAGATCATCAAGCTGGATCAGAAGCGCAACAACGTCGTTGTGTCGCGCCGTGCTGTTGTAGAGCAAGAGTACAGTGCCGAACGCGATGCGCTGCTCGACCAGCTGCAGGAAGGCATGGTGTTGCGTGGTGTGGTCAAGAACCTCACGGACTACGGTGCGTTCCTCGACCTGGGCGGCATCGATGGCCTGTTGCACATTACCGATATGGCCTGGAAGCGCGTCAAGCATCCTTCGGAAGTCGTGAATATCGGCGACGAAGTTGATGTCAAGGTGTTGAAGTTTGATCGTGAGCGCAACCGCGTATCGTTGGGCATGAAGCAGATGGGTGAAGATCCATGGAGCGATTTGGCTCGCCGGTTCCCGATCAGTGCACGTCTGTTCGGCAAGGTCACCAACCTGACCGATTACGGCTGCTTTGTCGAAATCGACAATGGCGTAGAAGGGTTGGTGCACGTATCCGAAATGGATTGGACCAACAAGAACGTCAATCCGGGCAAGGTCGTTGCTGTCGGCGATGAAGTCGAAGTCATGATCCTGGATATCGACGAAGAGCGCCGCCGGATTTCTCTGGGCATGAAACAGTGTCAGGCCAATCCGTGGGATGCCTTCGCAGCCACGCACCAGAAAGGCGACAAGGTTTCCGGCCAGATCAAGTCGATCACTGATTTCGGCGTGTTCATCGGTCTGGATGGCGGCATCGATGGTTTGATCCACTTGTCCGACCTGTCCTGGAACGAAACCGGTGAAGAAGCCGTGCGTCAGTTCCGCAAGGGCGAAGAGATCGAGGCCGTGGTCATTGCCATCGACCCCGAGCGTGAGCGTATTTCTTTGGGTCTGAAGCAGCTGGAAAGTGATCCGATCGGCGACTATGCCGCGGACAACCAGAAAGGCAAGATCGTGAACGGGAGCGTCCGTGAAGTGGATGCACGTGGCGCCGTCGTTGATCTCGGTAACGGTGTTGAAGGCTATCTGCGCGCTTCCGATATCTCCCGTGATCGCATTGACGATGCCCGCACTGTCCTGAAGGAAGGCGATGCCGTTGAGGCCAAGGTTATGGGTGTTGATCGCAAGAACCGGATGGTCAGTCTGTCTATTCGTGCCAAGGACTCTCAGGATGAGTCCGAAGCTATGGAAGAAGTCAGCAGCCGTGTCAGCGTCAGCTCCCCGACGTTGGGCGACCTTCTGAAGGAACAGATGAATCGTTCAGAATAATTAGCTGATCCAAGCGTTCTATGAAACGCCATCTTCCCCGATGGCGTTTTTCGTTTCCCGATATTGGTTTGTTGTGTGTTGATTCCACAGTAACGCCGAAAGCCTCTCAGGTGTTTTTGCCTCAGGCTTTCTGGGTTATTGGCTCAAGGCTTCGGGTATGAAATCTCCCGAGCTTTGAAATCAGAAAATAGGATTACAAGAATGACAAAATCTGAATTGATCGATCGACTGGCTGACAGGCAGAAATACCTGTCGATTCGCGATATTGATACGTCAGTCAAATTGCTGCTCGATGAAATGATTGCTGCCATGTCGCGCGGCGACCGGATTGAAATCCGCGGATTCGGGAGCTTTTCGCTCAATTACCGTAAGCCAAGAATCGGGCGTAACCCGAAATCTGGTGAAAGTGTGTCGTTGGAATCCAAGTACGTGCCCCACTTCAAGCCGGGTAAGGAATTGCGGGAACGGGTCAATGAAAAAGCGGGCCAGCCCGAGTAAATCGGCATGACGCAACATTGTGCCCAACCTCGACTTTACGTCGCGCTGGATTTTCCGGACCGAAATAAAGCCGAGGCGCTGGTCGATCAGCTTGATCCGACGGAGTGCGGGCTTAAGGTGGGTAAGGAGCTGTTTACCCGCGCGGGACCAGAGTACGTTCGTTCACTGGTTGATCGTGGATTTCCTGTTTTCCTCGATCTGAAGTTCCACGACATCCCCCATACCGTGGCACAGGCATGCCGTGCAGCCTGCGACCTAGGTGTCAGTCTCGTGAACGTACATGCCAGTGGCGGTCGGGCGATGCTGGTGGCTGCTCGTGAAGCGATTCCATTGGGCGATACGTCGCCTGCATTGATTGCCGTCACCATTTTGACCTCGATGGCGGAAGCCGATCTGATCGAGGTTGGCGTGGATCGGCCTTTGGCTGGTCAGGTGAATGCCTTGGCTCGGTTGGCCAAAGATGCGGGGTTGGATGGCGTGGTCTGTTCTGCCTGGGAGGCGGCGGACATGCGCACAATATTCACGCAGACCGCCCCGGTCATTGTGACGCCTGGTATCCGACTGGCGGGTAGCGCACTGGATGACCAATCACGGGTCATGACCCCCGAAGAAGCGATCGCAGCGGGTGCCACGTCCATCGTGGTGGGCCGCCCGATTTGCCGTGCGCCAAATCCGGCCGCCGTCGCTCACGCCATAGCTGAGTGTATTCGCGACCGGTAATTGCATTCTCTGGCCGGTGGGCTCCCGGTTAGCCGCCCGGCCTGTATATTTCTCTGATACCTATTTTGATGCGCGTTTCCGACGTCGGCCGCATCAAGGCTGTGTGGTTTCTTGTGCGGACTGTTCATTACTGCTCACCGGATTGGGCTCGTTCCGTGTGCCGACCCAGATCATCAGATCGTGTAGGGCGCGAATATTCTCCACATACTGCACCGTCTCTTCCCCCCGCGCATACCCATACCGTAATTTCCGGTAAATTTTTGGGTCAGACAGCTCTGTGAGGCGTTCCCGCACATCTTGCCAGCGATTGGGATCACCACCCTGTTCTTCAGTCAATGTGAAGGCATCGCTGAGATGCCCGATTCCGATGTTATAGGCGGCAATCGCGAAATAGGTGAGATCGGGTTCCTTGGCTTTCTCTGGTATCTGGGTGCGTAACTGGGACAGATATTTCGCGGCACTCATGATGCTCTTGGCCGGGTTTCCGCGGTCATGCAGGCCGAGATCCTGTGCGGTCGGCAGCATGATTTGCATGATGCCATAGGCGCCTTGATGAGAAGACGCATCCGGTTGCCATTTCGACTCCTGATAGCCCATGGCTGCCAGCAGCCGCCAATCAATATCGTATTTCTCTCCCGCAGCTTTGAAGGCAGAGAGGTAGGGCGCAATCCGGCTTTCCACATCGTCGAGAAACTGTTGCGCCAGTCGCTGATCCAGTTGCTCGAACTGTGCATAGTGCCGGTCAATGAGATTCTTGAGTTCGTGATTGCTACGGATTTCATTGAAGAAGGCGACCGAGGCATTGTAGAGCGACTTGTCCGCATGCCGGGAAAAGGCCCAGGCAAATGAGACCGGCGGGCCGAGATCGATAGCGACATGAATCTTGTTGGATATCTTCTGACCGAGCATGGTTTCGTGTGAGAGCATCACCGCGTAATCGACCGAGCCCGATTCCAATGCCTTGAGGGTATTGATCCCACTGTCCTCCAGCTGGACCTGAATGGCATAGTCATGGGGGTCGGGTGTTGCGTTGGTGCCACCTGACGCCGTGTTTTGGCTATCGGGCGCGAGCAATCCTTTTTTGGCCTGCTCGGTCAGCCAGTTCTGGCTGCTTGACCCCTGCTCGACGGCCAACGGTGCATCGCCGATATCCTTCAAGGACTTGGGCTTGGGGACCCCTTGTCGATAGACCAGTTGACGGCGTACCGAGACATAGCTCGGTCCGTAGCGGAATAGATGCTCACGGGCCAAACTGACGACCAGTCCCGCGGCGGCAAAATCGGCCTTGTTTTCGTCGACGAGTTGATAGGCTTTATCAATGTTTTTGGCGACGATGAACTTGACGCCTAGACCCAGGCGTTGGGCAAATCGCGTGACGAGATCATATTCCAGGCCTTGTGGCTGGTTCTTGTCCGGGACGTAAATGGTGGGATTGATTAATGTGGCAACCCGCAAAAATCCGCGCTCGTGAATTTGTGTCAACTGGGGCGTACGTTCGAAGATGCTGTTAATCAGGATTTCCGAACCGGGTGGGTGAGGCGTCGTTGGCGGATAGGTTTTCAGCCACCAGCCTAGGGGGAGGGCGACTAGAAAAACCATACCGATCCAGCGGCCCCACCAGGATACATGGGGCCGATCCGAATCATGCACATCCCGGGCGTTGCCCATCATCTACCAAAGCTGCTGGCGTATGGCCTGGCCTGGTGGCGAAAACCCCGGCAGTGGCGCATCAGTATTTGTAGCCGATGTGAATGGCCACGACGCCCAGGGTCAGGTTATGCACGTCGACCTGATCGAATCCCTGATCCAGCATCATGTTTCGGAGCGCTTCCTGATCCGGATGCATACGGATGGATTCGGCCAGATAACGATAGCTGTCGGCATCCTTGGCCAAGAGTTTGCCGAGTGCGGGTAGAGCCGTGAACGAGTAAAGATCGTAGGCCTTGCTGATAATCGGCGAAATAGGCTTGGAAAACTCGAGGACAACAACGCGCCCACCGGGTTTGATGATCCGGGCCATTTCGGCGAGGGCCATGGCCTTGTCGGTCACATTTCGCAAGCCGAACCCGATGGTGACGCAGTCGAAATGATTGTTGGGGAAGGGGAGATATTGTGCATTAGCCAGGCAGTAACCCACATTCTGGATGACGCCGGCATTGTCGAGCTTGGCACGTCCTTCGCCCAGCATGTGCGCGTTGATGTCGGAGAGGATCACTTGGCCCTTATCGCCTACCAAGCCAGCCATCTTCAAGGCGAGATCGCCGGTGCCCGAAGCCAGATCGAGCGCCTTCATCCCGCGGCGCAGGCCGGTGTGTTCCAGTGCGATGCGCTTCCACAGACGATGAATGCCGAACGACATGGCATCGTTCATCACATCATAGCGATTGGCCACAGAATCAAAAACCTGGCCGACCAGTTTGACCTTCTCACTCTCGGGAACCTGTCGATAGCCGAAGTGGGTCTGTTCGCTCATGATTTGCTCCTGGGTGAGGGGTCAGCTTGCTGGGATTCTGCCAAGACATCTTTAATCTTCAAAGTGGCGGGTACGCGTTGCTTGTCGTGCGTCATGCCCACGGCGTTGAGCCGCTCCAGGTAATTTTGCCACAGAGTGTCTTGCGTCACGCACAACTCATGCAGCGTATCCCAGTCGTACAGTCCACTGTCGTGTCCATCATCAAACACCGGTTTGATCGCATAACGACCCACAGGTTCCAGAGCAATGATGCGGACCTGTTCCTTGCCGAGGACGAGCATGGGCTCGCCGCCGCCATGCCCGCGTACTTCGGCCGAAGGGCTGAATACACGCAGAAACTCACTGGTGAGCGTGCTCTGAAATCCATCAGAAAACCGAATAAAAAGGGTCTGATCGGTCTTGTTGAATTTTAGTTCGGTGGCGCTGTTTTGCATTGTCCATTTGCTCCGGGCTAGAGAATATATCTACTCAGGTCTTCATCCTTGGCCAGGGCGCCGAGGCGATCTTCCACGAAGTCGGCATCGATTTCCAGGTCTTCACCTGCGCGCGCATCGGCACTGAACGTCAGTTGTTCAAGCAGATGCTCCATCACCGTGTGCAGGCGACGCGCCCCAATATTTTCCGTACGGCGATTCACCTCGAAGGCAATCTGGGCAATGCGCGCAATGGCGCCGTCGGTGAATTTGATCGAGAACTGTTCGGCGGCCAGCAGGGCAATGTGCTGACGAATCAGGGCGGCATCCGGTTCGGTCAGAATGCGAATGAAGTCCTCGGCAGTAAGGGCGTCGAGTTCCACGCGAATAGGCAGACGGCCCTGCAACTCCGGGATGAGATCCGAGGGTTTGCTCAGATGAAAGGCGCCGGACGCGATGAACAGGATGTGGTCCGTCTTGACCATGCCCAGCTTGGTATTGACCGTCGAGCCTTCGATAATGGGCAGGAGGTCGCGCTGAACCCCTTCCCGCGAGACTTCACCCCCCCCTTGTTCGGCCCGCTTGGCCACCTTGTCGATCTCGTCGATGAAGACGATCCCGTGTTGTTCGACCCGTTCCAGCGCCTGGAGGCGAACTTCTTCCTCATTGACGAGGTTCGCCGCTTCTTCCTCGGTGATAACTTTGAGCGCCTCGGGGACCGGCAGGCGACGTGACTTGGTCTTGGTTTGGCCCAGATTCTGGAACATGCCCCGGATCTGAC
>JAGXHU010000028.1 GCA_024636015.1 Halothiobacillus sp.
AAGATTAGCCGCCCAGTAAGAGTCGATCGTCCCCACATCACGCCAGTAGGCCTGGTTTCCGGATTCACGAAATGGATAGGCAAATACCTGATAATGTTTGATCACACGTGGAATAACATTTTTACCGAAATCATGATCGGAGCTGGGGTCGTCCGCATCACGAATTAATTGCTCGAAAAGAAACTTCGTATTAAATACATAAATACCCATGGAAGCCAAAGAGCAATTCTCAGAGTTGGCCATTCTCGGTGGATCTTCCGGTTTTTCGAGAAACATATTCACACGGCCACGACTGTCAACACCCATTACACCAAAGGCACTGGCCTCTTTAACTGGCACTTCGATACACCCAATAGTCAGGTCTGCATTATTTTCGACGTGATAGGCGATCATTGGCCCGTAGTCCATTTTATATATATGGTCTCCGGCAAGAATAAGAATATATTCGGCATTATGTGTACGTAAAATATCGATATTTTGATATACCGCATCTGCAGTACCGCTATACCAGGATTTTTCATTGATTCGCTGCTGAGCGGGCAGAAGTTCCACGAACTCATCCCGAGCCATATGGTTTGCGCCCCAAGCCAGCTGGATGTGCTTGATGAGCGAATGAGCCTTGTACTGCGTGAGAACGGCAACACGACGAATCCCTGAGTTGACACAATTTGACAGCGGAAAATCAATGATTCGAAACTTGCCACCAAAGGGGACGGCAGGTTTTGCACGCCAATCGGTAAGTTGCTTGAGGCGTGAGCCTCGACCACCTGAAAGCACCAAAGCCAGAGTATCGCGAGTAATTCGGCTAACTAATCGTTTAGGACTATCAATTCGCATATCTGTTTCCCATGTTAACAGTGAGTGCATTGCACACCGGGCAAAGGGGGTCACCCTCACCTTCATAATCGTACCCTACCATCTGGATCGTCAAGAAAAGTTGTTGAAATTTAATTTCTAGCAGACAGCATCCTTTTTTTTCTTGAAAGTCTCGTGACAAGCCCGATCAATGAATGTCAGCATCAGTCATAAAAAAAGTATGAGGCCCAAGCATTGCTTTTATGAAAAACTGCGCTGAACGCGCCTTACTCCCGAGAATCTGACATGCGCCCAAAAATCGTTCTCAATCAGGCACAATGGAATATCGAATACGCCGGATTGGTATTTTTCCTGAAGGTGGCCCCATAAATATATTTAAACCTTGAGACACCAAATAACCGCAGCAACCCATTGATAAGAAAGCGACTAAAAACTCGTGTTCGGCAAAAGCCCTTGATGAGTGATAATGAAAAGCTGTTTCGAAATCTGACAACTGGTGTCTGAATCCTAGGAAGCCTGCTGATGACCCTCGACCTCCAAGCCCTAATCGAAGCGAGACTTCACGACCCCTTCGCCCTGCTGGGCCGACACCCTGACAATCAGGGTCAGGTGCGTTTTCACACATTCCAGCCTCAGGCCCGGCAGATCTGGGTACGCCTTTCGAACGGAAATGACGCCCCGCTGACGACTGATGTCCGATTTCCGGGTGTTTTCCATGGGTTTTATTCCTCGAACGACCTCCCGGAGCACCCGAATCTTCGAATCGAACCCCTGACCGGGCAAACCTACGAAAGCATCGATCCCTATAGTTTTTTGCCGACCTTGGGCGAAATGGACCTGTATCTGTTCGGTGAAGGGAAACATTTCAATCTGTGGCAAATGATGGGTGCCCATCTGACCGTGATCGATCAGGTCGAAGGCGTACGCTTTGCCGTATGGGCACCCAATGCTGAACGCGTCAGTGTCGTCGGCGATTTCAACACATGGGATGGACGTCGGCACCCCATGCGGGTTCGCGGCAACAACGGAATTTGGGAACTGTTCATCCCCGGCCTGGGCACCAACGATCTGTACAAGTTCGAGATCCGTAACCGGGCGACGGGCGCCATCTCGGTCCGCACAGATCCCATGGGTCGACATTTCGAACTCCGCCCCCAAACGGCGGCCAAGGTCATGGGACCCAGTGATTTCCATTGGACCGATGAGGCGTGGCTGAACGAACGACGCAGCCGCAACTGGCTCAAGGCGCCCATGAATATTTATGAGGTGCATCTGGGTTCCTGGCGGCTGAACGAAGGACAGTTCCTGTCCTATACAGAACTCGCAGACCAGATGATTCCTTACGTGCTGGAGCGGGGATTTACACATATCGAACTGCTGCCCATCACCGAGCACCCTTTTGATGGCTCCTGGGGATATCAAACGACGGGGTATTTCGCACCCACGTCGCGATTCGGCACACCGGATGAATTCAGATATCTCGTGAATCGAGCCCATGAAGCGGGTATCGGTATCATTCTGGACTGGGTACCCGCCCATTTTCCCCGCGATGAATTTGCCCTCGCTAAATTCGATGGGACGTCACTCTATGAACACGAAGATCCACGTCGTGGTGAACACCGCGACTGGGGCACGCTGATTTTCAACTACGGTCGCAACGAGGTCAGCAATTTCCTGATTGCCTCCGCCCTCTACTGGATCGAGGAAATGCACCTGGATGGACTGCGCGTGGATGCGGTTGCCTCGATGCTCTATCTTGATTACTCCCGTAATGTCGGCGATTGGCTACCCAATGCCTACGGTGGACGCGAAAATCTGGAAGCCATCGAGTTTCTGAGACAACTGAATCAAGTGACGCAAACTCGCAATCCGGGCACGCTGGTCATGGCGGAAGAGTCAACGGCATGGCCGCTGGTATCCCGGCCGCCCGATGTTGGCGGCCTAGGGTTCTCCATGAAATGGAACATGGGCTGGATGAACGATACGCTGCGTTATTTCCAGGAAGACCCCGTCAACCGACAATATCACCACAACAATCTTACCTTTGGTTTTCTGTATTGCTTCACGGAAAACTTCATTCTGCCCCTGTCCCATGATGAAGTCGTGCATGGCAAAGGCTCCCTGCTGAACAAGATGCCGGGTGACGAATGGCAACGGTTTGCAAATCTCCGCGTTCTCCTGGCCTATCAATTCACCTACCCCGGTAAAAAACTACAGTTCATGGGCAATGAATTTGCCCAGGGCAATGAGTGGAGCCATGAACGTGAACTGGATTGGTGGGTGTGCCAATATCCCCTGCACCAGGGCATAGATCGGCTCACCAGTACGCTAGGTCATTGTTATAAAAATGAAACGGCGCTGCATGAGCGTGATTTTGAGGGCGCCGGCTTCGAATGGAATGACTGCGATGACCGCCAGAACTCGATCATCAGTTATTTAAGGCACAGTGATGACAGCACGCTGCTCACGATCATCAATTTCACCCCCGTGGTACGGGACAATTACCGAATTGGTATTCCACGAGCGTCGCGAATGGATGTACTTGTTAATACGGATCACGAAATGTTTGGCGGCAGCAACCACGACATTGCGTTACGGCATAACATCCATATACCCTCGCACGGGAAAGACGCCAGTATCGATATCAACCTTCCGTCGTTAAGCGCAATTGTTATCAAGATCAGATGAGGCCGAGCAGGAACACGTCAATGAAAATATTGTTTGCGACCAGCGAAATATATCCCCTGATCAAGACGGGTGGGCTGGCTGACGTTTCCGGCGCCTTACCCAAGGCGTTGGCTCAGCTGGGCATCGACGTTCGGGTCGTCACCCCCAGGTATGCAAGCCTGAAGATCGACCAGGAACACCCCCTACAAACCATCGGTAATCTCTCGATCCTGGGCCAACCCATCGAGATCGCACAAACCCTGTTACCGGGCAGCAACGTACCCGTCTATCTGGTGGATCACCCGGTCTTTTCCGCGCGTCAGGGAAATCCATACATGGGACCCGACGGAAATCCGTGGCATGACAATCCCGAGCGATTCGCCCTCTTCTGCCGTGCCGTCGTATCACTCGCCACCAGTGCCCTGGTCGACGACTGGGTTCCGGACGTCATTCACTGCAACGATTGGCAAACTGGCTTGATTCCGGCCCTGCTGTCAGAGAGTTCAACACCAAAGACGCTATTCACCATCCACAATCTTGCCTACCAAGGCGTCTACGATCGAAATACCTTCGAACGCCTTGGACTGCCATGGTCGCTTTGGAAAGAGAATGCGCTCGAATACTGGGGCAACATGTCGTTTCTAAAAGGCGGCATCGTCTTTTCCGACTTCATCACGACGGTCAGCCCGACCTATGCCGAGGAATTTCAAACCCCGGAATTCGGTTATGGACTAGATGGATTGCTGAGTCACAAAAAGGACCGCGTGCGCGGAATTCTCAACGGTATTGGCGATGACTGGGACCCGGAAACCGATCCGTTCATCCAAAAAAACTACTCAATCACGCAACTTGATGACAAGACTGTCAACAAAACCGAGCTTCAATCTTTGTTAGGCTTGCCCGTCGACGCGGATATCCCGCTTGTGGTCCATATTGGCCGCCTGGTCGAACAAAAAGGCATTGATCTGCTCATCCAGGCCATCAAGGAACTAGACGATCGACGGGTGCAATTTGCCATTCTTGGCTCTGGAGAAAAGCGGTTCGAAAACGCCCTGCAATCGATCAACCATAAGCGACCTGATCAGGTTGCTGTTCGTATCGGATACGACGAAAGTCTTGCGCACCAACTGGAAGCCGCCGGCGATGCCTTTATCATGCCGAGTCGATTTGAACCCTGCGGGCTCAATCAACTCTATAGCCTGAAATACGGTGCCATTCCCATCGTGCATCGCGTGGGTGGCCTGGCTGATACCGTCAAGCACATACACCCCAACAGTATTGATGATCACAGTGCGACAGGCATTGTCATCGATCATTTAGACGTGAATGCCATCAAATGGGCACTCGACTATTTCATATCCATTTACAATAACAGGGAAATATTCAAGGATATCCAGAAACAAGGCATGGCCGAGGATCACAATTGGATTGTGAGCGCAAAAGCCTATTCAGACATCTATACGGAGATCATTCAGGGATAAACACATGATGAACCGGATAAACATCAATGCAGAACAGATCCGAGTTGAACTCAGCAGCCTGGCGAAGGCGGCTTTATCCAGCGCATTCAAAAGTTTATTCAGCGATATTGAAAAAAAGCTTTTTTCACGCGCCGAACATACCATCAATCAAGAAGACAAAGCAGAATTCTTCGAACTGATCGAATCACTCAAGACACATCTTCAACCCTTTGAAGAAAATTTTTTCATCAGCATTGCGCAAAATGACTTGGAACGAAACATTCCCAAAACCTGGCTGGATCTGGCACACGATCGCACCCTGAGCTTGCTGATCGAGGACATGATTGCCCATGCCAAAGCGCGCTATGGCATGGAACACGCTCAGTACGAATCCAGGATCAAGCTTCTCAGTCAGTCAAACCCCGGATCCATCCCTGAACGGTTTTACACACTGCCTGCGATCGTAACGGCCTTTCTGATGAATATAAAAATATTCAAGAAGCCACTCAAAAAGGACATTATTCGCGTCTTGGGCAATCAGGTGCTGATCAAACTTGAGCCAATGTATATGCTCATGAATGATCACCTCGTTCAATTGGGCGTCTTGCCGCAAATCAAATCAATCAGAGGCAATGAGTTCAGCGAGCTCGAAAACATTTTCAATGAAATGTTCGACCGTGAAAGCATTCTTGGTGTTCTTGATGAAGCCAATGCGTCGCTGACTCAAGAAGAATATATTGAGCCCCTGCCCATTCTTCAGAATTTATTGACTCGGAAAAAACTCATTCTGCGCAAGGCATCCAATATCCAGCCAGATGATTTCATGGATGCCTTCGTTGCAGAAGCTGAAAAACAGAATAAGAATGCCACGACCAAGGTACTGATTGCGACCAAAGACAAGGAAATCCTGCGCCTCGTAGGCGCCGTTATTGCCGACATCATCAATGACCCGCAAATCAACCCGGTCATCAAAAAACAGATTCACATTCTCCAGACCATCCTGTTACACACCGCCTTTGATGATGCCCATTTTTTCAGCCAGATCAATAATCCCGCCCGGACAATTGTCAATGAACTCGCTGTCATCGGCTCCGACCCGAGCTTGGATATCGAGAAAATTGTCCAGATCGAGGCTTTGGTCTCAAATATCATTACCGAAGCAAGTGACCTGAAGTTCTCATTCCCCCAGACGCTCCGCGAGCTCTACCGAATCGATGGTCGGTCGAGTAAGAATGACGAAATCGCACTCAGCGCCATTCAAAACCGGCATCCCGAAGTATTAGCGCGATGCCGTGACCGCATCGCCACAATCATTCGCGACAAAGTTCAGAGCGTTGTCATGAGCACGCCCGCCCAACTTTTCATTGAAGAAGTCTGGGCTCCTTTTCTGGTGCAAATTCTGATGACCCACGGTCGTCAATGTGACGAATGGCACGAAGCCAATTCGGTCCTCGAGGGGATGATTCAACTGGAGGCCGCGCAGCCAACCAACGCAAAGTCAGTTATCGAACTGGGCAGCAACATTAAGGACCTCCTCCGCCATACTCGAAGCCGCGGTTTCAACCTCAGGGCTGAGGGCCAAAATCCGCCCGCTATCGACCACTACCAAACTTATCTGGAAAACATCTGGTCAGCCATCCCTTCTCCCGTCGAACCTGAACCCGAAGTGCACACGTCACCCGCTGCAGCCCCACCAAATGCCCCGGAACCCGACATCAACATTCTCCAGCCAATACAACTGGAGACCGAGCCAACAACCGTTCAGTCGTCAATCGTTGAAAAAGATACTGAAACGACCCAAACAACAGATTCAACCTCAATTCAAAGCGGTGTAACCGCTGAACCCGAATTGCCCTTGGTGAAGAACAATCTGTCCGAGGAAACTGCTCCTGACACCGAAGACGATGACGAAGTGCAGCAGGATCGATTGGTCATAGAGAACTCGAAATATCACGAAGCAGTCAAAAACCCGCAGGTGATTGAATTCTTCAATAAATATGTACTTAGTGACGAGTGGTTCCAGGTGTTTACCACCGAAGGTGCCGCCCTTCGCCGCCTAAAGGTTAGCTCGATAAATTTTGAGCTGGGCGTCGTTAATTTCTCGAACAGAAACGGAGAAGTCACTCTTTTTCTTCCCCTGGCCCAGATGTTCAGAGACATTATCGAGAATCGAAGTCATCCGGTTTTTGACAATGCGCAATTCAATAGCGCACGTAAAAAACTGATCCAAGAACTAGAAAAAATGGATACGTAAAACCATGGATAACAGCAAGAGCACCCCGCAAGATGCCAAGCACAGCACCCGCACCGTTCCCGGTGCCAATGATCGCCGCGATTTCAATCGTATGCAGACGCATGGCAATGTCCTACTGCGCGTAAAAACCCCACCAGGCACCATTTACGATGCCTACCTCGTGGACGTCAGCGCCAGCGGGATCAATATCACCCTGAACGAGCCAATTGCTATCGGCACCCAAATACAGCTGGCTGTCAAATTCCTTGAGCACAACGAGCATTTCTTTGTGTGCGGTGTTGTTGCTCGCTTAACGCACCTCGGTACAGAGCACACAGACAATCAGTATCAACTGGGCGTGGAATTGCAGTACGAAAAAAATAATCCCGATTTCCACGACTGGCGTGCCCTGTTCATCGCCTGAGTGAGCGCGTTCACCCCTCGGTGATGGGACGTCGAGATTTCATGGCCAAGGCAAGCGTATGTCCATCCAGATACTCCAGTTCCCCGCCCATAGGAACACCCTGTGCCAACCGCGTCACGTGATATTGGTCGTCCTTCATCATCGTCATCAGGTAGTTGGCCGTGGCTTCTCCCTCGATAGTGGCACTCGTCGCCAAAATCACCTCTTCGATCGCGGGATCCTCAAGCCTAAGCCGGAGCCATTCGATACCGATTTCCTGCGGACCGATACCATCAAGGGGCGACAACCGGCCGGACAACAGAAAATAGTAACCCTGAAAAGCACCGGACTGCTCAATGGCCATCCAATCCGTCAAGGACTCAACGATACACAACTGGGATTTGTTACGCGTCTGATCCGCACAGATCGTGCACATCGAGGTTTCAGATAGGGCTTGGCACTGTTTGCATCGGCCAATACCACCCAATGCCTGCTCAATCATGTCCGCCAGATGTTGCGCCCCGATCCGATCACGTTCGATCAGCTGCAGTGCCATGCGCTGAGCGGTTTTAGCGCCCACGGAGGGTAAACAACGCAAAGCACGGACGAGCTCGGTAAATTTAGGGGAGATCATCATGGGGTTTCAGCTGGCCGCGCGATAGTCGCTCAGAAGGGCATCTTGAAGCCGGCGGGCAGATTCATCCCGTCCGTGATGCCCGCCATTTTTGTCTGCTGATCGACTTCTACACGCCGAACGGCATCATTGATGGCCGCAGCAACGAGATCTTCCAGCATTTCCTTGTCATCAGACATCAGGCTGTCGTCGATCATCACGCGCCGAACCTCGTGCTTACCCGTCATGGTGATCTTCACCAGCCCGGCACCGGATTCACCCGTCACTTCGAGTTTGGCCACTTCTTCCTGCATGCGCTGCATTTTTTCCTGCATCTGCTGCGCTTGTTTCATGATATTGCCGATACCGCCTTTCATCATTTTCAGTTCCTCTTATCTGGATTCAATGGAGTCATTATTCAGCCGAACCGGTCAACGACGCAATCGGCTGAATGGTTTCGGTCACAATTTCTGCACTTGCCCGTTCCTTAAGGGCCCGAGCGGCGGGATGCTCGTCAATCGACTGGATACGCGCCGCCAGATCCTGCTCTTCATGCTGGGAGCGGCGCTCAGCGGGCGTCAACGACAGACTGACTGGATCAGATTGCCGAGCATCCGACGGCGCGGTTTCTGTCGCCAATTCAATACGCACCCGACTGACATCTATCCGCTGCGCAAGCTGCTTCAGCAGGCTTTCCTGCCCCTTAGGGCTAGCCATCGCTGCGAAACCCGGCGCGACCGTCAATATGATCTTCTCACCCTGCATACGCACGTGACAGCGCTCGGCCAACGCGCGGGCGGGCTGGGCTACGTGCGTCACGATTTCATGCCAATTTTCATCCGAGATGCTCGTAAGCAGGACCGGTTCCGGGGATTCAGCGGGCGCGGAATCAGGAGCATACGTCCGCGCATCTGGTGTGCGCAACGGTTCAGGAACCGGCTCCTGCACCAGGCCGACAGGCGGCGAAGAGGGTAGTTGTACGGAACGTCGAGGCGGGATCGCTGGCGACTCGACCGGACGGGATGGCGGCGCAACGGGATGGTTCGATGCATCCGAGCTGAAGGCCAGCATACGCAATACAGTCATTTCCAGGCCCATGCGGGCATTGGGCGCCCACGCCAGATCCCGTCGTCCCGTGCCCGCTATCTGGTACCACAGTTGGAGCCGCTGAGCGTCCAGCGTTTGCAGAACGGGGGGATAACTCGCCATTTGGGCATCCGGCACCCACTGTGACAGTGCCAATCGGTGTGTTTTTTCCAGCAACTGATCCAGAAAGGTACTCGGCTCGACACCGCGTCCCAGCGCCTCATCGACAAGTTCGAAGAGGCGGGTCGCATCATTTTCTGCCAATGAGACGAGGACATCCAGGATCATTTTCTGATCACTCAGACCCAGCATTTGCCCAACCTGGACGGCATCAAGTTGCCCACCAGAATAAGCAATTGCCTGATCGAGCAAGCTAAGGGCATCCCGCATGGAGCCTTGTGCCGCCTCGGCAATCAGATCCATCGCGGCATCTTCCGCCAACAACTTTTCACGCTGAACGATTTCAAGCAAATAGCGTTGAATTTGTGTCTGAGGCAAGGCACGCAAATTAAACTGAAGGCATCGGGACAATACAGTGACCGGCAATTTTTGCGGGTCCGTTGTCGCCAACAGGAACTTGACGTGTTCCGGGGGTTCTTCCAGGGTCTTCAACAGCGCATTGAAGCTGGATTTTGAGAACATGTGCACTTCGTCGATCAGGTAGATCTTGAAGCGGCCGTGTACCGGTGCATAAGCCACATTTTCCAGCAACTCACGGGTGTCGTCGACACCCGTCCGAGAGGCGGCATCCACCTCGATCAGATCCACGAAGCGACCCTGATCGATCGCAGTACAGGCGCTACAGACGCCGCAAGGCGTACTGGATATGCCCTGTTCGCAATTCAACGCCTTGGCGAAAATTCGGGCAACTGTCGTTTTACCCACACCTCGGGTGCCGGTAAACAAATAGGCATGATGCAAGCGGGATTGATTCAGGGCATTGGTGAGCGCCTGAAGAACATGACCCTGGCCGACCATTTCGGCAAAGCTCTTGGGACGCCATTTGCGTGCAAGGACCAAATAGCTCATCGAAGGAATGCCAGAAACATGGAGTGAATTCCAGTTGGGGTGGTGACCCGCACCCGCCGATCTCCGGCACCCAAAGCAACCGTTACCGTTGCTCCCTTCCGGGCCTGGCGGAGTTCACGGCGCATTGTCGCGAAGGGACGAATACGAGACACCATAGAAACCATTTCCCCTGCGGAAAACGGGCTGAGACTATAACACGAAATTAACGGCGCGACCATGAACCTCCGTGTCTTCCTCATGGCATTCAGGGCGCCACCAAGCGATCCAGAGCAAGCAACAGGGCTTGATTCTGAACGTCTGTGCCCACCGTGATACGCAAATAATCGGCAATCCGGGGCTTGTTGAAATGACGCACGATGACCGATTGTTCGCGCAGGCCCTGATAAAGCATTTCGCCCGCATACTGGCGGTGCCGTGCGAACACAAAATTCGCAGCCGAGGGAATCACGTCGAACCCACGCGATATCAATGCCGACGTCAGCGCCGCCCGACTGACAATGATCCGCTGTCGCGTCTCCTCGAAATAGGTCTCGTCCACGAAAGCCGCCTGAGCACCTGCCAAGGCAAGGCGATCGAGCGGGTAGGAGTTGAAACTGTCCTTGACCCGAACCAGTGCCTCGATCAGATCCGGATGTCCCAAGGCCAGACCAACCCGCAAACCCGCCAAGGAACGAGATTTGGAGAGTGACTGCGTGACGAGCAGATTCGAATAGCGATCAATCAGAGAAATCGCGGACTCACCGCCGAAATCAATATAGGCTTCATCCACGACCACCACCACACCTGGGTGCCCGGCGACGATACGCTCAATCTCTGCCAGCGGCAGGAGTCGTCCGGTGGGTGCATTAGGGTTCGGAAATACGATGCCGCCAATCCCTGTCGACTCGGGACCAAAATAATCCTTCGCCGAAATTGCCATCTGCTCGTCCAGGGGAATCACCCGGAAATCAATCCCGTAGAGCTGGCAGTACACGGGATAAAAGCTGTAGCTGATATCAGGGAACAAGATCGGTCGCCCGTGCACCAGCAACGACTGGAACACGAAGGCCAATACTTCATCGGAACCATTCCCGACAAAAACCTGATTGGGACTTAAATGGTAATAATCAGCAATTGTTTGCCGCAATTCCGACGCCGTAGGATCCGGATAGAGCCGCAGGCTATCGTTCAGCACCCCGGAAATGGCCGCCAGTACCTTCGGTGATGGACCATAGGGGTTTTCATTCGTATTGAGTTTGATCAACCCCGTACCCTTGGGCTGTTCGCCCGGTACATAGGGTGTCAGTTCATGAACAATCGGAGACCATAATGATTGACTCATATCCCGCCTTCTTGATCTTTATGTAATGCGCGAACCCGGTCTAACGGTGGCTTTCCACACGATAGCGGGCCGACTGGCCATGGGCATGCAATCCTTCGGCTTCCGCCAGAACCATCGCCAATTCACCCAGGGCTACACTGCCGGCTGCCGAACAATGGATGATGCTGGAACGCTTCTGAAAATCATAGACACCCAGTGGTGAGGAAAACCGCGCCGTGCCGGACGTCGGCAGGACATGATTCGGCCCCGCACAGTAATCACCCAGCGCCTCGGCCGTGTATTTACCCACGAAGATGGCGCCGGCATGACGAATCTCGGGCAGGCGTTCTTCTGCTCCGGCAAAAGAAAGCTCCAGATGCTCCGGCGCGATCTCATTGGCCAGAACGATTGCTTCGTCCAGATCCGCCACTTTGATCAACGCCCCCCGATCGGCCAAGGCGGTACGAATAATTTCGGCACGTGGCTGGGCCTCAATCAAGCGCGCAATCGACTCGGCCACCCGATCCAAAAAGGCGCCATCCGGAGAAATCAGAATAGCCTGAGCCTGCTGATCGTGCTCGGCTTGGGAAAAAAGATCCATGGCGATCCAGTCGGGGTTCGTCTGCCCATCGCTCACAATCAGAATCTCGGACGGTCCGGCAATCATGTCGATGCCCACCTTGCCGAACACGGCACGTTTGGCGGCGGCGACATAAATATTGCCCGGCCCCACGATCTTGTCGACCGACGGTACCGTTTCGGTTCCGTAGGCCAGCGCAGCGACAGCCTGAGCACCACCGATACGGAATATCCGGTCCACACCGGCCACCCGAGCAGCTGCCAAGACGGTATCGTTGGCCACACCGTCCGGTGTCGGCACCACCATGATCAGCTCACGGACACCTGCAACCCGTGCAGGAATGGCATTCATCAATACCGAGGAGGGATAGGCCGCCTTGCCACCTGGCACGTACAGACCCACCCGATCCAATGGTGTCACCTGCTGACCAAGCACCGTGCCATCAGCCTCGGTATACGTCCAGGACTGCAGCTTCTGCCGTTCGGCATAAGCGCGGATCCGACCAGCCGCTTCCCGGAGCGCAGCAAGCAGTTTGGCAGGCGTTCGCGCCACAGCCGCATCGATTTCCGCCTCCGTAAAGGCCAGCGCATCAGGCGATGACAAGGTAAGACGGTCGAATTTTGCGGTGAACTCCAGCAAGGCGACATCACCCCGATCACGAATAGCCTCAATGACCATGTCGACGGTAGCTTGCACGCCCTTGTCGGCCACACTGCTCCAATCGAGCAACTTTTTCATCGCGGCCGGGAAGCCCGGATCGGCCGAATTCAAGCGATTGATCATGCTCATCACGAACCACCCTGAAGATACTGTTCGAGATTGGCCACTAGATCGGAAATGACCGCATGTTTCAGTTTTTGCGCCGCCCGATTCACAATCAGGCGAGACGAAATATCGGCAATCGGCAACAGGGGTTCGAGCCCGTTGGCGCGCAGCGTATTACCGGTATCCACTACATCGACGATACAGTCGGCCAGATCGACGAGTGGCGCAAGCTCCATGGAGCCGTAGAGCTTGATGAGCTCAATCTGGCGCCCCTGATCGGCAAAGAAACACTCCGCTGAATGCAGGTATTTGGTCGCCACACGCAGTCGACCGGGATGATCGAGCGCCCCCGGACGCCCTGCCACCATCAGTCGGCAACAGGCAATCTTGAGGTCCAGCAGTTCGAACAGCCCCGCCCCACCATGCTCCATGAGCACGTCCTTCCCGGCGACACCGAGATCCGCTGCGCCATATTGCACATAGGTCGGCACATCAGAAGCGCGCAAGATCAGCAGTTTGATATGAGGATGGTTAGTATCCAGGATGAGCTTGCGCGTCGTTTCGGGGTTATCCTGCGGATGGATACCCACATGCGCCAACAAGGGCAAGGTATCCTTGAAAATACGCCCCTTGGACAGGGCAATGATGATGTTTTTCTGACTCATGCCGATTCCGGTAACAGCTATAGTTTATTGGGTAATGCGCTGGATGTTTGCACCCAGTTTGGATAATTTTTCCTCGATCGACTCATAGCCGCGATCGATATGATAAATCCGGTTGATGGTGGTTTCGCCCGTGGCGACCAAACCAGCCAGTACCAAGCTCGCCGAAGCACGCAAATCGGTGGCCATCATCTGGGCGCCCGTCAGTTCGGGCACGCCACGTACAACAGCCGTATTGCCTTCGACGTGGATGTCCGCCCCGATGCGCAACAGTTCGTGCACATGCATGAACCGATTCTCGAAAATCGTTTCAACAACCGTAGCTGTCCCTTCGGCCATACAGTTCATCGCCAGAAACTGGGCCTGCATGTCGGTCGGGAATCCGGGGTGCGGCGCCGTGCGGATATTCACGGACTTTGGACGGCGCCCGGTCATGTCCAGTTCAATCCAGTCATCGCCAAGCGTCAAGGTAGCGCCCGCTTCACGCAACTTCGCCAGAACCGCATCCAGCAAACGCGGATTGGTATCCCGAACGCGAACCTTGCCGCCTGTCATGGCCGCAGCCACAAGATAGGTACCAGTTTCAATCCTGTCGGGCAGGACGCGGTACTGCACGCCGCGCAGGGCCTTAACGCCCCGAATCGTAATGACATCCGTACCGGCGCCCTGGATATCCGCGCCCATCTTGATCAAAAACTGCGCCAGATCAACCACCTCGGGTTCACGTGCCGCATTTTCGAGGATGGTCTCACCGGTCGCCAGAACGGCCGCCATCATCAGATTTTCGGTCCCAGTCACCGTGGCCTGATCCATAACGATCCGGGCGCCCACCAATTGCTTGGCCTCAGCGGTAATGTAACCATTCTCAACCTTGACATCCGCACCGAGGGCCATCAATCCATGCAGATGAATATCCACGGGACGGGAGCCAATGGCACACCCCCCAGGCAGGGAAACCTGAGCACGACCAAATCGGGCCAGCATGGGCCCCAGCACAAGGATGGAAGCGCGCATCGTGCAGACCAGATCGTACGGCGCGACCAGCTTGTGCACGGTGCTGGCATCGATTTCCACACTCATCTTGTCAGAAATGGTGAGCGTAGCGCCCATACCGCCCAGGAGTTCCATCATGGTGGTCACATCCTGGAGGTGGGGCACATTTTCAATCACGCACGGCGTTTCGCAGAGCAGCCCGGCAGCCATGATGGGCAACACAGCATTCTTGGCACCGGAGATCCGTACGTCGCCCATCAAGGGGTTTCCACCCCGAATCATTAACTTGTTCATTAGTTTCGCTTATTTATCGTGAATCCCACTCCACGGGAAAGGGATTCTGCCGGCAGCCCTAAAGGGCGCCCTATAAACCGTCGACGGTCATCAACTCATTGAGTCCGTAAACCATCATCATGGGGCGCAAGGCCTTGGGGGGATGAGTGTAACGCACCGAGACCGACCGCGCTGCCGCCAACGACTGCCAGCTTAGCAAAAAGGCGACGCCGGCCGTATCCAGCGAACGAACCTGCCCAAGCGCGACCTCCAGCCGAGTGCCGGGTATCTGTCCGTCCAGAACTGGCAGCGCAAGGGATTCGAGTCGCTCGATCTGTTCACGGACGAGATCGCCACGTAACAGAATTTTGCCGGGCTCAACCACCACGCCGATCGGCTCGGAGGATACCTGCTCAGCCATTGTTCTGGGTCTTCAGGGTATTGATCAGGCTTTCCAAGCCCTTTTGCTGGATGACCTGGGCAAAACTGCCGCGATAGTTATTCACGAGGCTGATGCCATCAATAATGACGTCGTAGGCCTTCCAGCCGTCACCAGCCTGGGCCATACGATACTCCACCGGTATCCGGCCCATGTCGCCGCCAGTCACGACTGACTGAACAAGAATCTCATCCGGTGCCGCGCCCGGCTTGGTACCGGTTACCTCAATTTTCTGGTTACCCAGCTTCGACAAGGGTCCGGCATAGGTCCGAACCAGCAGTTGCTCGAATTGATCGGTAAACGCGGTTTTTTGCGCCGCACTCGCTGTCCGCCAGTACCGTCCCAAAACAAGACGGCTCATCCGCTCGGTGTCGATGTTCGGCAGCAGAACTTTTCGCACAATCGCCAGCAGCGCGCGGGGGTCCTTGCTCACTTCGTCTTGATGGCTCGCAATTTCCTTGATGATCTGATTAGCCGTGTTTTGTGCCGTCTGAATGGCCATTTCGGGCGCCGGTTTCGCAGCTGAAGCTGTCGTCATCATCCCCGCCAGCAACCATCCGGCAAACACCAACCCGATGGATCCGGCACGCATCGTTTGGCCAAATGTTGAATAGGTCATTGCGGATAATCTCCTGTTGCGATTTTAAGTTGGGCAACCTGCATATTGTAATCGTTGACGGCACGCAGATAGTCCACCTGCGTCGCCGTATTGGCTTTCACCGCCTCGGCCAGTTTGCCGCCATCGATTATACCGGCCTGAAAATCCAGGAAGCTCGAAATCATCCAGCGCTTGGCGGCGACCCGCGCCTGATTCAGCGCAGTGATCTCGGTTTTAAGGGCGTGCATGGAATGATAGGCCTCTGCGACCTGGTAGGGTATGCCGACCTGGGCGAGCTGTGCCTTAGCGACGACACCGCGCATCTCTGCCTCGGCACCGCTCACGTTCGCCGAGATGACCCCCGGATTGAAATCCCATTTGATACCCAGCACCGGGGTCACCAATGCCTGGTTCAACGGGTCGTAAATATAGGGGTTATTGATCTGATCCCGTCCCGGGGTAAATTCGGCAGAGGCGACCACACCGGCGTAGATATCCGGGTAACGCTCTGCCTTGCGGGCCTCGACATACGAGCGCATGGCACTCAAACCGGACTCGGCCATGTGCATTTCCGGCCGATCAAGCAAAGCCTGATTGGCGTATTTCTGCAGGCTCCCATCCGGCGAGGCAACCGGTTCGATATGATCGTCGGCCACCGTCAATGAATCATGAATCGGCACGCCAATCATGGTTTTCAAGCCATCGAGGGCAATTTTCTCGACCCCCTCCGACTCGGCAATATACCGATCCAGCTGCCCCAAACCGTTTTCCAGTGCATACACATCACGCATGGAGCCATTACCGGCATCCGCCCTTTTCTTCAGCGGCTGTTCCGACTCAGCGAGCTGGTTGCGCACGCCCGTCAGGAATCGCCGGGTATCGCGGGCCGTGAGGTAGCCGTAGTAGGCCCGCCGCACCGTAAGCCAAGTCTCTCCCTTCGCCAGGGCGACCTGATCGGCCTTGACCTGCTTGTTGAATTGCGCGGCCGTCTTGTAGTTGGACAGTTTGCCGAAGGTATACAACGGCTTGATGATCGACGCCGTGATCCCGGAGGTCACGGTGATCCCATCATTGATCGTATTACCACCCGCGCGCAGGGTGCAGTCCTGACCGGCAAGACAGGTGTTCGTGCCATTGGTGAAAATGCCGTTCTGCGCCCGGGGGGCCAAGGCTGCATACATGTTCACGCTGGCGCGTATGCCGCCCTCCCCTTCAACCCGCTGAATCAGGGCCTGGGCCGCCGCGACATTGGCTCGCTGCTCCTCGATCCGAGGATCGGTATTCAGCGCCATTTCAGTCGCTTGCTGCAAGTTGACGGTCTGAGCTTGAGCTGCCGCACTGAACAGACCCAAAGCCCAAAGCATACGCCGGACTCGTTTCATTTTTCTGCCGCCTTATTGAATAGAAACTTGGAGATTACTTTTTCCAGAATGACTGCCGACTGGGTCATGGTGATCTTGTCACCGTTCTTTAAGACCTGTGTGTCTCCGCCGGGGGAGATTTCGACATACTGGGCGCCAAGCAATCCCGCCGTGTAGATACTGGCGAAAGAGTCCTTGGGCAGATTATTGTACTGGTCGGCAATCACCATCGTGACAACCGCCTCGAAGGATTTGGGATCAATCTGTATCCGCTCGACCCGACCAATGGTCATGCCCGCCAGTTTGACCGGCGAACGATCGGACAGGCCACCCACGTTGTCGAACTCCGCCGTCACGGTATACCCGTGCACGGAGGTGCTGCCAAAATTGCTCCATTTGAGGGTCAACATCAGCAAGGCAATGATGCCCGCCAATACAAAGGCGCCCACCAAGATTTCTATTCCACGTTGTGCATTCATTACTTAAGTCCCAAACATCCAGGCAGTCAAAATAAAATCCAGACCCAACACGGTCAGAGAACTCAACACCACCGTGCGGGTAGTCGCCCGCGAGATACCCAGCGAAGTCGGCTCGGCATCATACCCTTCAAAGACGGCAATCAAACCAATCACGAAGCCGAAGGCCAGGCTCTTGATCACGCCGTTCAAAACATCGTCGACCGGGGACATCTGCTGCTGAATCTGCCCCCAGTACGAGGCGGGATCCACGCCAAGAACCACCACCCCGATCAAATATCCCCCGAGGATGCCCACCAGGGAAAACAGGGCCGCCAGCAGTGGCATGGCGAACAGCGCGCCCCAGAAACGCGGCGCAACCACGCGCCGAAGAGGATCAACAGCCATCATCTCCATCGCGGAAAGCTGTTCGGTCGTCTTCATCAGGGCGATCTCTGCCGTCATCGCAGACCCTGCCCGCCCGGCGAACAGTAAGGCCGTAACAACCGGCCCCAATTCACGAACCAGGGAGAGGGAAACCATCACCCCCAGCGACTCGGTCGCATTGAATTTGGACAGGATATTGTAGCCTTGCAAGCCCAGCACGAGCCCAACAAAGCCCCCAGAGATCACGATGATCACCAGTGACAGCACCCCGATCGCATAGACTTCCTGAATGATCAGACGCGGGCGGGTCCAGGCCGGAAACAAGCGCAGGAACACGGCGCCGGTAAAAAGGATCATCCGGCCGGTATGTTGCGTGGATTCGAGCATCCATCGACCGAGCAAAGCGAGAAATGCCAACAGACTGTTGATCCAACCACTCACTGTACAGACTCCTGTTCGGCCATGGGCACGGTAGGGACACCCAGTCCCAATGCAACGGCCAGATTCCGCGCCTCGGTCTCGGACTGCCCCGTCACGGCGTCGGGCACACCGTCCAGAAACTGCTGCAGGAAAGGTGATTGTGCCTTCTGCACAAGCAGGTCTTCCGGTGAGCCTGAACCGACAACCCGGCCCTCGTTGATGACAAAGACCTGATCCGCAATGGACAACGCCTCGGTCACATCATGCGACACCAGCACGCTGGTCAAACCCAATGCCTTGTTCAGCGACGCGATCAACCGCAGCAACACGCCGAGATTGATCGGGTCCTGACCGGTAAAGGGCTCGTCGTAGAGCATCAATTCCGGATCCAGCGCCAGAGCGCGCGCCAACGCCACTCGCCGCGACATGCCGCCCGACAGTGCAGCAGGCATCTGATCCGCTGCCGACAGCAGACCGACCGCCTGAAGCTTCAAGGCAATAATTCGCTGGATGATATCCTCAGGCAACCGTGAATGCTCGCGCAGGGGAAACGCCACGTTCTCCCCTGCGGTCAAATCGGTAAACAGCGCGCCGTTCTGAAACAGCATGCCCAGACGACGACGCATGGCCAGCAGCTCACTTCGTGAGGCTCGCCCCATGTCCAAGCCATTGACCATCACCCGCCCCGATCGCGCCCGAATCTGGCCGCCAATCAGACGAAGCAGGGTTGTTTTCCCGGTCCCCGACGGCCCCATGATGGCCGTGATCTTGCCCCGGGGAATCACGAGATCCACCTGATCGAGAATCACACGCCGCCCATGGGAAAAACTGACCCGCTCGAATTGAATATAACTATCCATCAATTACCAACCCATGAATTCAACAAGCGTTTGCACCCGTTCCAACGTTGGCACCGAGGGCGAATCCCCCTCAATAAAAAGCGCAGATCCCGACCCCGGAGCCTGCTCGGCAAAGGCCTCCAGCCAGGCACGCAGAATGGCAGGTTTACCCTGAGCCGGAATCAGGCCGATGCGGCAGCCAGTCGCCGCTGAACCAGGACGCCAAAACGCTTCATCAGGATCCAGCACAATGGCGGATTGATTCGGGTGCGCACCCAGCCACTCGGCGAAAACCTCTGGTAGGGTTTTTTGCGCGGACTGTAGCACGGTAAACAGCGGCCGTGTCGCCTGGGAAACCGCCGCCAGCACATCCGCACAATCGGCATCATCCTCGGAAATCCAGATCGCGCCGGTCAACATCACGAGGTAATTGTTCCGCCAATCCTCCGGCATCCCATCGGGGTAGAAATCCTGAACAAGTGAAGAGGCCAGCCGCTGCCTAAAACCAACGCTGACCGACCGATCCAGCATCGGTGCATTCACGCAGAAACTTCCCGCAACAGCCGAAAACTGAGATTCAGATCGAACTCGTGCTCAAAACGCAAGCTGCGTGAAGCACTCCGGCAAGCCCCCGGACCATCGAACCAGGAACCGCCCCGCACGACCCGGAAATGCCGATCATGCTTGTCGGGGCTCAGATAGGGCTGATCGCCCACCCGACTGTTCAGACGGTAACCGGCCCGCCAGTGATCGAGTGTCAATTCTTGCATGTTGCCATGAACCTCATACAACCCCCAGGCATTGGGCGGCAAACTGCCCACGATCACGGGCCTGCCAATGCCACAAATGAACAGCCCCCGCGTGCAGTGCAATCCCCCGGTGCAGTTGACTTCTTCCCGACGGATCTTGTCTCCAAAAAAGAACATCGTGTCGGTATCCGCACGCGCCGCATACTCCCACTCGGATTCGGTCGGCAAACGATAACGCTGTCCGGTTTCCCGCGACAGCCATTCAGCATAGGCCATTGCATCGTGAAATGAGACGTTGTAAATCGGAAAATCCAGATCGTGCCACGAATAAGCGCGCGGCCGCCGATGGCCAGTCGCCATCAGGAACTGGTTGTATTCCCGCCGACGGATGGTGCCGCGGGTGAGTGCAAACGCACGCGGGAAGTAGGCTTCGTGACGGGGCAACTCGACGGGCTGAACCTGATATTCGTTCTGCCTGGCGCCCATCCAGAACTCTCCGGCAGGAATCAAAGTCACCGATGGTGCTGGGCTGCCATCTCGCAGCATATCCGCGAACTGCGGCGAAAGCCCCAAGGACTGTGCCGCCACTAACTGGCGTACTGTCGATGCGGTCGCCAACTCTGAATCCAACTGAACGGAAACTGCTCCCACCGAAACCCCCTCCCCCGAATCAACCTGAAACCCTTGTCGCCGCTCAGATCATTCAAAACCCGATGACTGAACGGTAATTCGCATGCAAAACAGTAGCCAGACTATCATTTTCGGGTACCAAACGCTGCGCTATTTTGTAACACCCTGAATAACAGACATACCCCGTCCAGGATGGTGTGCATATACTCATCACCCCGGTCACTTGAGTACATAAATCGCCCCATCATTAAGGGCTGGGCAACGGCTGCTGCTATACTGCATTGCCTTTTTTGTGTGCATCATCATATCGAATATCTATGAATCCCAATAACCTTCTGGCAATGGCTAAACAAGTCATTGATATCGAAACCCAAGCCTGTTTGGCATTGAGCGCACGGATCGACGAGTCGTTCGTTAAGGCCTGCGAACTGATGCTCTGCTGCGAAGGTCGGGTCATTGTGACCGGCATGGGGAAATCGGGACATATCGGCGGCAAGATTGCGGCAACTCTCGCGAGCACCGGGACGCCCGCCTTTTTCGTGCATCCCGGAGAGGCCAGTCACGGCGACCTGGGGATGATTACCCGCAAGGATGTGGTGCTTGCACTATCGAACTCCGGCGAAACCGCCGAGGTACTGGCGATACTCCCCGTCATCAAACGGCTCGGCAGCCCTCTGATCGCAATGACAGGCCGACCACAATCCACATTGGCGATGACATCGGATGCCCATCTGAATGTCTCTGTGGAGCGAGAAGCCTGCCCCCTCAATCTGGCCCCAACAGCCAGCACAACCGCCGCCCTGGTGATGGGCGATGCACTGGCCGTCGCCCTGCTGGATGCCCGAGCCTTCCAGCCTGAAGACTTCGCTCTGTCGCATCCTGGCGGCACACTGGGCCGCCGCCTGCTGCTCCGTGTGCGGGATGTCATGCACACCGGCGCGCGGATTCCCCGGGTCCAGTACAATCAAACCATCAAACAGACCCTGATCGTGATCTCCTCGGGTGGACTCGGCATGGCCGCCGTGGTGGACGATCACGACCAATTGCTCGGCCTCTTCACCGACGGCGACCTTCGACGCATTCTCGACCAAACCGAATTCGATCTGGACCTGCCGATCGAGAAAGTCATGACCCGCAACCCACGCACTTGCAGTGCTGACATTCTTGCCGCCGAGGCCCTGACTATCATGGAACGCGACAAAATCAACGGCCTGCTCGTGGTCGACGACAACAATCAAGTCGGCGGCGCCCTAAACATGCATGACCTGCTTCGTGCAGGCGTCGCCTGAGAAACTACTGCACATGAATCATCCCGATCTACTTACACGGCTAAAGCTCACCCAGGCATTGGTTCTGGATGTCGATGGCATCCTCACCGATGGCCGCCTGCATTTCACCGAACAGGGCGAAGAACACAAAATCTTTCACTCCCGAGACGGTCACGGCATCAAACTGGCCCAAAAACTCGGTATCGAAGTGGCGATCATTTCAGGCCGCGCCTCCCCGGCACTTCGCCACCGTGCCGAAAATCTCGGTATTCAACATTGCCTGATCGGCATCCGGGACAAGGGCGACGCCTTGGAGGCTCTCGCCAAATCGCTGGGCATCGAAACCCGGCAGTGTGCCGTAATGGGTGACGACATCATTGATCTCCCCATGCTCAATCGAGCGGGCGTATCCGTGACTGTGGCCGATGCGCCGGCAGTGATCCGTGCCCGAGTCGACTGGGTCACGTCGCTTGGCGGTGGTCAGGGCGCGGTTCGGGAATTCATCGATCTGCTCATTGATGCCCGCGACGCCTGGTCGACCGTAATGGCCGAACACCAATAACGGCGCCGCGATCTCATGCCGCAGAATGCGCTTAGCCAGACCTTCCTCGCCGTCCTGCTGTTCGTGTTGCTGGGGTTTTTTCTTTGGCGCAATACCCTGAATCCAAGCACCGGTGCGCTCAAACAGGTGGCAGAAACTGATCAACGATTTACGGGATTCGTCGCCCGACAGTTCGGAGTCAATGGCGACCTTCAGTGGACCCTGAATGGCACTGCCGTCCAGCACGGCACGGGCGACCGCGGCTATGATATGCAAAACCCCGTAATCACGGTCGAGGACCGGCAACAGCAAACCCCACCCTGGCAGCTGTCCGCCCCCCTGGGGACAGCCGATGCTGCGCTCACGGAAATCCGCTTGAGTGGTGGCGTGACCGGACAAAGGGCCGCCTACAACCAGCAAGGGCCGCTTCGTTTTACGACCAAAACCCTGTTGATCGAGCCCAAAACACAAACCGCACATAGCGCGGACAACAGCCAATTTGCCGAGCTGGGCAAAGGCGGAAACCCCATCTGGCGCAGTGAATCGATCGGATTCCGGCTTAATTACAAAGATCAGCACCTTGAACAATTCAAGGTTCGTGACCACTACCAGCCCCCGGCAATAACGAATACGCACGCCATCCCGACAAAACAGCAGAGTGATTCCTCCGCCCCTTCCGCCTCGCATCGCCCCGGAGCGCAGCCATGACGACTATCTATCCCCCTCAACCCACACGGGCTGATCCGCAGCCACTGCAATCAGATGTGCCCCTGATGTCGTGGGGTTGCCTTATGCTCGTCCTGTTACTGACGAGTCCGGCAACATTGGCCGCCAAGGCCGATCGCAACCAACCCATCGATGTTTCAGCCAACGAAAAAATTACCGATTACAAGAATGGAACCAGTATCTATACCGGTCTGGTTGTGATCAATCAGGGCAGTCTGCATGCCACAGGCGACAAGGCCACCCTGTTCGTCAAAAATGGCCAACTCGTTCGCGCCGAGCTTGAGGGCAAACCGGCCACGTTCCAGGAACTTGACGAGAAGAATCAGCTCGTCAAGGGCTCGGCGAGTCATGCCAGCTATCTGGCGCTTGAGCAGAAAATCATCCTGACCGGGGACGCGCAGCTCAACCGACAGGGCGACAAACTCGCGGCCCAACGCATCACGTACAACATGAAGGACGAAATCGTCCAGGCCGGCGGCCCCGATAATGGAGGCCGCGTACATGTGATCATCCAGCCACGAAGCGAGACGAAAAACACCCCCCAGGCTACAACCTCCGCCGAGCCCACACCTGCTCCAGACACGAGTGCCGAACCCAAGACACCGCAACCGTGAGCGTGAATATGACTCAACCACCGGTACTGTTCGCTGAATCCCTCGTCAAGCACTACGGCGCCCGGGCTGTCGTACAAGGGGTATCTCTGGAAGTTCAGGCCGGGGAAATCGTCGGCCTGCTCGGCCCGAACGGCGCGGGGAAAACCACCAGTTTTTACATGATCGTCGGCCTCGTCGCGGCCGATCAGGGCCAGATCTGGCTCAACGGACAAGACATCACCCTGCTTCCCGTCGACGAACGAGCGCACATGGGCCTTGGCTACCTCCCGCAAGAAGCGTCCGTGTTCCGTAAACTCAGCGTCGAGCAGAACATCATGGCTGTGCTCGAACTGCGCCGGGATCTCTCTGCCGCACAGCGCCAATCCACCCTGGAAAGCCTGTTGGGTGACCTCCATATTCGTTCCATACGGCGCAATATGGGTCAATCACTATCTGGTGGCGAACGTCGGCGGGTCGAAATCGCCCGAGCCCTGGCGGCCAACCCCAGCGTCATCCTGCTGGACGAACCTTTCGCAGGCGTCGATCCCATTTCGGTCATCGATATTCAACGAATCATCAAACACCTCAGTGAACGCGGCATCGCCGTACTGATTACGGATCACAATGTGCGCGAGACCCTGGGTGTCTGCGAACGTGCCTACATCGTTTCGGATGGACAGATCCTTGCGGAAGGCACGCCGCAGGCCATTCTGGCCAATGAACAGGTCAGGGCGGTCTATCTGGGACAACATTTCACCTTGTAACACCGGGCCTGCTCGCGCAATTGAGGCAACCGCTGCCAGATCCATTTTTATCCCGCAGGGGCCTGGGGCGAGGTGCTGCCTGATTAAACGACGAATCAGAAACTCCATTGAGCGAGAAAATGGTTCAGACCTACGACTGGCTTCAGGGAAACCGTCAATCAAGGCATGAAGCGCTAAATTTGGTTGTTCCAAACACGTCGAATGACGGTTTCTCAGACAAAACAACGCCCCCCTCAAGAGGGTTAATAAACCCTCGTGCAATCCCATATTGGCGGGCCGTGTTTTTCAGTTAAACTAACTGTCATGTTCATGAAACTCCAACTGACGATCCTGCGCTTTCCCGTACCTGATACAGTTATTGCATCAGACAACATTCATTTACCTGAACTTCGCTACGGTCAAACCCAGCCATGAAAGCAGGCTTGGAACTCCGCCTCGGGCAAAGCCTGTCCATGACCCCGCAACTGCAACAGTCCATTCGTCTGCTACAGTTATCCACATTGGAGCTCGCCCTCGAAATCCAGCAGGCTGTTGACACCAATCCACTCCTGGAAATTGCCGAGTCCGACGAGTTCCCCGAGGGAGACAGCCCCGCCAACGAACTGGGGGAAGCTGGCGAGGTAATCGACCCCGGCTTCCAGGAAGATCCCAATGCCGTGTCTGGCGAAGCGCTTATCTCCGGGGCGGATGAAACCCCGCCCGAAGACCCCTTTACGGTCGATGCCCAGTGGGAGGATTACTATGAATCGGACGGCAGCACCTCATTCAGTGCCCCGGAGAATCACAATGATGAATTCGATCCCTATGCCACTACCTCAACTGGGGTGGAAAGTCTGCGTGATCATCTCCTGAGTCAAATCCATCTGACGCATCTCACCCAACGTGACACTGCCATTGCAACCACGATCATCGAGTCCATCGATAACACGGGTTATCTGGCGGATAGCCTGGAAGAAATTCACACGCTCTTGCGTAGGGATTGGCCCAATCTCCAGATCGAAGACGTCACAACTGTCTTGCATCTTATTCAGTCTCTCGACCCCGTTGGTGTCGGTGCGCGCGATCTGAACGAATGCCTTTTGCTGCAATTGCTGCAAAAAGCCAAGGATCTGCCCTACCGTGATGTGGCCATGCAAATCTGCACACAGAATCTCATCGAAACCATTGCACAACGGGAATACCAGCAGGCACAGCGCACTCTCGGCGTCGATCAGACCGCGCTTGAAGGTGCCCTGATGATCCTGCAAGGACTCGACCCACGTCCGGGCTCCAATGTGGGCGCGGTCGCCGCCGATTATCTGATTCCGGATGTACTGGTCAGCCTCCGAAATAATCACTGGCAAGTGGATCTGAACCCCGAAATAGCCCCGAAACTCCGTGTCAATCAAACCTATGCGCGCATGATCAACCGCAGTTCTCGGGGCGAGGATGCCAGCTACATCCGTAGTCACCTGCAGGAAGCGCGATGGTTCATCAAGAGCCTGCGCAGCCGCAACGAAACACTGCTCAATGTCGCGCGGGCCATCGTGGCGCATCAAACGGAATTTTTCGAACAGGGGGAAGTCGCTATGAAACCCTTGGTATTGCGCGAGATTGCTGATGAACTCTCCCTGCACGAATCCACGGTCAGCCGTGTGACCACCCAGAAATACATGCTGACCCCGCGCGGCACCTTCGAATTCAAATACTTTTTCTCAAGTCATGTTGGGACCAGTGACGGCGGTGAATGCTCCGCCACGGCCATCCGCGCCATGATCAAGAAACTGGTGAGCGGGGAAAATCCCCGCAAGCCCCTGTCGGACGCCAAAATCGCCGACCTGTTAATCGAACAAGGCATCGATGTCGCACGTCGAACGATTGCCAAGTACCGCGAGGCAATGGGCATTGCCTCGTCAACCGACCGAAAGCGCCTGATTTAAGGCCTAAAGGAGCTCATAATGCAAATTGAAATCACCGGACATCATGTCGACATTACCGAAGCGCTCAGAGACCATGTTCAGAACAAGTTCACGCGCCTCAAGCGACATTTCGACAAGGTGATCAACGTCCATGTCATTCTGACGGTCGAAAAGAAAATCCAGAAGGCCGAAGCGACACTGCACATGAGCGGAAACGATGTACATGCCGATGCAGAGTCTGAAGATATGTATGCTTCCGTGGATGCCATGATTGACAAGCTGGATCGCCAGATTGTCAAACACAAGGAAAAAATGACCGAACATCGTTAGACGCAACACACGCGCACTTTTTCGACCATTTGCACATCAATCGGGGTATCGCATCGACATGCATGCCCCGAAAGTTTTTTTGGAGTATGCTTTTGCTCGTTTTTGATCGGTCCCGTCTACCAAAAAACACCCTCCTCCCGAGAACAGGTGCTTCATGAACATTGCTGATCTGTTCCCCTTGCAGCACATCTTGATCGACGAGGTCTATCAAAGCCGCAAGCGCGTTCTCGAAGTACTGGCCGGCCTCCTGGCAGACGATCAGCTTGGCGGGAAAAACTCCACCCATATCTACGAAATTCTGATTGAGCGTGAGCGACTGGGCTGTACCGCCATCGGCCACGGAATTGCCATTCCGCATGGTCGAGACAGTGAAACGCTCCGCCCGAGAGGCGCCCTGATCCGCCTGACCGATGGCATCGATTTCGGTGCACCCGACAACCAGCCCGTCAACCTCATCATTGGTTTCATCGTGCCGGAGGATTGCCCCGAGGCTCATCTCATGCTGCTGGGATCCCTGGCGCAACACTTGTCCAATTCGGATGATCGTGAGGCCATCATGCAGGCACAGAGCCCAGAGCGGGTCAGGAATTTGGTGATCGAATGGTTGCACGATTCGCCAACCACCGAAGATGCGTGATCTCCGACCAACTGCTCCTCAAGCGCCAAGGGGATCGTCATGAGCACCGATGGCCGCACGATCCGCGCACTTGATACAGAGCATCCGTCGGAAACGCAGGATGCAATCTATCGACAGCTCTTCGACCCTCAACGGCCTTTTGACCGATTCAATCCACTTGACCCCAAACCGATTGCCCTGCTCGACGAACCGTTGAGGCAAGCCCTAAAGGGATACCCAAATCCGTCAATTGCCGAGACGGACATCTGGGTACTGACCGACATCTCACCGGACATGGCACAAAGCTGGATTTCCGAACAGAAACAGGTGCCAGATGTCATCCTGCACAGCCCGATGACGCAAGCACAAATCACCGATTGGTTTCAAACACAGCGCAAACAAAGTGCCCGACAATGGCAGCATGGGGTATTCATGGAAGTTGCCGGGTCTGGCGTCCTGATTACCGGCGAATCGGGTATCGGAAAAAGTGAACTCGCGTTGGAACTCCTGTCACGCGGACATCGTCTGATTGCTGACGATGCCCCCTATTTTGTCCGAGGTAATCAGGGCATCGAAGGAAGCTGCCCGGAGAGTATCCGGGATCATCTTGAGGTACGTGGACTGGGGATCATTGATGTGCGCGCGCTGTTTGGGGACAATGCCCTGAAAAATAATAAAATTCTTCGCTTGATCATTGAGTTGTATGCGGCAGATCACAAAACCCTGCGCGCCGAATCACGACTACATGGCGAGCGAAGTAAGGTGACCATTTGCGGTGAGTCCATTCCCCTGTTCCGCCTGCCTGTCGCGCCCGGTCGGAACATTGCCGTTTTTGTCGAAACCGTTGTACGACAGCATAATCTGGAGCGATCGGGGTTCGGAGAACGCCTTTTTGGCCAGCCTTACCCCGCCGAGTGGCACCCTTACCCAGGCGACAAAACGCCCACTCCATGAGCACGTCTGTACACAGCGACCGTACAATAAATGCCGAAATTACCCGCTTATCCCCGTAACGGATACACTAGCTGACAATGGAATATGCCCCTACTCTTCCCGAAACTGTACTGATTGTCACCGGGCAATCGGGATCGGGTAAATCTATTGCTTTGGCTGCGTTGGAAGATGCCGGTTTTTATTGCATCGACAACCTGCCACCGGTGCTGTTGGACAATCTGCTGCATCTCTTCATGCAGGGCGAAATCAACGCGCGCGGCATCGCCATCAGCATTGATGCCCGCTCGCCGGAAGCCGCGCTGAATCACCTGCCTGCACGTATACAGAAACTTCGCCAGACGTACGACAGCCTGCAGATCCAAAGTCTGTTTCTCGAGGCGAGTGAAGCGCGTCTGGTCGCCCGATTCAGTGAAACCCGGCGTCGACACCCCCTATCGCCCAAGGTCGAGCATCTTCTGGAAGCCATTCAGCGTGAGGCCGAGCTGCTTGCCCCCATGCGCCATCAGGCCGATCTGGTCATTGACACCAGTCACACGACTATCCACCAGTTTCGGGAAGACATTCGTAACCGAATCCTCGGGGGCGCACAACCCGGCCCGTTGATTCTGCTGCAATCTTTTGGTTTCAAGAATGGCATCCCTCTGGACAGTGATTTCCTGTTCGACATACGCCATCTACCCAACCCGCACTGGCTGCCCGATCTACGTCCTCACGGGGGAAAGACGACCCAAGTGATTGAGTATCTGGAACAACATCCCATTACCCATGAGACACGGGCAAATCTGACGCAATTTCTCAGCGTCACCCTCAGCGCCATTACCCAGACGGACCGAAGCTATGTCACCTGCTCGATCGGCTGCACCGGGGGCAAACACCGCTCCGTCTACATGGTCGAGCATTTGTATACCGATCTAAGTACTGCATTCCCGAACATCCTCATCCGACATCGTGATTTAGAACCGGAGCGATAATGACCGTTGGCATCCTATTGATTTGTCATAATAAAATTGGCGAACAGCTTCTTGAAACTGCCACAGACATGCTGGAAAAAATCCCCATGCCCGCCGGTGAGCTTTCCGTCCACCAGGACGATGATCCCATTGACTTGCTCAATCGAGCGCGGCGTCGCATTGCGGAGCTGGATCAGGGCGATGGTGTACTCGTCCTGACGGATATGTATGGCTCTACCCCATCCAATATTGCGCATCGATTGAAGGATAAAAACCGGGTTCGAGTAATCTCCGGGGTCAATCTACCCATGGTGGTCCGTGCCATGAATTATCCGCAGCTGAATTTACCCCAGATGACCGAACGCGTGGCTACCGGCGGCCGTGAGGGCATCATCGAAGGCGATGGTATTTGAGCATGACGCGCCCGGGTGGGATGGCATCCCAGCAATAAAAACCAACAGGAATCCAATGTAGCCATGAGCAGGGAACTGACGAATCATGCATGAGCAAAATATTGAAATCATCAACCGGCTGGGGCTGCACGCCCGTGCAGCAGCCAAGTTTTCCACGACCGCGTCTCAGTTTGACTGCAAAATCACCGTGACCTGCCATGGCAAGGTCGTGAACGGCAAATCCATCATGGGGTTGATGATGCTCGCGGCAGCGCGCGGAATGGAGATTCGAGTCACGGTCGAAGGTCCCGATGAAGTGGCCGCTTTGCTGGCATTGCGCGAGCTCATAGACCACCGCTTTGGTGAGCCGGAGTAACTACGCGTACATCTCCCCATAAACGCCCTTTCAACCTACCCAAAAAAAACGCATGATCTGTCTATGCGCACCACGCTAGATTCAACTACATTCAGATTCACTGATGAAGAAGAGATACCCCAGATTGGCGCATACCGGCTGCATAGCGCGCAACTCGACCGCTTAAAAAGGCCAATTATATGTTTAGCCCATAGATGATGGGGGTAGTAGCGCTTAGCTGCGCTCACTGTAGACACTAGATACTCCGAGGGGGAATGAGACGTGAGACATGCCATGAACAATCACCACAGACACATCCACATCACCGCCATGGTACTGGGGCTTGGCTTGACCCTGTCGCCCTGGCTCACCGCGCAAGCCAGTTCCGCCGAATCGATTGGCGCGCAAATCGCCGCAAAGGGCATTGGATCGGTACCAGCTTGCGCGACTTGTCATGGCATGAAAGGTCAGGGAAATCCACAGGCCAGTTTTCCGCGACTCGCCGGGATGGGTGCCGACTATCTGGCGGAACAACTGACTGATTACGCAGCAGGCACACGTAACAACCCGATTATGACGCCCTTTGCCAAGCAGCTGACGGCCGCCCAAATCCACGACGTGGCGGAATACTACGCCCACCTACCCACCGCCAAGGTTTCCGCCCTCCCCACGGCAACCACAGCCCAGGAAAAAATGGCTAAAAACCTGTTGGTTCACGGTGACTGGTCGCGCACAATTCCATCCTGCTTTGCCTGCCACGGGCCAAATGGCGTTGGCGTCAAGCCGGGCTTTCCAGCCCTGGTTGGTCAGTCGGCCTCCTATACCGAAGAGCAACTGAATGCCTGGCAACAGGACCACCGCCCTGCTGGCGCCGGGGGCTTGATGGCCGCGGTCGCAAAACGACTCAAGCCCGATGAAATCACGGCCATTGCCAGTTATCTGGCAAAAATCCCCGTTCAATAACCCAGGAGATGGCTAGCATGCATAAAACCACATTCGTCGTACCCTTCTTCCTGCTTGCGCTCCTCGGCCAAACCGCTCAGGCAGGGGTAGATACCGCCATCGCCCAGTTCTCGCCCCCGCCGGATAGCGCCATTCCGGCCGGTCCCTTCGGAGACATGGTCAAACTTGGGAAAAACATCTTTAACCACACCCGTGAATATGCCCCGAAATATGTCGGTAATTCATTGAGCTGTGCCAATTGTCATCTGGCCGGTGGCCGCTTGGCCGACAGTGCCCCCCTCTGGGCCGCCTACCCTGCCTACCCCGCTTATCGCAGCAAGAACAAGAAGGTGAACAGCTATCAGGCACGCCTGCAAGGCTGCTTCATCTACTCGATGAATGGCAAGGCGCCACCGCTGGATAGTAATACCCTGCTGGCACTGGAGAGTTACAGCTTCTTTCTCTCTAAGGGTGCGCCAGTTGGCGACGAGAAAATGGCGGGTAGAGGATTTCCCAAATTACCGGCACCCGCGGAAGCACCGGATCTGACCCGGGGCAAAAAGGTTTATGAAGCCAGTTGTGCGCTCTGTCACAACAGTAATGGTGCGGGACGCGTCGTTGATGCCAAAGTCGTTTTCCCACCACTCTGGGGCAAAAACTCCTACAACTGGGGTGCGGGCATGCATTCAGTCAGTACGGCCGCCAGCTTCATTCACGCCAACATGCCGTTCGGCATGCCCAAAACACTGACCGAACAGCAGGCCTGGGATGTAGCTGCCTACATTAATAGCCGCCCCCGTCCTCAGGATCCTCGCTTCAAGGGATCAGTGGAAGAAACCCGGGTGAAGTTCCACCCCAATACCAAATACGACTATTACGGCCAGACCATCGACGGCAAA
This sequence comes from Halothiobacillus sp., assembly GCA_024636015.1. Taxonomy (GTDB): domain Bacteria; phylum Pseudomonadota; class Gammaproteobacteria; order Halothiobacillales; family Halothiobacillaceae; genus Halothiobacillus. Next base: position 31,987 of record JAGXHU010000028.1, read on the forward strand.
CAACTGGGCAATCCAGCCAATACGCCACCTGCCAGCACCGTGCCCAAGTAATTTACCCTATCCGGTATCCCCTCTCCCCGGCCACAGGTATCCACCCGAGCCGGGGAAATCATACGACCTTACTCTTCACCGATCCCATCACGTCCGGCCAACACGCTGGCTCGGTTTCGTTATATGCCGCCCCTTTACAAACAAGCTGTCGCGCAGCGTATCGGCTTGCATTTACGGGTATCTCTGCCATTGAGCACATTCATACAGCAGTCGTTATCCCCGCGATTCGACCCTATGATTGGGATCCGAGGCGTCAAATCACCCTCTGACGCCCATCGAGGAGAAGGGGGCATTTGTCGCCATTGGCGGGATTAACCGGATGCAGCACTGGATGCCCCTCTACCCGCAGAAACGTCGGGAAAAAAGTCATCCGTCACGCTGGCCCTCCTGAACCCAAGTCGGTCACGGCGGGCTATTTCTGTCGGGAGCCCGGCCATACGGCCGTACGATCTGCCATCACCCACTACGGGGCTCATACCTCAGGTTACGGGCCGTTCGTGCCATGTCAGAGCAGGTAGAACGGCTACATGCCTTTTTCAACACCCACAACTCTGGGAATAACCACGATCGGGATGCATCACCCAGTGATGGCCTGCAATGCCCACTTCCCGGGCAATCGTACTGAGGCGCCGCCCTACCACCACCGGGCAGATATAGACGACGCATGCGCAACAGATTGAACGGTCAGGTGCAAACACGGAGATCCCTGTGCCTGAATGGGACGGGGGTCCTTGCAATGGCCTTCTCCCTAAGGCAGCTCGATCCGTGCGGGCAAACCAGCCAACCAGCCCGATTTGGCGACCAGCAACACATCCATCTGATAGCTCTGGCCACCGCGGTCTCCGCCAGCCACACTGGTGATCGCCACCACCTTGCCTTCCTGGGTCGCACCCTGAACCGTCACGGCCAGCGTTTGTCCCCAATGAATCCGGCTTGCCGCATCGACATCCAGTGTGGCGCGCGCCAAAATCTGATCAGCCCGGGCTATGCGCATCAAAACGGGTGGCTGAAACTCAGAGGAAACCGTCTCTCCAACCCGTGCATCGACACTCAATACCCGGGCCGGAAACGGCGCGATCACCTCGGCGTGTCCACGTTGCCACTGGCGGAGGTCGATCGTTGCCTGAGTTTCCTTCAAACGCGCGTCAGTCTGCTCCTGTTTGATCAGGGCATCCTGTCGCTCGGAGTCGGAGGCGACCGTGCGATCGTACAATTGCTGAGCACGCTCGGCATCTCGCTTGGCCTCGGCAGCAGCACGCACCAAACCCCGGTGCTGCGCCACAGCGGCAGCCAATCGATCATTGAACGGCGTGCGGTCCAGCTTGAACAGGACTTGACCCTTGTCTACAGCTTGACCTGCCTGAACGGGGATGGCGGCCAACACGCCCGACACGGGCGTCGAAAGGCGGACCTCATCCGCCCAGACCAAAAAGCCATTCACCGCATGGCCAGAACTGAGTGACTCGCCCGATGACGAGGCCGATTCGGCCTGAGCGATACTGGAAAAAATAAATCCGGCACCCATGATTGCTGCCAAAAACACCCTACCGCCAAGCAATGTTTGAAAGCCGAGGAAACAACGTGAACGGGCAATCTTCATGATTTTTGCTCCTGGGTTGAATGTGCAGAGAGGGGCGACTGAACAGATGATGAAGTGGTTGGTTCCGAGAAGGCTGTCGTGATGGGGCGGCCTTCAAGAACGGCCAGTTCGGCCCAGTAGGCTGCCAGCGTAAACGTAGTGCGCATCCGCTCGAGCTGTGCAGATGACTCCTCAGCCATGGCATCACCAAGATCTGTCGCCTTTTCCATCTGATACAGGGTCTGCTTGCGCGTGAAATTCAAATCGGAGTAGTTTTCGAGCGCCTTCACCCGGCTCAAAGCCGCCTTACGTTGTACGTCGATCATGTCGATCAGGGTCGTTGCATATTCACGAAGCATCGCCTCCCGCCCCGCAATCCGAGCCTGCAACCCCATCCGGGCTGCCTGAGCCTTGCCGATCCGGGCATCCCGCATACTGCCGTCATAGAGTGGGAATTCGATGTAGACACCTGCACGGAAGGGATCACGAGAACCCAGTTCCCGCTGATAGTAATCACCGTTCACCTCGGCATAAATTGTCGGCGCATTGTGATCTCGTGCCGCCCGCAACGAGTGCGCGGATCCCGCGTACTCGGCCCGCAATGACTGAAGAATGGGATCTCCGCGCATCATCTGTGCCATGGCCGCATCGAGTTCCGGCGGCTTGAGATCGAAAAGATGAGCAAACCTGGGTTTTTCAAGCTTGGCGGGGATCTGATCGGGCGTACCGATAAGCTCAGCCAGATGTCGACGGGTAATCCGGCGG
>JAGXHU010000029.1 GCA_024636015.1 Halothiobacillus sp.
CCAGGCCGTTGTCGATGTAGGCCAGGAAATATTCTAGGTCGCGATACTGCGTAGAGTAAGGCTTGAACGGGATGGTACGGGTGTCACGCATACAACCTTTCAGACGCTTGTCCAGGGTGAACATGCCCTGCTTGCTGTAACGGAAGACCGGGAAGGACGTGGTGTTACCGATACCGGTATGCAGAATTTCCGCACGTGTACGCTGGGTGGCGTGGTACATGTGGCAATCAGCACAGGAAAAATTCAGCTGGCCAGTCTTGCGGAACCACATTTGCTTGCCATTGTTGAAGGCTTCTACGGCACGCGGATCGTTCGGGATCTGAACATCGACTTTCATGCCACGGGATTCGCTCGCCAGATAGGCGGATACCGCCACAAGATCCTTGTAGCCTTTTTTCGAGCCCCAGGACTTGTCCTTCGGTACGCCTGCATTCAACTGACAGTTGATCAGATCCAGTTCCAGATTGTGCACCTGGCCATCCTTGGGGTTGAAATAGGGATACTTGGCACGCAGCCCCTTGGCGTCTCCGACGCAGGACGCCAGCGGCTTGCCGTTGGGCAGACGATAGTCAGCCCACAGTTTTTTGCCTGCTGCGATGTAATCATCCTGCGGCGGAAACTGCATCATGTCCTGGTACTGGCTGTAGGCATCCTTGTCGAAGGCATATGTGCCCAAGTTGTACTTGTCATGGGGGATCTGTGGGAAATTCTGGTAATAGAAATTCCGGAATTCCTTGGCAAATTCGGCGGGGTTGCTGGCGTCATCCTTTGGGTTGAAATTGCTATACCCGGATGCAGCCATAGATGTACCGATACCTGCGGCGAACAGACCGGCAATTAATATACTGCTTACAAATTTTTTCATTCTCACGAGCTCCTCGTTGATGGTCGCTGGGCGTTTTCGCTGCGTTTAGAGCGTGTACAGATAATCGACGACTTTTTCGATCTGTTCCTTGGTCAGGATTTTGTGATCCCCAAACGGAGGCATGATGACGCCTCGGCCAAACTTTTCACGCGGATCCCAGACGATCTTGAACAAGTCCTCCTTGTTGGGAAAACGGATTTTCATGGCGATCAGTGCGGGGCCAATATTGCCTGGCAATGCGCCATTTGCGATTGAGTGACAGGCCAGGCAGTTGCCTTCGCTTTTGCTGAAGGCGATGTCCTTGCCTTCCTGCTGATTTTTGGTCAGTTCGGCCGCAGCTGCTTGGCCGGCAACGGCGAGTCCGGCCACGAACAGAACGGCGGTGCTCGTGTGGGTAATTGCTCGAATCAATGATGTCATTATCATCCTCTCCTCTTAAGACGCTTTGGACGCCAAGATGGCTTTGGTGGCCTTATTTGTCGTTTTGACGACCTATACTGTAGTGGTCTGGTTCCTTGAGACAATAAAAAAATTTTTATAGCTACATGTTTTATTCACTGGGGCCGTTAAGCCGCGACCCGCTTAAGCAAATGCTAATGTAATTTGGTTATGGCGCTCTGTGCACATTCGATCAATACATGCGCTGGATATTGAATTTGCCGTATCCGTGATGAGAATCTATTCTCGGTTTTTTTATTTGTTTTATTACAAGACCTTGAATTTTAGTTTTTGATCGGTTGTGCCTCGGCCTCGATTTTTTGCAGCGCTGCGTCAAGACGTTTCTGCGCCAGTGGGTTGCCCGCCGAGTAGCTGAAGGCCAGTTCGAACTCCTGGTGGGCGGCCACCAGGTTATTTTTCATTAAAAAATATTTTCCAAGCAATTCGTGGCTGCCAAGGCGGTCGCCTGCCGCGGATGCCGCCTCTGCAGTCGTCAAGACAATCGTCCGATTATCGGGGTCTCTCTCCATGGTTTCCCGCGCTGTTCGGTAGGCTTGAGCCGGATCTCCCGTCTTGATCAACCAAAGCACGGATTGTCTCAGAAGGATCGAGTTGCCCGGGTACAGCGCCAGTAACTCGTTGAGCAGGGATTGGGCTGCTTCGGTGTGTCCATGTGCGAAAAGCACCTGAGCGAGCGGGAGTCCGAACCACAGATTTCCGGGGTATTCCCGATAAAGCTTGGAAAGCAGGTCGCGTGCCGATTGCCAGTCGCCGTGAGATTGGGCATAGACGGCTTGACGGTAGTTGCTACTTGCGGCGGTTGCCAGCCGGATTTTTAGATCGCCGGTGAGCCCTGCCAAGCGTGCGCGTGCCAACTGGAATGAGAGGCTGTCTTTCGTGCCGAGCTGCGCGCTCGGGATTCTTGCAATTCGATCCTCGGCAGCGCTGATGCGTTCATTGTTCAAGGGGTGAGTGAGCAGGAAGGCATATTGTGCTGCTCGATTGTCGCCGCTCTGGCGTTCGAGCTTTTCAAAAAAGGTGATGAGACCATGTGGATCGATGTGGACGCGTTGCAGCGTTTGAATGGCGAATTCATCGGCTTCCCGTTCATGCATGCGGGTGAAATTGATTTCGTGCTGGGTAACGCCAGCAATACTGGTCGCGGCGGCGGCGGCCCCCATGTCCGGGTTGATGCTGCCGAGGAGTAATGCGGCAACAAACCCCGCAATCACGATCGCACTGTTTCCGGATTGTTGCGCGAGCATCCGGGCAATGTGTCGGTGTGTAGCATGCGCAATTTCATGGGCCATCACGCCTGCAAGCTCGCTTTCGTTGTCCGCAAACAGGAATAGCCCCGAGTAGACGGCGATATAGCCACCGGGCACGGTAAATGCATTGATGGTCGGACTGTTGATGAGCATGAAATTTGGTGGGAAGTGCGTCCCAGGAGCCGATGCCATGAGCCGATTACCCAGATCGTTCAGATAACGTAGTAGCAGTGGGTCGTCGATGAACTGAACCTGACTGCGTAGCTTGTCAAATACCTCGGCGCCGATTTTCTGCTCGTCCGCCTTGGATAGCGTACGGTCGACCGGGTCACCCAGATCCGGCAACTGATTGTTCAGGTCGGCGTAATTCGAAGACGGGCGCGCGACTGCATCAACCGTTGCCGAGGAAAGCCCGCAGACCAAGATCAGGGTGAAAATCGTGACGAATTTATTCATGGTGTCATTAAGTATCGGTTTTTTTTGATTGAGGCGAAAATATTTGGATGATATTTGGGCATGGCCTTTATGTTATTAATCACCCTTAATGACGGTTGGGTTTGTTCCGTTTGGTGCTGTGTCACCATGTCCAAGCTTTAGCGTATGTTCAGGAGTTCGGCGCTGAATGCCCCCGATTGACGATGAGCGAATGGCGTTCATTCCAGATACACCGATGGTCAGCCGAAACCTCATGGGATGGGCGGGATTATTTTGATTTCCGATACACACGCCAGATACCCGTTGGCTAAAATAGGAAGGGTCGGTGTTCAACGGGTATTACCACCGGACGAGGGGCGTCGAATCGCACCGAATTTATGGCCTTAATTTTTATAGAGAGTTGAATCGAATGTCTAGTTTTCAGAGTATTGCCCCCGAAGAGTTGCAGAACCGCATGCATGAAGTGTTGCTGGTAGACGTGCGCGGATCTGCGGAGACAGACCGTGGCATCATCAAGGGCGCGAAGTTGATGCCCCTGCATCTGGTGCCCATGAATGTCGACCAGTTCAAGGCAGACCAGGATGTTGTGATTTATTGTCACAGTGGCGCACGTTCTGCTCAGGCCTGTCAGTTTCTGGCTGCTCAAGGGGTCGGCCGCTTATTCAATCTGGAAGGCGGGGTGATGTACTGGGCGGGCTCTGGATTGCCGCTGGTTGCCCCCGAGTGATGGATAGCATCGTTGTTGATGCGCGTGGATTGCGGTGCCCGATGCCCTTGCTGAAGGCTCGAAAGGCCCTGTCCGCCCTGCAAGCCGGGGAGCAGCTTGAGGTATGGGCCACCGACCCTGGCGCCGAGGCAGACTTCAAGGCCTACTGCGCGCAGACGGGGCATCAGTGGCTGGGTATTGAATCTGCGGATGACCATGCCTCGCCCTGGTTGAAGATTACGCTGGCCTGTCACCGATGAGTGATTCGCTCCGCACACCTACATCGCCCGGCTCTGCAGCCGGTATTTCCTTGATCCTCAGTAAAGATTCTCCGGATGCCGCGCGTGCGGCCTTTTCCCTGGCAGCCACCGTCATCGCCCTCGGTGATCCGGCGGCGATTTTCTTCACACAGCAGGGGATTTTCTGGCTTTCTCAAGCCGCGCTGTCCTCACCCGACCTGGACGAATTGCGGGGCTACTGTCAGGAAGAAGGCGTGCGATTTATCGCCTGTTCGGATTCGTTGGCTCAGACATCACTGTCGGCACACGACTTGCTCCCCGGCGTTGAGGTGGCAGGCGCGATTACCTTTTATCAGTTCGCGCGCACGGTCGCTGTATCGCTATTTATCTGATTCGCAAAGATTTCGCGCGATCCTGGTGCGCCTACCGGGCAACGCATCGTGAAGCAGAAAACGGTTTCAAGACGGATGGGGGCGTTAGTGTCTGTTTTTGGAGAGGTTTTTAGGACGGAGACCGGTCAAGGTAGGGAATGTGTCGTTGAAAATAAAATAATCATAGAGGCGGGTCAGATGATCAAGTTATTGCGTGTGCTGTTATTGCTCCCTTTGGTATTCTGGTTGCAGCAATCATATGCGGCAGAGGGTGGATTGCAGCCGTTTATCGAGGGTACTGCGTTGAGTACGTCCCTGGGGGATGCGACGAAGACGGTGGTGGCGGCCTTGGAGAAGGGCGGATTTGAGGTTGTGGGGCATTATTCGCCCTTGAAGAACGTGACAATTATCTCGATCACCAGTCCAGTCATGTTGAAAAACGCCGCAGCCACCGATCGTGGTGGGTATGGTGCGGCATTGAGCGTGGCGCTTGAGTTTGTGTCGGGCAAAACCTTTCTGTCCTACATGAACCCCAAATATGTGGCAAATGGGTATCGTTTGGCCAGTGATAATTCCGAAGTTGCTCAGGCGCTGGGCGTGATTTTGGGGAACGAGAAATCCTTTGGTGCGAAGCCGCGGACGGTGGCGGATCTGCGTGGGTATCAATATTCGTTTGGGATGGAGACCTTCAATGATCCGATGGATCTGGGGAGTTTCAAGGGCTTTCAAACGGGTATTCAGCAAATAACGAGTCGGCTGCGGTCAGGTGCTGACGGTGTCCATCTTGTCTATCAGATTAAAATTCCCGGCAAGGATGAGGTCGTGTTTGGTGTGGATTTGGCCAGCAAGAACCCGGATGCGAATGGGATCAAGCTGGTCAACACTGTGGATTCCGGGATACCACATCGCTATGCATTTTTGCCTTATGAAGTGGTATTGAAGGACCGGAATGCCGAGGCGTTGAATCTTCGCTTCAGGATGGCCCTGTTTTTCCCGGATTTGCCCATGATGGGCTCGGGCGGCTCGTTTTTTAGCTTGAGGGGCGCGCCTGATGCGATTAAGCAGGTGCTGAGAAAGGCATTGGGTGGAACCGTGATTAGTGATTCGAATGGCACGAATAACGGGTTTGGCTCGTTTTGATAATGGATTTGTCCGCGCTCCCAGGATCGGTGGGTTTTAGTCCGTGTGACATATTTTGACGTGGCGTCTCGATTATTTCGCATGATTCGATGCAATTTTCGCTATATCCGGCTATATTAACCGGCTTGATTCAAGTTGGCCGATGCGATTGCTGACGCATGTGATGCTTTGGAACGGCCGAATTTTTTTCTGACTTGCCTTGACTGGATCAGTGGCGAGTCTGGTGGAAGTCGGCCCGGTTCCTTTCCCCAATGACACATTTTAAAGAGAGAAATGCGCGTGGAATTGTCCGGTGGTCAAATCCTGGTTGAATGCCTGAAGGCCGAAGGGGTCGAGGCGGTTTTCGGTTACCCTGGCGGAGCCGTCCTGCATATTTATGATGCGCTGTTTCAACAAGAAGCGGTGAAGCATGTGCTGGTTCGTCACGAGCAGGGTGCTGTGCATATGGCCGATGGCTATGCGCGCGCGACGGGCAAGCCCGGCGTAGTGCTCGTGACCTCCGGCCCGGGTGCAACGAATGCCGTAACGGGTATTGCAACGGCTTATATGGATTCAATCCCTATGGTGGTGATTACCGGCCAAGTGCCGACCCACCTTATTGGGAACGATGCCTTTCAGGAGGTCGATAACGTCGGGATCACACGTCCCTGCGTCAAGCACAACTTCCTGGTCAAGAACGTGAATGATCTGGCCCAGACCATGAAGAAAGCCTTTTATATCGCAACAACCGGCCGCCCTGGCCCGGTTGTGGTTGATATTCCCAAGGATGTGGTCGATCCAAAGGTGTTGGTGCCGTTCACCTACCCGGAAACCGTGGCGCTCCGTTCCTATCATCCGACGGTGAAAGGGCATACCGGCCAGATCCGCAAGGCCATCGATCTGATCGTGAATGCCGAACGGCCTATGGTCTATACCGGCGGTGGGGTCGTCCTCGGTCGTGCCTCCGAGCTGCTGACCCAATTTACCCGCCTGCTGAATTATCCCATTACCAACACCCTGATGGGGTTGGGGGCGTATCCGGCCAGCGATCGTCAGTTCCTGGGCATGCTCGGGATGCATGGTACGTATGAAGCCAATATGGCGATGCACCATTGCGATGTGCTGATTGCGATCGGCGCGCGGTTTGATGATCGGGTTACCGGTAATCTGGCCAAGTTTTGCCCGACCGCCAAGATCATTCATGTCGATATCGACCCGGCTTCAATCTCAAAGAACGTGATTGTGGACGTGCCGATCGTCGGTTCGGTCAAGTCGGTGCTCGAGGACATGTTGCCGCTGATCGCCGATGCCGGTGGCGCGAAGCAACCCGAAGCGCTGGCGGCCTGGTGGAAGCAAATTGAGCAATGGCGTGCCATGCGCTGCCTGGATTTCAAGACGAATGGCGAGATCATCAAGCCGCAGTACGTCGTGCAGAAGCTTTGGGAAATCACCCAGGGCGATGCCTATGTGACTTCGGACGTCGGCCAGCACCAGATGTGGGCGGCGCAGTATTACGGCTTCGATAAACCCAACCGCTGGATCAACTCCGGTGGTTTGGGCACGATGGGTTTTGGTCTGCCCGCCGCCTTGGGTGTCAAGTACGCCTATCCCGACGAGGAGGTGGTTTGCGTCACGGGTGAAGGCAGTATCCAAATGTGTATTCAGGAGCTGTCGACAGCCTTGCAATACCATTTGCCCGTCAAGGTCGTCAGCCTGAATAATCGTTATTTGGGCATGGTCCGTCAGTGGCAAGAGTTCTTCTACTCGGGGCGATATGCCATGAGTTATATGGAAGCCTTGCCTGATTTTGTCAAACTGGCCGAATCCTATGGTCATGTGGGCATGCGGATCGAGAAAGCATCCGATGTCGAGGGCGCGCTGCGTGAAGCGTTTGCCATGAAGGATCGTCTGGTGTTCATGGATTTCCAGACCGACCCGACTGAAAACGTCTTCCCGATGGTGCCTGCCGGTGCGGGCTTGAACGAAATGATTCTGGTGTAATGACGATGCGACATATCATTTCTATTTTGATGGAGAACGAGGCCGGTGCCTTGTCTCGTGTAGCGGGTCTGTTTTCTGCGCGCGGCTACAATATCGAGTCGCTGTGTGTGGCACCTACCCATGATGCAACCCTGTCGCGCATGACGCTGGTCACCCATGGGGACGATCAGATCATTGAGCAGATCATCAAGCAGCTCAACAAGCTGATTGATGTGGTCAAAGTGCAGGATATGGTTGATGCGCCGCATATCGAGCGCGAGCTGATGCTGATCAAGGTGCAGGCGGTGGAAACGTCGCGCGAGGAGGTCTATCGCCTGGCCGAAATTTTCCGCGGTCAGATTATCGATGTTAGCGAATCAAGCTACACGATCCAGATGATCGGTCCGGGCCACAAGCTCGACGCCTTCCTAGCAGCACTGGGTTCCATCTCTGTGGTGGAAATCGTGCGCTCGGGCGCCTTGGGTATTGCGCGGGGTCCGCGTGGGATGGCTGTTCCCGAAGCCTGAGGTTGAGTTCTGATCCTCAGGATTACCGAATTTTTATTGATAACGATTGTTTGATGGGAGAGTTTTTAGATGCAAGTTTATTACGATAAAGATTGTGACCTGTCGTTGATTCAAGGCAAGAAAGTCACAATTATCGGTTACGGTTCACAAGGTCATGCCCATGCATTGAACCTGAAGGAATCCGGCGTAAATGTGACGGTTGGTTTGCGTGCCGGTTCCGCCTCCGCGCGCAAGGCGCAGGCTGAAGGCCTGACCGTTTTGCCGATCGCTGAAGCGGTCGCTGCTGCTGACATCATCATGATTCTGGCGCCGGACGAACATCAGTCAGCCATTTATCGTAATGATATCGAGCCGAACCTGAAGCAGGGCGCCACCTTGGCGTTCGCGCACGGTTTTGCGATTCTGTATAACCAGATTGTGCCTCGTGCCGATCTGGACGTGATCATGATTGCGCCCAAGGCGCCGGGCCACACCGTACGTTCCGAGTTCGTGCGCGGCGGTGGTATTCCCGACCTGATCGCGATCCATCAGGATGCCAGCGGTATGGCCAAGGCCGTTGCGCTGTCCTACGCCTCTGCGATTGGCGGCGGTCGTACCGGTATTATTCAGACCACGTTCAAAGACGAGACCGAAACCGATCTGTTCGGCGAGCAGGCCGTCCTGTGCGGTGGTACCGTCGAACTGGTCAAGGCCGGTTTCGAAACACTGGTTGAAGGGGGCTACCCGCCGGAGATGGCCTATTTCGAGTGCCTGCACGAACTCAAGCTGATCGTGGACTTGATGTATGAAGGCGGTATCGCCAACATGAACTACTCGATCTCCAACAATGCCGAGTATGGTGAATATGTCACCGGGCCGAAAATCATCAATGCCGAATCGCGTCAGGCGATGCGTGATGCGCTGGCCAATATTCAGTCCGGCGAGTATGCCAAGGCATTCATCCAGGAAGGGATGACCAACTATCCCTCCATGACGGCACGTCGTCGTCAGAATGCGGACCATGCGATCGAGCAGACCGGGGCTCAGTTGCGCAGCATGATGCCGTGGATTACCGCGAACAAGATCGTGGATAAGGATCGGAACTGATACCCGATTCGTCCGGATTTTTTCAGTCTGGAACAGGGGGCGATAAGCCCCCGAACTTTGAGGTGGACATGAATCCCGAAACAGAGCAATCACAGCCGCAATCGGAACCCCGAGAACCCATGTTGGATGGTGTTGCGGATCATCATTCTGGGCCGCCATACCGTCGCAAGGCCATCTATTTGTTACCCAACCTGATTACAACCGGCGCCCTGTTCGCCGGTTTTTTTGCCATTTTGCGCGCCATACAGGGGGACTTTGAGCAGGCGGCTATCGCCGTGTTCATTGCCATGTTGCTGGATGGTCTGGATGGTCGGGTTGCACGGATGACCGGCACTCAGTCGGCTTTTGGTGTTCAGTATGACTCCCTTTCGGATGTCATCGCCTTCGGACTCGCCCCGGCGGTGGTTGTGTTTCTGTGGAGCCTGTACGGGATTGGCGACCGATGGGGCATGTTGGGTGCCTTCGTGTTTGTGGCGGCCGCCGCTATTCGACTTGCGCGGTTTAACGTTCAAGTTGAGACGGTCGACAAACGCTATTTCGTGGGATTGGCATCGCCGGCTGCGGCGGCTGTTCTGATGGGGATGGTGTGGTTCTTTGAAGAGCAGCAAATCCCCTTCTACGAGAATATTGGTTGGGTCTGGGTAATTACGGTGACCACGGGCCTATTGATGGTCTCGAGCCTGCCTTATTACAGCTTCAAGAGTGTGAGCCCCCGGTTGCGGGTTTCCTTTCTGAGCGTGCCGATTCTGATTCTGGTGTTCGTCCTGGCGCTCAAGGATTTTGCCTTGACGCTCTGGTTGCTCGCGGTCATCTATGCGTTGTCGTCCCCAGTCTGGATCCTGGGTCGTCGTTTGGCGCGCCTTTTATTCCATCGACAGGGTTAACCCAGCCGTCTGCACACCCAAAAATCCCGACCCGGCAGGTCGGGATTTTTTTTGGTGCGTGAATAGAGTGGTGCCAGTGGATGGTCTGGTTCACCGGCGTCTACTTATGTACCTATGGCCTTGGGTATGCTGGGACGCGGTTTATTCGGCGGCGCGCGACGTACGTGGCGCAATCGTCTCTGGCTGGAAGCCCGGGCGCTTTTTCTCCAGGCGCCTGCGCGCGCCGATCCAAGATGATCATGTATTTGATGTGCGGGGTGTTGTTGCCTAAGGACCTCATGAGTGAAAACGATATTCAAGACAAGAAAAAGCCCGGTCTGACCGGGCTTTTGAATCAACCTGCTTGCGGCGATCAGTGTAGGGGCTGGTTGTACTGCTGAATACCGGAAATCAGCCAGTCACCTTGGGCATGGTCTGCAGCATGACGAACATGCCAAACTTCAGCGATCTCTTCGGGCTGGCCATAGTTCTCACGTACCTGGCATTGGAATAGGACAGAGGCAATGACCGTATCGCCTTCACGGGTCAGATCAAGCAGTTGCGCGTTGAGTCCCTGAACTTCGGTGACGTTGTTGATATTGCCCAGCTGTGCACGCTCCTCACGGAGAATCGCAAACATATCTGGCGTGAAATACTCACGCAGGGCGTTCAAATCATTGGCATCCCAGGCTTTCTGCAGACTGGTGAAATGGTGCTGGGCACCCTGCAGGAAGCTTTCTTCGTTAAACCACTGTGGTGCATCTAGCAACGGAGCTGGGGCGGTGGCGCTGAAGCCTGATGCGCCATATCCCGGGGATGTGTTTTCCCGCCCCGTTTCATTCGGTGATGCGCCGGTATTGGCATAGGGCGTCAACCCAGGCTGTGCCGTTGCCGGTTTACGCAGTGCACGAATCAGGAGATAGGCACCGAACGCCAAGAGGGCGATAAGGATAAAATCCATGGGTTTCAGACCGTCAAAGGCACCACCAAAGAACAGGGCGGCGAGTAGGCCACCAGCGGCCAATCCGGCCAATGGCCCCATCCAGTTACGTGCGCCCGCCGCGGCAGGTGCTGCGGATTGCCCCGGCACGGGTTTGGCCGCAGGCGGCGTGGCCTGGCGCGCATAGCTCGGTTTGCTTTGGCCGAAACTGCCGCCAGAGCCCAGGCGCTTGGCCTCCGCGCTCTGCAGGCCAAGTGCAAAGATGAGTCCGAGACTAACCAGCACGGTCATAATGAATACGCTAGTTTTTTTGACGATCATGGTCGCTTCCCAAGTAGTTGAAATTCGGATTTCATTCTAGGGGTTGGATCTGGGGGATGCACGCCATTTTCAAAGTTTCGTATAGCCTGCGAACTAAATTATGGGCGCAGGAAATCAGATCCGTTCGGCGTGACGACAGGCTTTCGGGTTGCGTCTTGGGAACCGTCGGGCGCGGTGATACTCTGAAGCGGATCATGGTGACTAACGAATGAGGATGGAATGGAATTTTTAACCAATTACGGCTTGTTTCTTGCCAAGACCCTGACCTGGGTGCTGGCCATCATAGTGATTGCGGCGGCCCTTATCTCATTGCGCCAGCGCCGCACGCCGTCGGGCACAATGTCGGTCAAGCGGTTGAACGATCAATACACACGCCGCACGGAACAGTTGGAAAAGGCCGTCCTGACTGCCAAGCAATTTCGCCAGCGACACAAGGCGCGTGAGCAGGCCAGGAAGTTGGAAATCAAGCAGGGCGAGGCGCCGGATGGTCACACGCGTCCGTGCACCTATGTTCTTCATTTCCACGGTGATCTTCGGGCGAGTCAGGTCGAATCCCTGCGGGAGGAGATTTCCGCCATTCTGGCTTGCGCCCGACCGGAAAGCGATGAGGTGCTGGTGTGTCTGGAAAGTGGTGGCGGGCTCGTCACTTCCTATGGTCTGGCAGCCTCTCAATTGGCGCGGCTCAGATCGTCCGGATTGGCGGTGACGGTCTCGATCGATAAAGTAGCGGCCAGTGGGGGCTACATGATGGCTGCCGTGGCCCCACGTATCGTCGCGGCACCTTTTGCCATCGTGGGGTCCATTGGGGTCGTGGCTCAGATCCCCAATATCCATCGGTTGCTCAAACGTCATGACGTCGATGTCGAGTTGCTGACCGCCGGGCAGTACAAGCGTACGATCACTGTGCTGGGCGAGAACACGGAGGCGGGGAGGGAGAAGTTTCAGAGCCAGCTCAATGAAACCCATGAATTGTTTAAGTCCTTCCTACTGCAATACCGCCCGACCCTGGATTTGGCGACGTTGGCGACCGGTGAATACTGGTTCGGTACACAGGCATTGTCACTGGGGCTGATCGACGAATTGGCCACCAGTGACGAGCTGATTGAGCGAATGTGCCGTGATCGGGATGTGTTTGAGGTTCGACTGGTGCGCCCCAAGCCCCTTGCCAAGCGCTTGAGTGGTTCGGTTGAAAATGGTGTAGGGCGCATCCTGACTATCCTGTTGGACCAAGTGCGTGAAAAATCGACCAACCCCCTGGAGCGAATTTGATCAACCGGAGACGTTAAGTTCCGAATCTAGAGGAGAACACGATGGAACGCAGCTTTCACCCCCTGCCCGAATTGTTTGCCCAGTTGGGTCTGCCTGAGACCACAGCGGATATCGACGCGTTCGTTCAGTCCTATGGGCCACTTGCTTCCGATGTTGCGCTTGCCGATGCGACGTTCTGGTCAGCAACTCAGTCCACGTTTCTGCGAGAGTCACTGGCGGATGATGCGGACTGGGCAGAAGCGGTCGACCATCTGGATGCCTTGTTGCGCTGATTCTGCGCTGCGTATATACCATGAAAGCACATATTTCCCGTGGCGCGCACTTCTAATATTCTCCGGCTCACCCCAAAGAAAAAACCCCGTCCGTTAACCGGAGCGGGGCCTGTCGATTCGGATGAATCCTTGCTGATTTAGGCGTTGCGGCTTTCGATCATGCGATGAATCATCGGGGTCAGGATCAGATCCATGGCATAACTCATCTTCCCGCCGGGCACCACAATGGTGTTATAGCGTGACATGAATGAGTTGGGAATCATGCTGAGCAGGAATGGGAAATCCGCGCCCGCTTTTGCCGGATCACTAAAGCGGATGATGACGAAGCTCTCATCCGGTGTCGGGATATCACGGGTAATGAACGGGTTGGACGTATCCACCGTGGCTACACGCTGGAAGTTGATGTCTGTGTTCGAAAACTGCGGGGTTACATAGTTGATGTAGTCCGGCATGCGGCGCAGGATGGTATCGACGGTGGCCTCAGCCGAATAGCCGCGTTCCGCGTTGTCGCGGAAGATTTTCTGAATCCACTCAAGGTTGATGACCGGAACCACGCCGACACCCAGGTCAACATGGGGTGCGGTATCAATATTGTCAGTCTTTACGAGACCGTGCAGGCCTTCATAAAACAACAGATCGGTACCGGTAGGAATGTCTTCCCACGGCGTGAATTCACCGGGCTTCAGATTGACGCTCAGTCGCGCATTATGTTCGGCGGCTTCCTGATCGCTATGGATGTAATAGCGTTTTTTGCCTGTGCCACTCTCCCCATAGGTCTTGAACAGTTCAGCCAGTTTGTCGAAGTGGTTGGCTTCAGGCCCGAAATGAGAGAAAGAAAAATTACCCGCTGCTTCGGCTTTTTTGACTGCGTCGCGAAATTCCATCCGACTCAGGCTGTGGAAGCTATCGCCTTCGATCACGACGGGGGTCAGGTTTTCGCGATGGAAAATGTGTTCAAACGCGCGCTTGACCGTGGTTGTGCCGGCGCCAGATGAACCGGTTACAGCGACAACAGGATGTTTAACGGACATATTTACTCCTTGGAGGCTAAAACAAAAACAAAACGTTGATCGTATCGGCCCAGCGCAGCGGTCGCATCTGATCTGGCCTTGTGTGGGTGAGGTCAGCGAGCGACATGTTCGCCATCCGGCACCATATCCCGCCGTTTCCCTGCCAGACTGGCTGTACGGATTCTCGACCGAGCCGAACTTGCCAGCGTTACGGGAAAATCGAGTTAGTGCCGCCCCGGCCTTGGGTTTGGCTTTACGAACCCCTGCGCCTCTTGTTCTTCGCAGTGATTCGAGATCGGTCCAACCCAATGTGGAAGTCAAAATCCGGTGAACAGTTTCCGAAGAACAATCCCGCTGATATTAGGGGTTAAGCGGCGATGGGGCAAGTACCGGCCGTGTGTTCACGCTTGCTTCGTTCTTTGTTCGTGAATGATCGGTGTTGTCCGGCGCCCGCGTGCCGTTTCATTCCGGGTGCTTCTGCGTTTGCAGGCGCTTCAAATGTAGATGCCTGATAAGACCGATGAGCGGTCGGACCATGAACTGCAGAGAGGCGAATAGAAATATCCATGCACCCAGTGTGCTGAGCCTCGGGACCAGAAAGCAGGCACTGCCGATGACAAACCACAGGGCAATCAGGAAATCATTGAAAATCAGGGCGACTTCATACCGCTGGTGAATGATCAATTCTTCGTTCCCTAACTGCACCACGAGATTGTTATCTTGGGCGGGTGGTGTGTTCATGAGGGCGACTGTGGTTGATCCAGGGTGCGCTGGTATATCAAGTCAAATACTTGGTGGCCCAACCGAATGCCGCGACGCTCGAATTTGGTTTCGGGCCGCCAGGCCGGGCGACCGGCTTCACCCGTTCCCTGATGTTCAGCCGTAAAATCGGGGTGCGCATCCAGAACCGCACGCATGTGTTCAGCGTAGTTGGCCCAGTCGGTTGCCAGATGCCACATTCCTTCTGGCTTGAGTCGCTCTGCGATCAGGGTGGCAAATTCGGGTTGAACGATCCGCCGCTTGTGATGACGAGCCTTGTGCCACGGGTCGGGAAAGTACAGCAGGAGCCGATCGAGCTGGCCGGAGCCGATCCGCTGCTGGATAAAGGGAACCGCATCATCGTTCAGGACGCGGATGTTGGTGAGTCCGCGTTGTTCAATGCCCAGTAGCAGATGCCCAACGCCGGGGCGATGCACTTCGATCCCAATGAAATCCTGTTCTGGCGCGGCTTGCGCCATGTCCAGCAGGCTTTCGCCATTGCCGAAGCCGATTTCCAGGGTAAGTGGGGCCATCCGCCCGAAGATCTCGGCGGGATCAAGGCCCGGGCCTTGCGCGGCGAGCCCGAATCGTGGCATCAATTCGTTGAGCGCACGGGTCTGAGCCACGGTTAACCGTCCTTCACGCCGGATAAACGAGCGAATTCGCCGGCTAAATGATTCCGTGTCGGGATGGGGCGTGGCAATGTGTTCGACAGTCATGAGTGGTGCGTCAGAGGCGGTGGGCGGTCAGGATTGGATCAAAAGAACAGGCCGTCGACCGGCGAGGAGGCGCTGGCATAACGCTTTCGGGGCATACGCCCCGCGAGAAAGGCTTCGCGGCCGGCTTCGATGGCCTTTTTCATGGCGGAGGCCATTAATACGGGATTTTTGGCGGCCGCGATGGCGGTGTTCATGAGAACGCCGTCACAGCCAAGCTCCATGGCAATGGCCGCATCCGAGGCGGTGCCCACCCCGGCATCAACAATGATCGGTACCTTGGCATTCTCGATGATTGTGAGCAGGTTGTATTTGTTCTGGATGCCCAGACCCGAGCCGATTGGTGCCGCCAGGGGCATGACAGCCACGCAGCCGATCTCCTCAAGGCGCAGGCATAGAATTGGGTCATCCGAGGTGTAGACCATGACCTCGAATCCATCGGCGACCAGTTGCTCGGCTGCTTTCAGGGTGGCGACCACATCGGGGTACAGGGTCTTGGCGTCCCCAAGCACTTCCAGTTTGACCAGGTTGTGCCCATCCAGCAGTTCGCGGGCGAGCCGGCAGGTACGCACGGCGTCTTCGGCGGTGTAGCAGCCGGCGGTGTTGGGGAGAATGGTGTAGCGATCGGGTGGCAGGATGTCGAGCAAGTTGGGTTCGCCCGGGTTCTGGCCAATATTGCTGCGGCGAATAGCAACGGTCACGATTTGTGATGCGGCCGCTTCAGTGGCAGCCTGAGTTTCGGCGAGATCCTTGAATTTCCCGGTGCCGGTCAGCAGGCGGGAGTGAAACTGGCGGCTGCCGATGGTCAAAAGGTCGGTGTGAGTCTGGTTCATCGAATCGGTCTATTCTAGGTTGTATTCTGGGCGTGTCTGGATAAACGGCATGGCAAAACGTTGGTTACCTTACGCCGCTCGGTCATAGGATTCAACCGAGCCGTTGGTTCGGGGCGGTTCTGAATCAGTGGGTCGAGGCTTCTTGGTCTTCATGTTGACTGTCCAGTGCGAGGGTGCTGGGATGCAAGGTACAGGGCGCGCCATCGATCAACAGGGTGTCGTGGACATGCTTGAGTCGCATGACGGCTAGGAAAATTTGCCCTGTACCCGATTTTGGATTTTGCGCCACACTGGTGACAATTTCCCCGGCTACCATAGCGGGGTCGTCACGGAGTTGAATTTCCGTGCCCGGTATCAGGGGTTCGGCGCGATCACATTGGCCCACCAAGAGTCGGCGGTTTGGTTTGCCCAGATAATGGCTGTCTCTTATACACATC
>JAGXHU010000030.1 GCA_024636015.1 Halothiobacillus sp.
AGCTCAGGGCGTGCAGCAAGCGGCTGGTCACACGGTGTTCTGGCCGCCGATAGATGTCGAGCAGCAGCTTACGCGGTTCGCTTGCGTCAATTTTGAGACGCTGGCGGCGGGCGCGTAGCTCAAAGTCCTTGACTAGTGGTGGGCGCTCCACGCCGGCCGGCACGGTACCCAAGGCCTGGCCACTCAAAATTCGCCGGGCCACCGAGCGCACCAGCATGCCATCTGCGTCGGCATCGCCCTTGATGAAGCAACTAACGATGGCATCCATGACGTCGTCGCGCACCGGCGCCGGCCGGCCACGCAGATTGGCGAGACGCAGGGCTTGCTCGTAAGCGGCGCCGAGCGCAGGCATGGGCAGGGGGAAGGCGTGACGGGCGCGCAGTTCCTCGGCGATGTCGAGCAGCACGGTCAGCACGACTTCTCGGCGTAGACGCGCCACGCCGCCGAGGCCGGCCGCTTCCAAGCGCTGGTGTTGTTCCCAAAGGCGTTGATGCCAGGCCGGCGAGGTCATACCTGCGGCGTAACCATTCAGGCGATCGAGGCGGTCGAAGCTGTAGCGAATCAGGGCCGAAGCTGCGTCCGTCACACGCACTTTAGGTCGAGCGGGACGCGGGCCTGCTTGATCCAGCAGCGCGGGCATCACCACCGCATGGAAGCCCCCCATCACCGCCAGCACGGGCCCGTCACCCGGCACACGTTGAGTCAGCGCCTCGCGGATATGCCAGGCCATTTCGGCCTCGCGCTGCAGGCAACCTTCAGCGGCCAGTGCCGCATCACTGCTATCGAGGCGGGCCAGGTGACAGTAGGCGACGAGCTGGCCGACATGGGCTTCGAGGGTCAAGTCCGGTGCCGAGGTTTCGAACAGATGTTCCCACAGTTCCTCATGATCTCGACAGCCCAAGTTCTGGGCGAGCGCTTGCAGATAACCGCTGCGTTGATAGTGGCGTTCGTCGAGCAGCGAGCCGGCTTCAGCGCTGCCGTCGAACGCTTCCAGCACGGACTGTTCGGTGAAGTCGAGGTCGATGAAGCGGGCTGGGATAGCCAGCCGTTGTGCTTCGCGCAGGGCCACCAGTTCCGGCGAGTAGTCGCAGAACGGGTAATAGGCAGCGCGGCGCTGCTCCTCGCCATCGGCATCGGTCGCCCGTTGCACTGAGTAGGTGTAGATCGCCAGCGGCGCACGCGCGTCAGCATGGGCGAGCATGGGGATCAGCGGCGTGAATGAACGCGGGCCTTCGACCAATACGCAAGACGGCCGACGCTGGGCGATCAGACGGCGCACATGCAGGGCGCAGGCGGGGCTGTGATGGCGCACCGGCAGGATGACCAACTCATCGCCCAGCAGTTGGGCGGCAAGCGCACGCATCGCCTCGCTGTTCAGGATGTTGCCCGTCACGACCGAATACTCGTGCCGCTCAGCGGTCCAGTTCCCGGCGTGCTTCCAACATCCGCTTCCATTGCGTATCACGCTGAGCCCGCTGTTTAACCACGACGTCGAAATAGTGGCGCAGCTTCTTGCCGTCGTCCGGGTTGTCCTTCAGCACCGTGCCAATCATCTGGCGGGCGATGTGTTCGCCGCCCACCGTACCATCGCCGAAGTAATGCGCGTCGAGACAGGCCGCATAGCCAACCGCGACGGCCTCGGCCGACGACATCACGGCGGCCGGCTTCTCTACTACCACGCCTTCGCTGGTCACGCCCTGGCGAAGGTCGAGGAAGGCGGTGACCAGCAGGTCGACCACATCGGGCAGCAATTCGATCTCGACCTGGGCATGTCTCAGCAGAGCCTCGGTCTGCTCGCGCACCAACTGTGTCTCCAGCTTGCGATCGGCGATCGGCCGCACGGTCTCGAAGTTGAAGCGCCGCTTGAGCGCGCTGGACATCTCATGCACGCCACGGTCACGAATGTTGGCCGTGGCCAGTACATTGAAGCCGTGGGCGGCGAACACCGTGGCCTCTTCGCCGCTCAGCTCCGGCACGTGAAGCACCTTATCGGAGAGCAGGCTGATGAGGCTGTCCTGGATTTCCGGCTGCACGCGGGTGATTTCCTCGAAGCGACATAGCCAGCCTTCGCTCATGGCCTGGTACATGGGCGCCCGTACCAGGGCACGCAGCGACGGTCCTTCAGCCAGCAGCAGGGCGTAGTTCCAGGAATACTTGATCTGATCTTCGCTGGTGCCGGCCGTGCCCTGAATGGTGCAGTCGGAGTTGCCGGAGATGGCGGCACTAAGCAATTCGGAGAGCATCGACTTGGCGGTGCCCGGCTCGCCCACCAGCAGCAGGCCCCGCTGGCTCATGAGGGTGACGATGCAGCGGTCGATCAGTGCATCGTCACCGTAGAACTTGCGTCGCACGCCCAGCTTGTCGTTGCCGACGATGAAAGCGCGCACGGCACGCGGCGACAAGCGCCAACCCGGTGGTCGAGGGCCGCTATCCTGCTCGGCCAGCTTGGTAAGTTCCTCGGCGTGGATTTGCTCTGCGGGTGCGCGCAGCACCGGGCGGGTAATCGCTTGCATGGTGGTCAGTACTCGCTCTTCTTCTGCCAATCGGGATCAAAACCGCTGCCGTCAGCAGCAATCAGGCGCAGGTCGTTGAAGCACTCGGACAGCAGCACCTTGGGCACCTTCCCCAGCAGCAAGGCCTGCCCTGTGCTGGCGGCGAAGGACAAACTGAGCAGTGCAACCGTTCGATTTTCTTCGGGTAGCCCGTTGCCAGTGAACTGGATGACGGCTTGCAGACCCAACGTCGGAAAACGCTTTTCGTAGCTGAAGAACCAGCCGCCATCCTCGGTGGAACCGCGCGTGTAGCCCAACTTCAAGGCACGACCTCGCAAGGCGAAGGTCTCGATGAGCTGACCTTCGAAATCCTTGATCTCGGTGTCCTTGCTACGTTCGACCGGCAGGCTGAACGTGCCCTTGCCCAGTTGCTGGAAGATCGGCGTGATCTGGTAGTCTGCCAGATGGTGTTGCCATTTCTCGATCTGTTCTGCGGACAACAGCGAATCGTGGGCAATACGCACCTGTGCGCCGGCTGACAACGTGATTTCGTTATCGTCGGCGTCGCTCAAAGTACCGTCATCGAGGGGTCGGAAGGCCCTCACCACACTGCCCTCCTCCACTTCTACCCAGATCAGACGCTGCACGAGCCGACGTACGATGGGATGCCGGTTCAGATACTGGTCCCAGTCTTCAAAGATCCAGCCACGCTCAGTGCAGAGCGCCTCATAGAGCCGCTCAGTCTGCAAATTGACGATGTTCTTGATCTCTTTCTTGGCGGCGGAATAGGCCTTCTTGGCATCCTTGGCCTGGTCGGCGTCGTCGTCCTGACGTGGCTCCGGCAGGGCGGCGATCTTTTTACCTTCTGGATTGAATAACTCGACCTTGAAATCCGCCAGCAAGCGGGCGCTGAAACAGCGCGCTCCATAGCTGAGTTCCAGGCAACCTGTCTCATCGAAACCAGCCGACGGCATGGTTCGGTCAGCTAATTCGGCCAAGGTCCAACCTTTGCGTTCGGCCAGCGCCTCAGCCTGACGCGTGGCCTCTTCTTGAAAACTCTTGGTACGAAAGCGGTTGCCCACTGACAGCATCAACTGGGTGGCGTTCGGGTGTTCGATCCAGGCCAGCATGGCGATCAGTGCCTTGCCCTGCGCGGCGCGGGTGCCGTAGTACTCCTTCAGATAACGTCCCACCGGAGCGGCCGCTCGCTCAGCGGCACAGGCCGCCGCAACCGCCAGTACCCCCTTGCTGGCAATAGCCGAACCGGCCGGCTGGCGCAGGAAAGCGGGCAGATAGGCGGCTGTCAGTTCCTCCACCGTGCGACCGTAGTCGGGGTTACCTTGATAATGCTGTGGAAAGCGTTGCATGTAGGCGTGAATCGACAGGGCATTGTTGCGAGCAATTTGCAAAGCAGCCTCTGCGGAAATCGGTCGTACATCCCCGCTCAGCCAAGCCTCCAGCACGAACTGGCCAAACTGTTCCCGATCACGCGGCACAAACATCTCGCAGTACTTGCGCAGCACGGCATTAGGCTCCGGCGACTTCTGCTTGACTGCCTGTGCCACGAACCACTGCAGCACCTCTACGGGCACCACCTCGCCACTGTCGGCCCAACGCACGCTAGGCAGGCTTGACCATGGAAACCAGTCGAGATCCTTGGGCAAACCTTTGGCCAGCAACCTTCCCGCTTCGCTGGCCAAAGCTTGGCAGTTGAGATATTTATCCACCGGCTGGCCAAGCATCTGCAAAGCATCGAGCATGGCGCCCTTGGCCACGTCGTTCTTCTCCTTGCCGACTGCACTTTCCAATGCCGCCTGGGCCGGAGCATGGCGCAGCCGTCCCAGCCACTGGGCGGCCAAGGCGCGAACTTCGGCCTTGCCGCTGGTGAGTGCGGCAATGATGCGAATCTCCTTGTCGGGTAGGTTGGCGAGTGCCTGCTGGGCGGCCGGACGTTCGCTCTTGGCGGTTCCAAGTGCCAGATCGAACAGTGCGTTGACCACCATGGCCGGCGGGTGCGGCAAGGTACCTAAAGCCTGGTACAAGCCCCCACGGTCAAAGCCGTAGCCCTGGTTCTGCGATGAAAGCAGGGTCTGGCAAAGCAGATCCACATGATGAGCAAAAAATGGCCAGACCTGTTCATCCGGCCAATCGCGGGCCAGCGGGTCGCCCCAGTGATTGCAATAGGCACTCAGTACTTCTTCAGCCGGGTGGCCCAAAACCTCCAGCATCTGCTGCAGTTCGAGCAAGGAAGGTCGTCCACTCGAACGCTGCAGAGCATTCACCAGGCCCGGCAGGAAATCACCCAGCCCCCGGTTGTTCTGGTTATGGCTCTGGTCCAGACCGAAGAAGACCAGCACTTTTAGCAGCACGATAGGTGTGCAGGCTGGTGCTGCAGCCAGATGCCTCAGGATCGGCAGCCAGAGATTTCCGATTGATGCCTTGAACTCCTTCCCTGGAAGAGCGGCCTGCGGCGAGGCAATATAGTCCTTCAGTCGCTCGAGATCGCTACGCTCCAGGGTTGGCGTAATCCGTAACGGCCAGCTGTATCCGGCAGCCTTGCTTTGTTCGTGATGTTTACGGGCCTGCACATTGTCCTGATCAATCGCCGCGTTAGCCTCTTCCCACAATTTGGTGAGCAGCTTGGCCACATCCGGGGTGAGTTGACCGCTCCAGTCGATGCGGGGCAGTTCGTACTCGTAACGAACTGGCTTGGTTTCCGACAATTCCATCTGCGACCACTCCTCCAGCAAGACACGTACGCTGGCCGCCTTGTCAGCCTCAGCCGTACTTTGGGCATAGGCGCGCAGTTCCTCGTCATTCGCGCTCTCGGCAAGTTGAGCGAGAAAGCGCAAGGCATGCAGGCGCTGTTCCGGTTTGGCGGTGATGGCAAGAGCCTGCAGAGAAGGGACACTGCTCATTCCGATGCGAACCAACAATAGCTGGGCGGCAGCGCGCACTTGTTTGCTGCTGGTCGTAGCCAGTTCACTCAACTCTTGGGCCAGATCAGACAGCGCGCTCGACGAGGCCTTGTCCAGCAACGCCAAGGCATGAAGACGCTGATCTACCGCTTCGGTCAGCAGCAACGGCCGCACGACAGCGACATGTCGCTCAATGGCAGCAGAAAACCCGTCGAGTGTCGCGACCATCATCGCGCGATTAGTGTCGTACGAATAGCGTTTGGCATCTGTAACAAAGGCTGCGGTGACCACTGCAGAAGCTGGCAAGCCGGCCTCCACCAACATATCTTCCAGGCAAGGCATGGTCAGCCCCCGCACCTTTGGAACCTGGCTCGACCAAACGTCAAAGCTGTGGCCGGCTGCGTGCATGAGTAACACCTCTGGCCAATGAACAGCATTTGGATAGGTTTGGGTCCACTGAGCGAAACCGACGGGCAGACTGGCCTCCAGCAGGCGAGCCCAACGAAGAGCCAGTGAGACGGGCAATTGCTCGAAACCATCGTATAGCGCCGTCTCGTCAGGCTCGTGTGCACCCCAATACCGACCGGTCAGGAGTAAGTGCTCGGCAACGACCGGACATTGCGCCACGTCGTGCAGAACACTGTACGGTTCGCCGCTGATCACGAAAGACATCATGTCACGGGCAAGTCCCGCAGGAACACCGTCCTTCTTGCTCAATGGCACCAAACGCGCCTGCACACTATCAACCCAGGATTTCGGAACCCCCACAGGAAGGCTGATCGAATTCAGTCCGAGTGCCCGACCTAACCAGTTAAGCATTTCTAGCTCCCTAAGGGTGTTTATCCTCACCATGTCGGCGGGATAGCGCGACAAGTATAAATGAGGTCCCAAAAAAAATTCGTCTTCCAAGGGTGACGTAATATCCACCGAAACAGGAATACACGGCCAAGTTCAAGAAACGGGCGGTTATCCCTGTTTTTTATGCCTTATGCTAAACCTCACAGGTAGCTGTTGCCAACCAGAGCGAACCGGTTGACCGCTATATTTGGCTCCGTTGCAAACATAGCCTCTGTGGCAGGTTCCAAAAATTAGCAGCCATTTGAATGACTGCGATTTGGAACACCCGACCAACAGCATTAGGTTCGAAACTGCTCTTGGGAACGATATCCATAAAGCTGACGATGGGGAGATTCCGAGCATGTCCGTCAGCCGCCGCCAAACCGAATTACCCACACATACGACGCTCCCAGGCTGACCAGTTCGTGACGGTCAGTGGTCACGAAGGACGTTGATCCTCGGTTGCAGCCTCGATCTGCGCATTCCACATCAAATCCACACATCCGCCCCACAAAGCGCCCACACACGGTTCATAAGCTGGCATCACCTTCAACCAACCCGAGGTGCCCTCATGAAACGCGGACTTTTATTCCTGCTTGCCGGCCTACTGTTCTTCTCCACAACCTATGCATTTGCCGATGACAGCTGCACCGACTGCGACCGCAGCCTTGCGCCGAGGATATGGATTCCAGACGGCAATCCGGTCACCGACCACCTGCCGCTCAAATCAAGTACCGCCGATATCGTCATCGATGGGCCGATCGCTCGGGTCACTGTGACCCAGCATTACACGAATGCGGGCGCGCGGCCGATCAACGCCCGCTATGTGTTCCCCGGTTCCACCCATGCCGCCGTGCAAGGGCTGACGATGAAAATCGGTGATCGGGTCGTCAAGGCCGTGATCAAGGAGAAGCAAGAGGCGAAGAAAATCTATGAGGCCGCCAAGCAGGCGGGCAAGCATGCCGCGTTGCTGGATCAGAAGCGGCCAAATGTGTTCATGATGGATGTCGCCAACATCATGCCGGGTGACGATGTCGAACTAACCTTACAATACAGCGAATTGCTGGTGCCGGATCAGGGTGTTTACGAGCTGGTCTACCCGACAGTGGTCGGTCCACGCTACGGCGGCGATCCGGTACAGTCCGCCCCAGACGCAGATTGGGTCTCCAATCCCTATGCCAAGGATCGCGCCGACGGCTCCAATCCTGCCCAAATCAAGACAGACATTCACGTCCATCTCGCCAGCCCAATTCCCGTCAGCGATCTGCGTTCGGTGCAGCATAAAATCATTACCCACTGGGTGGACGACAAAGATGCCGAAATCAGCCTCGACCCCACTGAAACTCAGCCCGGCAATCGCGACTTCATCCTCCGCTACCGCCTGCAGGGCAACCAGATCGATTCCGGCCTGATGACCTATCACTGGAAGGGCGAGAACTATTTTCTGATGATGGCCCAGCCGCCCAAGCATGTGGCTGCCGACCAGATCATGAAGCGTGAATATCTGTTTGTCGTAGATGTATCCGGTTCCATGTATGGCTTCCCCCTCGACACCGCCCGCAAGTTGATGGGTGAACTGCTGAGCACACTCAAACCGAATGAAACCTTCAATATCCTGTTTTTCTCGGGCGGCTCTCGGATGCTATCGCCCACGCCGCTCCCCGCCACGCCAGAAAATAGGCAGCAGGCCATGGCCATGTTGCAGACGATCCAGGGTAGCGGCGGCACCGAACTGCTTCCTGCCCTCAAAACGGCGTTTGCTATGCCGCGCACACCGGATACCGCACGCAGCATCGTCGTCGTCACCGACGGCTATGTGGACGTGGAACGCCAGGCGTATGATCTGATCAAGCAGAATCTGAATTCGACCAATCTGTTCGCTTTCGGCATCGGCTCTTCGGTGAACCGCTATCTCATCGACAGTATGGCGCAGGCCGGCAAAGGCGAACCCTTCGTCATTACTGGCCCGAGCGACGTCGCCGGCGTCGGTGCGCGTTTCCGGCGCTATGTGGATTCTCCAGTGCTTGGCAATATCAAACTGCAGGGTGAAGGCGTCGAACTCTACGACACCGAGCCTTCCGATATTCCGGTCATGTTGTCCGAACGACCCATCGTGATCTTCGGCAAGTACCGCAATGCCCAACCCGGCGCTGCCCTGGCATTGACCGGTACCAGCGCCACCGGAGCCTATCAGGCAAGCATGCCGTTGGCCGGACAAGGCAGCCAGAATCAGGCCGAGCTGCTGCCGGTACTCTGGGCACGGCAACGACTGATGCGGGTGTCGGATCAGCAGGGAACCGACGTTGACGCCAACCGCGATGAAATCATCAAGCTGGGTTTGGACTATTCGCTGCTGACGCGCTACACGTCCTTCGTCGCGGTCGATGAGAAGATCGTCAACCCCGGGGGTGAAGCGGATAACGTCAACCAGCCGCTGCCGTTGCCGCAGGGCGTGTCCGAACGGGCCGTGGCCCAGCCAGTGCCCGAGCCTGGACTGTGGTGGTTACTGCTTATCCTGGTGCTGCTGTTCTTCATCAATCGCCTAACCCGGATGGGTGACGATGATGCCCGCTGAGTCTCAGCGTACACCCGGTCACGCGCTTCGGCTGCGTGACTGGGCCATAGCCTTCCTGCTCGCGATGGCATTCAAAGCGCTTTACTCAGCCGTGGGGACGTTGCAACTGCAATGGCTGCTCTGGCCACTCGCCACACTTCTGAATGCGATCGACGGGTTCGCTTTTAAACCGACAGCCACAGGGGAATGGCTGGATGCCGACCGCGGCCTGATCATTGTAAAAGCCTGCGCGGGGGGCAATTTCCTGATCGCTTCCTGGCTCGGCTATCTGTGGCGCTGGCGCACGCGAACACCTGGCCCAGTTGCTCGCTTGGATTCATCCTCGGGTTCCGGTTTAAGATTCGGTCTGAGACTGGGTCCGAGTTTGGGCCTGAGACTGGGCATAAGCCTTGCGCTTCGCGCGCTCGCGGCAGCGTGGTTGACGACCCTCATCGCCAATACCCTACGTATCCTACTGATTGCACACGGTCAGGACGACCTCAGCATGATCACGGGTCTATCGGCCGCCGATAGCCACCGCCTGATCGGTATCGTCATCTATTTCGGCATCCTGACACTGCAGTTGGCCGGTACACGTACCCTGCTCGCCGCACCCGCCATCTACTTTGGGATCGTCGTACTCGTGCCCTGGTTGCACGGATTAATGGCCGGCCGGGGCGGTATCAACGCTAGCCATGCCGCCTGGACGACCGCCCTGCCGCTGGTGGCAGTACTAAGCTATGGGTTATGGCGGCTTTGCCACCGCTACGCCCTTGAGCATAAACGGCAACATCAAAAAGCAGATGACGATCTTCCGAATGGCAGACACTAAAAAACACCCTACTTCTTTGAGTAGAATAATCCGCAGTGACTGAATTTCTTGTTCGGGGAAGCGCTTGATGCCTGCATCAAGCGCTTCCCCTTGTCTTGTTGGGCGCGACGGGCTGAGAAAGGTGCGGGCTGCACTTTTCCCAGAACAGAGCACCTCAGGCCCAGGAAGTTTAGAAACCTCTCGTTTTTAACCTCGGATTGCCCCGATAATCATTGGTGTGGACAGGTAAAAACAGATGCCTGTAGCCTAGTCGAAACAAATGCTGCCGTGGGTCCGACAATCGATACCACCCCGCAGCGAACTACGAGGCACCTTAAGGCATGAAAATAGTATCGCGCATTTTCCAAATCATCCACGCGTTAATTGCCCTGCTTTTCGCCAGTGCCGCCATCATGTTGATGGTTATCTCGGCGCGCATCGGGATACTGGCTTTTTCCACCGGTTTTGATACCGGCACCGCACAACAGATTATTGAGGCCATCGGCCTTTTGGCGGCCGCGGTCGTGGCGTTGCAGATAGCGGAAACGATCACCGAGGAAGAGGTGATACGCGATGCGGATATCAGTGGACCCACCCGAGTCCGTCGTTTCCTGTCGCGATTCTTTGTGGTCATTATTGTGGCGCTGGCCATCGAAGGGCTGGTGGCCAGTTTCAAAGCCATCCACGAGGCCCCCAATCAACTACCCTACGCGGCCAGTCTGATCGCCGCAGTCGGCGTTCTGCTCGCCGCATGGGGCGTGTTTATCCGGCTGAATCGCTCAGCAGAAGAGCTAGAACCCGAAGCCATGGCCGAGGCCAAAAGCGAAGACAAAAAAATACGGCGATCCTAATGCGTTGATCCTAGTTGGTCGATTCTGGGTTCGGCGGAACAAGTTTGCCGGCAATCATCTAAGCTTGCCTTTGATTTGATCCATCACCGTCCCTTAACCCCATGCACTGCAGAGGACTCGAATGAAAGCCGTTGCTTATCGTGAATCGCTGCCCATTTCCGAAGAACAATCACTCATCGACCTGGAATTACCCGATCCCCATCCGACCGGCCGTGATCTGTTGGTGTCCGTAAAAGCCATTTCGGTCAACCCAGTGGATACCAAGGTGCGCCGGAATACGGCCCCTGCAGAGGGCGAAACCAAGGTACTGGGCTGGGACGCCAGCGGCGTGGTTGAGGCCGTCGGGCCGGACGTCACCCTGTTCAAGCCGGGCGATGCGGTCTGGTACGCCGGGTCGATTGCCCGGCCTGGCACCAATGCGGAACTGCATCTCGTGGATGAGCGCATTGTGGGCCGAAAACCCGAATCGCTGAGCCATGCCGAAGCCGCCGCCCTGCCCCTGACCAGCATCACGGCCTGGGAGCTGCTGTTCGACCGCCTGGGTGTGTTACCGGGTAGATCGCAGACAAATCAATCGCTGCTCGTGATTGGCGCAGCAGGCGGCGTAGGGTCGATCCTGATCCAGTTGGCCCGACGGCTGACCGGCCTGACCGTGATCGGTACGGCATCGCGCCCGGAAACCACCGAATGGGTTCGGTCATTGGGCGCTCATCATGTCATCGACCACAGCAAGCCTCTCGCGGACGAACTGCGTAAAACGGGCTTGTCGAATGTGACCCATGTCGCCAGCCTGACACACACGGGGGCGCATTTTGCCGACATCGTGGAAGTTTTGGCACCCCAGGGAAAATTGGCGCTGATCGACGATCCGGACCCCGCCCAGATCAATGTGCTTCTGCTCAAACGCAAAAGTATTTCGCTGCACTGGGAGTTGATGTTTACCCGATCGTTATTCGATACGCCCGATATCCTGGCACAACATCGGCTGCTGAACGAGATGGCCGATCTGGTGGACGCCGGGTTGATCCGCACCACCTTCAGCGAACATCTCGGCACGATCAATGCCCACAATCTCAAACACGCCCATGCGCTGATCGAAAGCGGGACGACCCAGGGGAAAATCGTTCTGGAAGGGTTCGGCTAAGGCGAAGCATCGGATACCGGGATGAACAACGCATTGGGGCGAGCGTCCACTGAAAACAAAATTACGAAGCGAAACCTATTTAATATCAATTAGTTGAAAACAAACCCACATGTCAAATACACCATACGAACTTTAGCTAACAGGGCTAATGAGTTGCGCATGATGCACTTGGCAACTAAATACATGGGGGCTTGGTGCTTCATCGGAAGCACCATCGTAGCGCCAAACCAAGTGGAGAATCGATGATGAAGACCCTGCAACTCAATCACGGCGATCACATGCCTATTTTGGGATTGGGTACCTGGAAATCCCAACCCGGAGACGTCTACCAGGCAGTCAAGGAGGCCATCCGCCTCAACTATCGCCATATCGACTGTGCCGCCATCTATGGCAACGAAGCCGAGATTGGACAAGCACTGCATGAATGCTTCGAGGAAGGCATGGTCCGTCGCGACGAGATGTGGATTACCTCCAAGCTGTGGAACAACGCGCACGCGCCTGAGGATGTGCAGCCTGCACTGGAAAAGACCCTAAACGATCTGCAATTGGATTATCTGGATCTCTACCTCATTCATTGGCCAGTGGCCCTCAAAAAAGGGGTTTCATTTCCCGAATCGGGGCAGGATCTGATCAGCCTGAAAGAGTTGCCTATTGCCAAAACCTGGGGCGCCATGGAAGCTGTGGTGGACAAGGGTCTGGCGAAACACATCGGTGTGTCCAACTTCAGCACCACCAAGCTCAAAGCATTGATGGACACAGCCAGAATCAAGCCCGAAATGAACCAGATCGAACTGCACCCCTATCTGCAGCAACCGGACATGCTGGAATTCTGCAACCAGCACGGCATTCACGTCACGGCCTATTCCCCGCTGGGTTCCCTGGATCGGCCGTCTGAACTCAAGACCCATGACGAACCCATTCTTCTTGAAGATATCGCCATCCTGCGCATGGCAGAACGGCTGAGCGTGTCACCCGCACAGATATTGATCAGCTGGGCCATCCATCGGAATACAATCGTGATACCCAAGTCAGTGCATGCCGAACGCATAAAAGAGAATCTCGCCGCCGCTGAGATATCGCTATCCCCGGATGATATGCGGGCCATCGCACAACTTGACCGCCATCGTCGTTATGTTCGTGGCGATTTCTGGTCGCCAGAAGGAAGCCCGTACACCCAGGAAAATCTTTGGGACGAATAGTTACACACCCAAAATCGGCCTACGCGCCGGTTTAAATCGGCACCGGATTCCGGACGCCGTAATTTCGAGAATCCCTATGAACTCCGGTACCCCAATGACGGTGTTCAGCAGGGGTTCTTTTGTTTTTATGGGGCACGGAAATTCCATCAATCGGATTGTCATTATCGGGGGCGGATATTCCAGGCTGAATGCCGACATGACACCCAATCACGACTGTCGGTCCTCATCCAATTCTGCAGGTTTAAGGGAATACATTATGAAAATCGGTTTGGCGCTGGGTAGCGGCGCTGCACGCGGTTAGGCACATATCGGGGTCATTCGTGAACTGGCACAGCTGGGAATCGAGCCGCATATCATCTGCGGCACCTCGATCGGCTCATTGGTCGGGGCCGCCTATGTATCGGGCAATCTCAATAAGCTGGAGGACTAGGGTCTGCTCGCTCGGCAAGCTGGAAACGGCCAAGTTCTTCAATATCAACATGTCGCTCAACGGCTTTGTGAATCGCGACAAACTGCATCGTTTCCTGAACGACTATGTGGCGCCCGAAGACAACTTGATTGAGGAACTCAAAACGCACCACTATGCCGCCGTCGCAACCGAACTCGAAACCGGCAAGGAAATCTGGCTCACACACGGCTCCCTACTGAAAGCGGTCTGGGCCTCCATCGCCCTACCGGGATTGTTCCCAGCCATCAGGAACTAGGATCGATGGCTAATCGATGGCGGTGTGGTGAATCCAGTACCGGTATCGCTCTGCCGTGCCTTGGGTGCCGATCTCGTAATTGCCGTGAACCTCAACAGCAATATTGTCGGCAAGTCGTTCAATAAGGGGAAAGAAGATGCACCAACGGCACGGGATGGTGAGAAAAGCACGGAAAGCGGCATCGTGGGCAAGATCACGGATACCGTGCGGGAATACACGACAGCCGTCTTTCAGGGCAACAACAAGCCGCCGGAGCTACAACCACCAAGCCTGTTGGAGGCCATGGCCGGCGCCGTAAATATCACACAGGATCGCATCACCCGCAGCCGCATGGCCGGAGATCCGCCCGACATCGTACTTTCGCCCTGGGTTGCGCATCTGGGGCTGCTGGAGTTTTACCGGGCCGATGAGGCGATACTAGAAGGAAGGGAATGCGTTCAACGCATGGGACTGGAAATCAAACATCTGCTCAGTAGAGGCTAATGGCAGGGAAAATTCAGACACTTGATTACAGCCACAACTCCAGCGGCGCGTAATTCACGAGTGACTTCAGGATATCTCCCCGCGTGACAATGCCAACCACATGGCGGTTTTCGTCCACGATCGGTATCCCGCGGATATCCTGTGCCAGCAGTACACGAGCCAACTCCCGGATATTGGTGTTGGTCGTCGCGGTCAACACGTTCGGGCTAGCGATGCTAAAAACCGGCCTGGGAGCCAGATCGGTAAAACGGATTCGCTGACTGGTGAGATCCCCCTTGGTCACAATGCCAACAAGACTCTTTTGTTCATCCAGCAAGGGCACCGAGCCGATGTCGTACCGATCGAAGAGGTTGCGCAAATCACGGATTGTCGAATTCGGCAACAGTGTCCGAACCGGCTCAGTCATAATCTGGGCGGCAAACTGGACCGGCCCAACTTCACGCAACGTCTGCTTCTTGACTGCCTCATAAGTGCCCAGCGCCGCACCACTTTGCGGAGAAAAATGTCGGTGCGAACCTTGTTGACCAGGCGGCTGTTCGGCCGATTGATCATCAGTATCCTCGACACGTCGCGTGCGGTGAATAGGATCCACCGACGATATCGCACTCCGCACCTGATGGATCAGCGCCTGATCCAGGGTCAGGTGGTCGTTCATGCCCGCCCCGAACAAGATAAAACTCATGCCTCAGCCCAACCTGTTATGCCCTGTTTGATTTCATGTTGCCGACCCCAATCACGTAAACGGATCATTAGTGCGTGATCCGCTGGCGAAATAGGGGGCGTACGTGTCAACAATGCCGCAATACTCGAGAAGAACTCAGCATAACTCATGCCATGATTTGCATTTTCTTGAGCTGCGTCCGGTGCGCCGGTCAACCGCGCCTGCTGCCAGGACCGCCAAGCGACACGTTCCACATCCGTCAACAGCTCCGGATGCGATCGTGCAACAAATCTGAAACAGAGTTCCGGCACTCGCGCATCCCGCCAGGTGTGCCGCAATAAATTATCCAGAGCGGCAGTCACCGCAGGCGTGTGCAAGGGCTGGTCGCTCCGACTCAGCGCCAGATCGAACACCTGATTGAAGACATCCAGTGCGGCCCGATCGGCTGAAGGCATAAAGCCATCATAAAGCGCACATTCGGGATCCTGCGGGCCATAGGATTTCTGATCCGCCAGAACGGCCTGCAGTTTTTCGGCAATGGCGCGTTTGTTTTGTCCCATGACGTCCAGATGACGCCGCACCGCTTCGCGATCCAGTTGCATACGTTCGGCAACGGCATCTTCCTGCAGAATCGAGGCACTCACGACCACGGGCGCCCGATTCAGATGCAAGAGCTTGATCGGCAGGCGCGTGTGCGTGTCGGTGACGTCGGCCTGACTGAGAAAGCGTCGGGCGCTGAGTTCATCGACCGACTCATCAAGCACCTGAGTCGGATCAAATCGCAAATCCCACAATAAGCGCTGTGTACTGATCCCGCCCACTTGCCCAACATTCGTGAACACTGAGGCACTCCCCAGCGCCGAGGAAATTCGGCCCGAAACATGGACGAATGCACCGCGTTCGGGATCATCCACCAGGTCGGCCACCGTATGCTTGCTGCGCAAGCCCAAAAGATAGTCGAACAGCTTGGGGGCGGATTGCCGCAACAGTCGCGCCAAATCGATCGTGGCCTCAACATCGCCGAGTGCGTCGTGTGCATGAGCGTGGGCAATTCCGTTAGCGGTGGTCAGCGCCTCAAGCCGCAATGTCGGCTGGCCGGCATCGTCGGTCGGCCAGACGATACCTTCTGGCCGCAGCAAGCGAACCGCACGTGCCGCATCGAGAATATCCCAGCGGCTATTACCGTTTTTCCACTCGTGGGCATAAGGATCGCGCAGATTCCGCCAAAACATGAAACGCAATAATTCAGCATCGAAACGGAGGCTGTTGAAGCCGATGGCACAGGTATCCGGACGACTCATCTGTGCATGAATGCGCGCGGCAAAAATAGCTTCGCAGGCACCCCCGGCCGCTTCAAGATCGTCCGGCAGAATCCCCGTCACCAACACCGCCTGAGGATGCGGCAATACCTCTGCAGACAGCGTTGCATAGTAGGTAACCGGCTCGTCGATAACCTCCAACTGTTCGTTGGTGCGTATCGCAGCAAACTGGATAGGACGATCGCATCGCGGATCGGCACCGGTGGTTTCAAAGTCGTAGAACAGGAAACTCACTGACTAGGCGCCGTGTGCACGGGTGAGATCGCCGCAACCGGGGTGGTTTCCAGCGACGGGGACGAGGACGGAATGGCAGCATCCTCGGTCGCAGGCGGTACTGGGTTGACCGGCTGAATGGGGGTCAACAGGGACGCCAAAGTTTCTGCGTGGGGGTTAACGGCAACTGCGTGTGTTGGGGCCACATTCATCGCCGTGGCAGAAGGCACCACCCCCGCCTGGCCGGCAGCCATATGCGGCTGATCCCGCCAAGCGTAAATCACCGTCGCAGCCAAAACTGCCCGCACATAATTTCGGGTTTCATCAAAGAGAATGGTATC
>JAGXHU010000031.1 GCA_024636015.1 Halothiobacillus sp.
CA
Organism: Halothiobacillus sp.; assembly: GCA_024636015.1. GTDB lineage: Bacteria > Pseudomonadota > Gammaproteobacteria > Halothiobacillales > Halothiobacillaceae > Halothiobacillus. The sequence goes on from JAGXHU010000031.1 coordinate 3, forward strand.
TCCGGTTGTGCATCACACCGGGTGACTTCCAAAAAGCTATTTTCTATGCGCCAAGACCCACGCTCAAGGCCGGGCTCGTCCAACAACCGGTTCAGATCGTGGCTCGCTTCGCGATCACGATCTAACCTTATTCGTTATGTTTTTGATACTTCACTTGCTTAGCCCTGCTTTGTGTAGCGTAGTATTACAACGAAAAGAGAGTTTCCCCCAAGCTTCCTTAACTTGCTCAGACGCTTCATCTGGCACCTTGCGCCACTCACTTATTATGAATCGAATATCTTCTGGTTCTAGCCATAAAGCCAAACGACCGTTTTCTTTTTCGAAAATAGCGTCAGTACCTTTTTCATCGCGCAATTGTTCATAGGCCGAGTTTAAGGCTGCTTCCCATTCGCCTTCATATAGATTACCAACCATTTTTTCTAGCACGCATTCAAGATTCCATAGCGCTCTTTGTTCAGCTTGGTCTTCAATACCTAAAAGATCACTTTCAGAATACCTTCTGAGTAAATTCCACAACACAATGGCTTCATCATTTGTTATATCAAGATTCATCTATTTCCCTTCGTAAACATAACGAGAAATATACACCTTAGCAGGTGTATATTTCATTTGTGGGTCGGTGTATAACACGGTCACGGTCTCCCTATCTGTATGTTTTTATTCGGTCTTATGAAAATAGGGGGCTTCATGGGGGTGGGGAAACACACCTTCTCGTGAACCGCGCCTTCTTCGCCGAAAATTCGCTTGTTCAAGCATTCCAGTAACGGCAGAGAAACTCAATAGCGTGGGGCAATTAATTGTGCGTTCTCGGTGGCCAGGGGGTGGTCATTGATGAATTCGATGTGCATTGCTTGGCTTTGCCGGATGTCTCAATGCACGAATAAGTATTTGAGCTTATGTGTCTTCTGATCATGGGCCGGCTTTCTGCCGGCACTGTGCATGGCCCGTTAAGGCTGGGTTCCCCGATCAGGGGTGCATATACGCCCAGCCCTGTAACTGACGATCGACCAGGTAGGCGACGCCTGACGGCACGATGTCCTTTTTATGTACGTCGTACAGGTCCTTGTGGTAGTCGAGCTTGTTGGAAACGATGGTGTTATGGCAGACGCGGAAGCGGACGCCGTCCATTTTCAGGGTGTCGATCGTGGCTTGCAGATCCTGATTGGTGAGGGCGCGCTCCAGAAGGTGTATGCCGCCGCCATGGATGACGACCTCGAGGTGCATGTTCTTGGCACCGCTGGCATTGATATTGTTGCGCACATTGCGCAATACCGCGATTTCACGATTGAGGTCCTTTTCATCCAATTCGTAGACCACGTGCTTGAGGTGATGACCCTGTGTGCCTGCATGGGCGGGCAGGGTAGAGGCGCCTGCGACGGTGGCCAATCCGATCAGATTGGCAAGAAAATTACGGCGCTCCATAAAATCACTCCTGAGGTTAGTTGATAGCGGCGCACATAGTTAGTCATGTGGTGCATTAGGAGAAATTCGAATTTCCATGGCGCCTATCAGGCTGTTTTATTTTCGAATATCAGCAAATTCTTAAACATGGCGGTTGCGCAGATCAGGTGCAGTTGTTGCTACGGGTTATCGCAGCCCCGGATGCGTGGCGAGCAGTACGATTACGATGACGGCGAGGATGAGCGAGACGCCTTTCCAGAACAGCACCGGGTTGCGTTCCATGAGGGGTGGTTGGGTTTTGTTCAGGAAGCTCTGGTTGGGGTGGTGCAGGTCGTGGATGAATTCGGAGAGCACTTCGTAGCGCTCGTAGGGGGTGGGGTGGACGGCTTTGCGGATGGCTTCGTCGATCCAGAGGGGGATTGCCCGGTTTTCGATTCTCAGGGATATGTATTTCAGCCGTTTTTGGGCGGATCTGGTGATGGATCTGGGTACTTGGGCGCCGTAGGGTAGTTTGCCGCCGGAGAGCATTTCGTAGGCAATGACGCCGAGCGAGAAGATGTCCGAGCGGGCGGTGCCGGCTTCGCCGAGGAAGTATTCCGGGGCTGCGTATTGGATTTCGCCCTGTAGGTGCGCGTGCGCGATGGGCGAGATGATTTCCATGAGGCCGGCGACGCTTGTGGTCCCGAAATCGATGATTTTAGCGGTGCCGGTGGTGTCGATCATGACGTTGCCGGGTTTCAGGTCGCGGTGCACCATTTCCAGCCGGTGAAAGGCCCGTAGTCCTTTGGCGATCTGTTCAATGATGCCGCGCACGGTTTCTAGGTCCGGCTTGGGGTTATCGATGAGCCACTGGGCCAGCGTCTGGCCGTCGACATATTCCGTGACGACATAGAGCGCGCTGCGTTTTCGGTCGTGGGTGGCGGGTTTGAGTACATGGGCATTGTTGATGCGCCGGGCGACCCAGTCGGCCATCAGGAAGCTTTCCAGATAGGCCTGATCGTCCTTGAGGGCGACGGCGGGGGTTTTGATAATGACCCGTTCGTCGGTTTCGGTATCCACGGCCAGATAGACATGGCTGCGGTGGCTGTCGTGCACGGCCCGAATGATCTGGTAGCCGTCGAACACCATTCTCGGTTCCAGGGTGGGCGGCGGCGGCAGTGCTTCAAGCTGCTGGTAGAACTCGTTGGCTTCCGGGGTGGGCAATCCATCCACCCGTACAATCTGAATCGTGAGATTGTCCGTGCTGCCCTGTGCGTAGGCTTCTTCGACCAGCTGTTTGGCGGCGCTGTTCAAAGCTTGGTCTAGGTTCTGTGCCAAATGGTGGCGCGATTGGTTCGGGTCTTCCTGGATGGCTTGATTGATGGCCGCGTTGATCACCTGGGCAATGGCCTTCGCTTCGATATGCTCGTAGACACCATCGGTCGCCAGTACGAATACGTCGCCTTGTTCGACCGGGAGTGTTTTGTAGTCGAAATGCAGTTGCGGATCGATGCCCATGGCCTGGCTCAGATAGCTTTTGTCCTGGGAAACCCAGATTCGATGATCCTCGGTTAGTTGCTCCAGTGTGTTGTCGATCAGGCGATAGATGCGGGTGTCGCCGATATGGAAGAGGTGGGCTGTCGTTGATTTGATGATCAGCGCACTCAAGGTGCAGACATAGCCCCGATCCTTGTCGTAGCGGTGCTGGCTTTGCTGGGTTTGGGCGTGCAGCCAGGAGTTGGTCGCCCTCAATACCCGTTCGGCTGAGGTTTTGACGGACCAGGCTTCCGTGGTGCTGTAGTAGTCCTCTAGAAAGCCGGTGACGGCAGCCTGACTGGCAATCTGGCTGACCTGACTGCTGCTGATGCCGTCAGCCAGCGCAATGGCGACGCCTTTGGCGCTCAGCTGGGGTTCTTTCGGCACAACGAGGCCGTGGAAGTCCTGATTGATTTCCTTGTGGCCCTTGTCCGAGTATTGCCCGGTGGATATGTTCAGTGTGTTTGGCATTGTGTGATCCAAAAAAGCCCCGGCCTTAGTGTACGGCCGGGGCTTTGTTCCGTGTCAGGATGAATAGGCAGGAAAGATTAGAACGTGCGCTTGGGCAGAGTGCGGATGTGGGTGGAATACAGGGTCAGGCCGGTCAGTGCCAGGCCGCCGATCAGGTTGCCCAGTGCGGTGGGCAGTTCGTTCCACAGCAGGTAATCCGTGACCGTGAAGTCGCCACCCATGATCAGCGCAGCTGGGAACAGGAACATGTTGACCACGGAGTGCTCGAAGCCCATCGCGAAGAACAGCATGATTGGCATCCACATGGCGATGACTTTGCCACTCACGGAGGTGGAGATCATGGCGCCGACGACGCCCAGGGACACCATCCAGTTGCACAACATGCCGCGGACGAAAATGGTGAGCCAGCCATTGGCGCCATGTGCTTCATAACCCAGGGTGCGAGCTTCACCGATTCCCGCGAGTTTTTGTCCGACGGTATCGGGTGGCGTGGAGAACCCATAGGTGAAGACGATCGACATGAGAAAGGCCACGGTGAGCGCGCCAGCGAAGTTGCCGAGGAAGACGAGCCCCCAGTTGCGCAACACCCCATTCACGGTCACACCAGGGCGTTTGTCGAGCAGGGCCAGTGGGGTGAGGACGAATACCCCGGTCAAGAGGTCGAAGCCCATCAGGTACAGGATGGAGAAGCCGACGGGGAACAGGATCGCCCCGATAATCGGATAGCCGGTCTGGACCGCAACGGTAACCGCAAAGGCGGCGGCCAACGCCAGGATGGCACCCGCCATATAGGCCCGGATCAAGGTGTCCCGGGTCGACATGAATACTTTGGATTCCCCTGCGTCAACCATTTTGGTGACAAATTCTGAAGGCGCTAGATAGGCCATATTTGATTCCCTCGTGTGCGTTGAAACGCTGACTTTTTAAGTTGCCTGAGCATGGTCAGACAGGTTGTCTGAAACATGTATCTCATAAGCAGCAAAAAGCGCGCCACTCGACGCGAGGTTTTTAATTCATTGTTATTGAAGGATATGTGCGCGTGAGGCCGCGTGTTTTTGAACGATGGAATCCTGTGCTGCACTCAAGTTGCGCGCAGCATTTGGTGCCTTGCTTTACAAAGAAGCATCAGAACATCTGTGTGGATTGAGGGTTATTTGATCAACGGCCGGGCAGGGGGACGTTGACGGTTTTGCCGCCATAACCAAATTTCTGGTCACGCGCCTGAATCGTGACCGAGCGAATGCCGGCAGGAATGTGTACGCCGTACAGATCGCGGGTGAAGGGTTGTTCACTCGCGTGATCGTGCCAGAGTTTGCGGGTGCCCAGCACCGTGCCCTTGCTATCCAAGGCGCGAATGCCATCGGCATAGCGGTCTGGCGTGTCGTACGGTGAGGAAACCGTGACGTCGAAATCGAACGTGTCGGTACTGCGTTCGTGCACCTGGACGGATACGACGTCGGGGTATTTCTGCTCAGCACTGGCCGGATGAATCCCTAGCGTGGTGATCAGGATGGCTGCGCCGAGCGCGGCGAAATACGGCCGGAAGGATGAGTCAAGCATGGGAACTCCGTATGGGGTGATCGGGCGCGTTTTAGTGGCTCATGAGGGTGAGAGCCATATAGGGCACGAGGTTGAATACCACGATCAAGAGTTTGTACTGGCCGAGAAAAGTCAGGTAGATGCGTGGAAGTTCGGTTTCCGGCACCTGAAGGAGCCGGGCGTGTAGGGGGATGATCTGGCTTCTACCCAGCGTCAACAGGATGAAGGTGAGTATGAGCATCGCAATATTGATCAGCGATGCCCAGCCAAAGAAAGTCGTGAGTGCGGCGAGCGTCATGCGGTATATCCCCAGCCCTGCAGCGGGTTGCTCAATTGACCGTTGATTCGGTTTTGCCTGGAGTCTGTACCGCGTTGCGCGCTTTCCCCGTTTTGATAATGAAATAGGGCATGGGTGTCGTCAGCAGGAACCCGAAAATCATGAGTACATAGCCATCGTGTTCGAATCGAAAAGATTCGGGTACAGGTACCTGGGGGCTGAAAATCAGAAAGGCGCCGTAGGCCAGGATAAGTGTCCCGAGAATGTCGAGGGCAAGCGCCCAGAGCGGGAAGGGGAGTTTGGGGGCTTTTTGTTCCATGAACGATTTTCCCTGTGGGTAGCCATGCTGTGGTTGCTGGGCCGATATTGTACGACGATATCGACGACCTAAAAGAGCGATATGCCTTGGGCGAGCATGTCGCCATCCGGCAGCCGACCGCCGGGGCTCAGTTTGTCGACGACCTGCGGCAGCATGCCCGCCACGGCGCCGGAAGCGTCACTAAGGGAGAGGCCCAGCTTCTGGGCGATGTCCTGAATCTGCCCGCTGCCGAAGACGGCCAACACCTGTTCACCGGAAATGGGCAGGTTTTCTCCGTTCCCGATCCAGGAGGTGATGATGTCCCCGAGCCCCAGTTTCTGGAACGTGGCAATCAAGCCCTGCAGGCCACCGTTTTGGGCGTTGCCGAGCAGGCCGGTTACAGCCTCGATCAGGCTGGCCGAGCTGCCGGAACTCTGGCCAGATACTGCGGAAGTAGCCTGATTGACGATTGAATCAAAAAGTCCCATGTCGTTCCCCTGTTGACGTACCGATTGGTACATTGATCCCTCATTTCAAGCTGTTGCGAACAGCTTGGGCCGAGCAGCTCAGGCTGCTTCTTTATTTGTTCGACCGTGCACGTTGGCGCGGTTTTCCCCTTGGAGCAACAAGGTTTTTAACATTAATGGAGATCGGTTTCCAGCTTGACGCCTCATTTTTATCCGGGCCGCATCATCATGATATGTAAATAAATATTAGCCAATTTAATTATTGTGCGCGGGCATAATGAGCGCCAAATTTAGGTGAGCTTAGCCCACGGCACTCGAAAAATATGCCATGCCGATGAATCGAGTAAGGCCGTTCGTCCTGTGGGTCAGGTGAAGGTTGAGCGGGCTTTTGTGTTCATCCAAACCCGTATGCGGCTTCTCCCGACCTAATGTGTCCTGACTGATTAACGATTGATGTCGCGGAGCAGATCGGTAGCCAGTTGTTCCATGCGTTCCAGGCCCACATCGGCCTTGGCCAGATAGACGGGGTCCATCTGGGCCGGGTCGGCCCATTCCTTACCCTTGATTCGACAGCGTTTGGCTAATGCGTCGATACCCAGATCAGTCAGGGCGAAGCTGAGTTCGGTCCAGCGGGTTGATAATTCGGCTTCCGCTGCATGGGTTCGTTGGCCGGTATCCTTTAATTGACGCAGATAGACCGTGGTTTTTCGGGTAGCGATAATCACTTTGCGTAAGGCGTCGACGGATTCCTGTTTGCGTGCCCTATGGGCGCGTTTCAGGTTCGATAGCCAGCGTCTGGCGTGCTTGGTGAGCTCCCAGAGCGATATCGCAGTCACGATTTCAATCATGGCGTTGCGGGTGCTTGTGGTCGATCAGGGATGTGTCGTCATTGGCGTGTTTGCCAGTGCATGGGTGTATTTTTCCAGGATTTCGAGATGGAGATCGGGGGTGATCGGCGTGCCGACGTCGGCCGAATGGGGGAAATCCAGGATCTCCCCCGTTTTTTGATAGCCCTGACGCAAGTAAAACGCGATCAGTTCGCTGCGTGCTGAAATAACCTGCAGGATGAATTTCTCGGAGCTGAAACAGGCGTGGGCATATTTTTCGGCATGGGTCAGCATCTGTTTGCCCAGGCCGAGACCCTGGCGTAGCGGGCAGACCGCCAACATGCCGATGCGGCTGTGGGTTTCTGCTTTTTCGATGTGGACACAGGCCACGAGTTCGGATTTTTTAAGCCCTACCAGAATGACGGAGTCGGGGCGGCCGAGGAGTTTGGTGATATGGCCGGTATGGGTCCGGCTGCCCGAAACGAGGTGGGCCTCATGGGTCCAGCCGGTGGCATTCGGTTCGGGGCGGTAGGCACCGTTGACGAGCTGTGCAATGGCATCAGCATCCGATTTGCGGGCAATGCGGAATGTATCTATAGCCATGTTTTTCCTCGCAATCTGATCCGGGGGGGGCACCCTCAAACGCAGATGGAGAATATACACCGAAACGGGTGCGGGTAAAGCTGGTGAGGATTGGCATATCGCGGGCACCAGTTCTGAAAGGCAGTGCCGAATGTGCTATAAATTGAGTCGACGTGTTCAAACGTTGTTTTGATCCCCCGATCACCCTTCGCATGGAGTATTAAATATGGCTTTTCAACTGCCGGAACTGGGCTACGATTATGGCGCACTCGATAAATCCATCGATGCACAGACCATGGAAATTCATTACAGCAAGCACCACGGTGCGTATGTAACCAACTGCAACAATGCGATTGCAGGCACCGAATGGGACGACAAGCCCATTGAAGAGATCATGGCGAATATCTCCAAGGTGCCTCCGGCCGTGCGCAACAATGGCGGCGGTCATTTCAACCACTCGCTGTTCTGGTCGATTTTGTCGCCCAATGGCGGCGGCGAGCCTACTGGTGCGCTGGCTGATGACATTGCCGGTACCTTCGGTTCCTTTTCGGCATTCCGCGATCAGATGAATACGGCGGGTGCCACCCGTTTTGGTTCCGGCTGGGCCTGGCTGATTGTCGGTCCCGAAGGCAAGCTGGCGGTATGCTCTACCCCGAACCAGGACAACCCGACCATGGATATTGCCGAAATCAAAGGCACACCCATCCTTGGAATCGATGTCTGGGAACACGCCTATTACCTGCGTTATCAGAATCGCCGCCCGGATTACCTCAAGGCAATTTGGGATGTGATGAGCTGGGATGAGGTCGCCACGCGTTACGCTGCGGCCAAATAAGCCCGCGGGCCGCCCTTTGGGGCGGTAGACATGAAAAAAACCGCCCCGACTGATGCCGGGGCGGTTTTTTATGTGGGGCGAAATACGACGCCTCTGCGTCGCTAAATTATTCCTTGGGTTTGTGCTGGGCGTTTTCTTCGCGCATGGCTTCGAGCTCGACATCGGTCTTGTCGGCGATCGACAGCAGTTTCACGGCCAGATCCTGCTCGATTTTCCGCCACTCACGGGTAAATTCCTCACGGTCGCGGCGCAGGGTGGTGCGTGCTGCCGCGATATCGATCCGCAAGTGATCGACGAGGTCGGGGTGGTAGTCGTGCGTGGCCAGTTCGTGGCGGGATTCGTCGATGATGCTGTCGGTCGATTGGCTTTCATCGTCCAGCAAACGGGTATAGATCTTCGCTAGCCAGCGATAGTAGGTATCGCGCAGGGTTTCGTGGTCGGTATTTGGATTGCTGTTCATCGTCTGGTCTCCACGACATGAAATGAGGTGGTCGACAGCATACACCGCAGCTCGCTTTTTGGGGGATAGGGCGCATTAATTGTCGGCTTCGGGTATTCTTAACAACCCTTTTATGACCGATCAAAACAGAATCCAGCACAGCCATGATGCACGAGCAATATCAACCCGCCCAGATCGAAGACCAAGCCCAGAGCCTGTGGGCCGACGAAGGCGTGTTCCGCGCAATCGAAGACCCGACTCGCGAGAAATTCTATTGCCTGTCGATGTTTCCCTATCCTTCTGGTCGTCTGCACATGGGGCATGTGCGCAACTACACCATCGGCGATGTGATTGCCCGCTATCAGCGGATGTGCGGCAAGAACGTGCTGCAACCCATGGGCTGGGATGCTTTCGGCCTGCCCGCCGAAAACGCGGCGCTGAAGAATAGCGAGGCCCCGGCCCGCTGGACCTTCGACAATATCGACTACATGCGCGGGCAGTTGCAGCGCCTCGGCTTCGCCTACGACTGGCAGCGCGAGCTGGCGACCTGCACGCCGCAGTATTACCGCTGGGAGCAGTGGCTGTTTACCCGGCTGGTGCGCAAGGGTCTGGCCTACAAGAAAACCTCGACCGTGAACTGGGACCCGGTGGACATGACCGTCCTGGCCAACGAGCAGGTGATCGACGGGCGTGGCTGGCGTTCCGGGGCGCTGGTCGAGCGGCGCGAGATTCCCCAGTGGTCTATCCGCATTACCGATTACGCCGAGCAGCTGTTGAATGATCTGGACGGCCTAACCGGTTGGCCGGAGCAGGTGCGTGTCATGCAAGCCAACTGGATCGGTCGTTCGCGCGGGCTTCAGGTCGATTTCGCCCTGAATGCGACCGAAAATCTGACCGTGTTCACTACGCGGCCAGACACACTCTACGGTGTTTCCTATCTCGCCGTGGCGGCCGAACATCCGCTCACCAAAAAAGCGGCGGAAACCAATCTCGACATCGCCGCCTACATTGCCCGTTGCAGCCATCACAAGGTGGCCGAAGCGGAAATGGCGACCATGGAGAAAGAGGGCGTATCCCTGGGCATTACCGTTACGCATCCGCTGACGGGTGCCGAAATACCGGTGTGGTCAGCGAATTTCGTGCTGATGGAATATGGCACCGGGGCCGTGATGGCCGTGCCGGCACATGACGAACGCGACCATGCCTTCGCGCTGCAATACGGTTTGCCGATTACCCCCGTTATTCAGAGCGCGGATTCCGAGCCGCACGACTTTACGATCAGTGCGATGACCGCCAAGGGCACCTTGATGGATTCGGGCGCCTACACGGGGCTAACGACCGAAGCGGCCTTTGATCGGATGGCCGAGGATCTGGCGGCCCAGAACCGGGGGCAGGTCCAGATCAATTACCGCCTGCGGGATTGGGGCGTGTCGCGCCAGCGCTATTGGGGCTGCCCGATTCCGATCATCAACTGCCCGCATTGCGGCGCGGTGCCGGTGCCGGACGATCAATTGCCGGTGGAATTGCCGACCGATGTCGTGATGAACGGTCCACAATCGCCGATCAAGCAGATGCGCGCATTCATCGACACGACCTGCCCGGAATGCGGTAGCCCCGCCGAGCGGGAAACCGATACCTTCGATACGTTCTTCGAGTCGAGCTGGTACTACGCCCGGTTCGCCTGTGCCGATCAAAGCGAGGCCATGCTCGACGAGCGCGCTGCCTACTGGCTGCCGGTCGATCAATATGTGGGCGGGGTAGAGCACGCGGTGCTGCATCTTTTGTATGCCCGTTTTTTCCACAAGCTGATGCGCGACGAGGGTCTGTTGCCTGCGGATATGGCCGAGCCGTTCGCGCGCCTGCTGACTCAGGGCATGGTCAACAAAGACGGCAGCAAGATGTCCAAGTCGAAAGGCAATACTGTCGATCCGCAGCCGTTGATCGAGCAATATGGCGCCGATACTGTGCGACTGTTCATGATGTTTGCGGCACCGCCGGATCAGGGCCTCGAGTGGTCCGATACCGGGGTGGATGGCGCACACCGATTCCTCAAGCGCCTGTGGCGTCAGGTATACGATCGGCAGCAGGCCGGCTTGAAGTTGGACGCGGTCGCAGATCATTCGGCACTGGACGATGTGGGCAAGTCATTGCGGCGCAAGTTGCACGAGACCACCGCGCGCGTGACTGACGACATCGAAAAGCGCCAGACCTTCAATACCGTGATTGCGGCCAATATGGAACTGTTTAACGAGCTTGGCCGATATGAACTGGGCCAGCCCGGTAGCCATGCCCTGGTTCGGGAAGTGTTGCAGGGAATCATCCGTATGCTCGCGCCGATTGTGCCGCATATCTGCCATGCCCTATGGCCGCAGGTCGGCGGCACGGGCCTGGTTATCGATGCCCCTTGGCCGTCGGTTGATCCCGCGGCCCTGGTTCGCGACGAGATCGAACTGGTGGTTCAGGTGAACGGGAAACTGCGGGGGCGGGTGATGGTTCCGGCTGCGGCAGACAAGGCCGCACAGGAAGCGGCGGCCCTGGCCAGCCCGGACGTGCTGCGCTATATCGAGGGGATGTCGATCAAGAAGGTCATCGTGGTTCCGGGGCGGCTTATCAATATCGTGGTTGGGTAAATACGTGCTTTATTTCAATTGGTTGCGATCGAGTTCTCGACAGTTGTTCATGATGCTGGTTGGTTTGCCGTTCCTGATGGCGGTGAGTGGTTGCGGCTATCATCTGCGTGGTGTCACCCAGCTTGATCCGGTGTATGCACGGGTATATGTGCAGGGCATGGCGAGTAGTGATCCGGTCTATCAGCAGCTGCAGCAGCTATTTTTGAATACGCATAGTCAGTTGGTCGACAATCCGATCGGCGCCACAGCGACCCTGGTGATCGACGACAACCAGGTCTTTCAGCGGGCGGCCGTTGTGACGCCACAGGCGACGGTGCAGCAATATGAGCTCTACCAGCGCATTCGATATCACATGGTGTTCGCCGACGGCAAGAGAACACCGGAGCGATACATCGGTCAGGCGCGAAATTACAATTACGATCCGACCGGCGTGCTGGCCTCTTCGAGTAATGAGACGCAGATTAGTCAGGAGTTGGCCCAAACGCTGGCGCGCCTGCTTTTTTATCGGTTGAATGCGCCGGTGACTGGATCGTCCATGATCGTGCCAGAAGATAAATCCGCCCAATGAATATTCGTCCCGAGCAGCTTGATGCCGCATTGAACAAGCGCCTCGGGTCACTCTACGTCCTGGTCAGCGACGATTGGCTACAGGTGGATGAAGCTCGTGATGCCATTCGTGCAGCTACCCGTCGAGCGGGCATCGATGAACGAATCCGGGTCGAAGCCGAGGCGCGTTACGATTGGGGGTCTTTGCTGCATCTCAGTGCCAGCCGTTCGCTGTTTGCGACACGCCGTCTGTTCGATCTGCGCCTGCCTACCGGCAAGCCGGGCAAGGAAGGGGGCGAATTTATGCGGCATGTTGCTACGCAGGTCACCGAAGGGACGGACGATATCTGGATGATCAGCCTGCCCAAACTTGATCTTGCCACCCAGAAGACGGCCTGGTTTTCGAGCTTGGCCGCGGCCGGTGCGCTGATCACTTTCTGGCCGATCACCCTGAGAGATCTGCCCGATTGGATCGAGCAGCGGGGCCGCAAGCTCGGTTTGCAGATCGAACCGGATGCCGCACTGCTGATTGCTGAACGTGTCGAAGGCAATCTGTTGGCGGCAAAACAAGAATTGGACAAGCTTGGCCTATTAAGCCAGGTTGGCGCTATCACCGCAGAGTACCTGATGGAAACCGTGGCGGATCAGTCGCGGTTTAATACCTTCGATCTCGGCGACGCCTTGTTATCCGGTGATCGCGGACGTGCGGCCCACCTGTTGCAACGTTTGCGTGAAGAGGGCGTGGATGCCATTCTTGTTCTTTGGGTCTTGAGCCGTGAGTTGCGGTTGTTGATCAGTGTCAGTGAGGATCCGGCCGCTGCCGAACGGTTGCGGATGCCAAAGAATCGTCAACCGGCCTATGCCCGTGCCGCTCGGCGCCGTGGCACGGATTTCTGGCTGAAGTTGCTGGGCCGCTGTGCAGAGATCGACCGTGCGATTAAGGGCGTGGCGCCCGGCAATCCCTGGCAGATGCTGGATCGCGTGGTGTTGGCGGGTTGTGTGGCCGCGCCTGCCCGCTGAATTCTGTTTCGAGAATGACGTTATATATTGTTGATACGGCATGGGTTTAATATGACTGAACAAAATGCATTGGAAGGCTTGATGACCCAGATGGGGCGCGATGCGCGTCGTGCCGCTCGTGAACTGTCGGGGGTGACGACGGCCGAAAAAAACCGAGCCCTGCACGCGATTGCCGACACCTTGCTTCTCGCCGAAGCGGAACTGTTGTTCGCCAATGCAGAAGATGTGGCCAATGCGCAGGCGCGGGGGCTGGATGCCGCGATGATCGATCGATTGATCCTGACTTCGCGCGGGATCGAACAGATGGCCGAGGGTGTTCGGCAAATCGCCACTTTGCCCGACCCGGTGGGCGAAATTACCAATATGGTTTATCGGCCCAGTGGTATTCAGGTCGGGCAGATGCGCGTGCCCATCGGCGTGATCGGCATCATTTACGAATCTCGCCCCAATGTAACGATCGACGCGGCTGCATTGTGTCTCAAGTCGGGTAATGCCACGATTTTGCGGGGCGGTTCCGAGGTGGCGGCCACGAATCAGGCATTGGCGATCTGTATCCGGCGAGGACTGGAAGCCGGACATCTACCGGTGAATGCAGTACAGATCGTGCCCACCACCGATCGTGCCGCCGTCTTGTTGCTGCTCGGTTTGCACCAGTACATCGATGTGATCATCCCGCGCGGTGGCAAAGGCTTGGTGACTCTTGTCACTGAGCATGCGCGCATGCCGGTTATCAAGCATTTGGATGGTGTTTGTCATGTGTATGTGGATGTGGATGCCGATTTGACCAAGGCTGTGCCGGTCGCCGTGAATGCCAAGACGCACCGCTATGGTGTGTGCAATGCGATGGAGACTCTGCTGGTTCACGAGGCCGTAGCCGAAGCATTCCTGCCGCTGGTGGCCCAGCAGTATCAGGCAGCGGGCGTCGAGCTTCGCGGTTGTGCGCGGACCCAGCAGATTCTGGGTGCGCATGTCGTTCCTGCGACGGAAGAAGACTGGTTTGCCGAATTTCTCGGGCCGATTCTTGCGGTGCGGGTGGTTCCCGATCTGGTGACTGCCATTGAGCATATCGAAACCCATGGCTCGCACCACACGGACAGTATCGTGACGGAAAACATCACCACGGCCCGTCAATTCTTGCGGGAAGTAGATTCAGCATCCGTCATGGTCAATGTCTCCACCCGTTTTGCCGATGGGTTTGAATATGGCCTGGGTGCGGAGATCGGAATATCGACGGACAAGATTCATGCACGCGGACCGGTGGGTTTGCTCGGGTTGACGAGCCAAAAATATATCGTTCTGGGGGATGGGCATATTCGTGCCTGATCCGATCCGGAACGACGGGCAGGAACGACGACCCCTGCTCGGAATTTTGGGCGGGACATTCGATCCGATTCACCTCGGGCATTTGCGTCTGGCCGAGGAGGTTGCCGAGGTTCTGGAGCTGGATCGCGTGCACTTCGTGCCCGCCGCGATTCCACCGCACCGACCACAGCCGACCCTGTCCGCCGAAATGCGCCTGGATCTCGTGAGTCGGGCGATTGCCGATAATGCCCGTTTCGTCCCCGATGATCGTGAACTTCGTCGTTCAGGGGCTTCGTTTACCATCGACACCCTGCAGGACTTTCGGCGAACCCACCCCAATCACCATTTGGTTTTACTGTTGGGTATGGACGCCTTCAATGGCTTGATGCACTGGCATCGCTGGCAGGAATTACTGGCATGGACGCATATTGCCGTGGCCACGCGACCCGGTGCACAGTTGGGCACGCAGGCGGGTCAATTGCTGCACGAGTGCTCGCGCTCGCTGGCTCAGTTTCAGACCACACAGGCGGGCGGCATCCAGCAAATCGAGATCACCCGGCTGGATATTTCAGCGACCGCAATCAGACAGGGGCTGGATCTTGGGCATTCTGTGCGATATCTCGTACCTGAAAGTTTGCTTAAACCCCTGTATCGGCATTATTCTGCCCCGAGATTTGGCCAATGCGGCGACAAATGAACGCAACAGTAACCGGCCACCCTTTATTTAACCGAAAAGATACCGAATGAATTCTGATAAAAACCTGCCCGTCCAAGCCGCCCCATTGCCTGGAGACGTCCCAATGTCCACCGAACCCATGAGCGCGGAAGCACTGGCCCAGTTGGCGGTAACGGCCCTTGAAAACATGAAGGGAACCGACATCCGTGTGCTTGATGTCCGTGGCCACTGTAATTTCACGGACTTTATGGTGTTTTCTTCCGGCACCTCCGACCGGCACTTGAAGTCGCAGGCCAATAGTGTCGTGGAAGCGGCCAAGGCGCTGGGAATCCGCCCGATGGGTGTCGAAGGTGACCAGACACCCGGCACCGAGTGGGTGCTGGTGGATTTGGTCGATGTGCTTGTCCATATTATGTTGCCGGAAACGCGCGACCACTATCAGCTGGAGAAACTCTGGTCTGGTCACCCGTCAGCTGATCAAAACATGGCCGCTACCGGTTCATCTGTTTATGCCAGCGCCCTGGAAAAAATCATGGAAGGGACTGCACCTTCGGCTGAGTTCGTCGATACGGATTTGAACGACGATGATCTCGATGACACGGAATGGGATGATACGGATCTGGCCGATTCTATCGACGACGATTTGGATGACGATATCCCGCCTCGTGTTTGATTCTGTTTTGTGAAAATCCACCTGATCAGCGTCGGCACACGTCTGCCGAGCTGGGCCGAGACGGGCACAACCGAATATCTGAAACGGATGCCCTTTGCCTGCCCCGTCGTTCTGCATGAGGTGCCTGCGGTGCCCCGAAGCAAAACCACGGCGACCACACGGGCCAAGGCAGAAGAGTGCGCGCGCATTGATGCGCAGATACCCAAAAACGCCTGGCGAATTGTCTGCGACGAACGCGGCAAACCTTGGACGACGGCCGCGTTGTCGGCGCAGATGGCCGACTGGATGCAATCGGGCCGGGATGTGGCGATTGTTGTGGGGGGCGCCGATGGCTTGACGGATGAATTGCGTCAGAGTGCTGATCGGCTTTGGCGGCTCTCCGATCTCACCCTGCCGCATCCGCTGGTTCGGGTGTTGTTGGCCGAACAATTGTATCGGGCTTGGTCGCTGCTGAACAATCATCCCTATCATCGTGAATGAATCCATCGTGTCATCCATCCATGATCGACAACAGAAAACTGTGACCGAAAATTCGGGACGGCCTGCGTTGCTTCTGGCATCCAGCTCGCCGCGACGGGCGGATTTGCTTTCTGCTCTGGATTTCGACTTCACGGTTTTACCTGCCGCGGCCTGTGCTGTCGATGAGACTGCGTTACCGGATGAAGTGCCTGCCGACCTGGTGGCGCGCCTTGCCCGGGCCAAGGCCGAGCAGGCCCTTCGCTGGGATGAACTACCGCAGCGGTCGGTGATTTTGGCCGGTGATACGATTGTCGTGCATTCGGGGCGCATACTGGGCAAACCACGCGGTGTCGAAGATGCTGTGCGAATGCTGACGGATTTGAGTGGGAGGACCCATCAGGTATTGACGTCGTTGGCGGTAGCGAATCGTGAGAAATGCCGCGTGTTGACCGTTCAGACATCCGTCGAGCTGATGTCGTTGAGCCCCGAGTTGATTTCAGCCTATGTGGCGACTGGCGAACCGATGGATAAAGCCGGTGCTTATGCACTTCAGGGCAGAGCGGCGCAGTTCGTTCGCCGGATCGAGGGCTCTTGGGGCGCGGTGGTTGGCCTGCCTCAATATGAGGTGGCTTGGCTTCTGGCCGAATTCGGGATCACGCCTCGTTGGGCTTGGGAACAAACATCAATTTAACGGAGCCCGGACTGGCATGAGTGAAGAGATTCTGATCAACGTGACCCCGCAGTAAACCCGAATTGCCTACATCGAGAATGGGGTTCTGCAGGAAATCAATATCGAACGGGCCCGCTCGCGCGGGATGGTCGGTAATATTTATCAGGGACGGGTCAGTCGAGTATTGCCCGGTATGGAGGCAGCGTTTGTCGACATCGGTCTTGATCGTGCGGCCTTTTTGCATGTGTCGGATATCGAGCTGAAGCCAGAAGAGAAGGAAACCGGTGTCGAGTCGCGTCCTCGCCTGATCTACGATCTGCTGCGGACAGGCCAGAACTTGATGGTTCAGGTCATCAAGGACCCTCTCGGCTCGAAAGGTGCGCGCCTGACGACCGAAATCACGATCCCGTCACGTTATCTGGTCTACGTGCCGAATGGGCGTAACATCGGCGTGTCGAGCCGGATCGAGGATGCGTCCGAGCGCGAGCGCCTGAAGGGGATTCTGACTCAGTTCATGGTTGAGTCCCGATCTCAACAGGTGGAGCCGGAGATTGGTGGATTCATTCTGCGGACGGCGGCCGAGGGCGCCGATGCCGATTCCCTCCGGCAGGATTATGAATTTTTATGTCGGCTCTGGACGGGCGTTCAGGATCGGCAGCTGGACGAGTCCGGCATCGGGTTGATCCTGGAGGACCTACCGATTGCCTTGCGTGCCTTGCGTGACGTACTGGGGGGCTCTGTGGAGAAAATCCGCATCGATTCCCGCGAGACGTATCATCGGGCCGTGCAGTTCGCTCAGGAAATGGTCCCCGATATCCTGCCGATGATCGAGCATTACCCCGGCGAACGCCCCTTGTTCGACATGCACAATATCGAGCAGGAGGTCGCCAGTGCCCTTGATCGCCGGGTCCCGCTGAAATCGGGCGGCTACATCATCATCGATCAGACTGAGGCGATGACGACGATTGACATCAACACCGGTGGCTTTGTCGGCTCCAAGAATCTGGAAGAAACGATCTTCAAGACAAATCTGGAAGCCTCCAGTGCCATCGCCCGGCAATTGCGTCTGCGTAATCTCGGCGGGATTATCATCATCGATTTCATCGACATGATCGAGCAGGAACATCGAGCTGTTGTGCAGGAAACCCTGAAGCGCGCCCTGGAAAATGATCATGCGCGCACCAAAGTCTGTGAGGTTTCCAGTCTTGGCCTCGTGGAAATGACGCGCAAGCGTACCCGAGAGTCGTTGGAACATATTCTGTGTGAACCCTGTCCCACTTGTGCCGGACGCGGCACGGTGAAAACGGCCGAAACGGTCTGTTATGAAATTTTTCGTGAGGTCACGCGTGAAGCTCGGCAGTACAATGCTAAACAGATGCTGGTGATCGCCGCTTCAGCTGTCGTTGATCGCTTGCGTGAGGAGGATTCCACCTCACTGGCGGAGTTGCAGGAGTTCATCGGTGTGCCGTTGAAGCTTCAGACGGATGTGCATTATCTGCCCGAGCAGTACGACATCGTGCTGATGTAATCTATAGGCGGGATCGCGAGTTCTGGTCATCGGGATTGTTCAGCGGAGATCTGATCGTCCGAGGGCTATTGTCGCGGTTTCGTGGTGTGTGGGTATGTTTTGACAAGGTAATGTCACGCTGTGCACGAGTTTAAAAATCCAATTCCCATCCATGTCTCTTCACGGCCGATACGTCGTTTGTTGCGTTGGCTTTTGGTTCTGATTTCAACCGGTTTGGTGATCGTTGCGCTGGCATTTACCGCTTTGCGCTTGGCCTTGCCGCAAATTCCTCAGTATCACCAGGCGCTCAGCGACTTTCTCTCCCAGAAATGGGGTTCTCCCGTGACATTCACCGCGTTGGACGTGACTCTGGTGGGGTACCACCCGCAGTTGGTGCTCACGGATCTGCATCTCGGGCCGCACGGGCCGGTTATTCCCAAACTGGGATTATCTTTGGCATTGGCTCGTAGCCTGATGCAGGGGCATCTGGTGGCTGGCAAGATTGTCATTGAACGACCATCGCTCACACTCGCACTCGATGCCGAAGGGCACTGGGGGCTTCAGGGCGCGCCTGCCGGCACGGGACATGGCAAGAGCACCTCGTGGGCGCAATGGCTGGATCGTTTGCCCGATCTCGGCAATGTCTCGATTCGAGATGCTCATATCAATTGGCTTCGTTCAGCCGACACGCTTACCCGTCAACCCGCTCGATCCCTGCCGGTGATCCTGAATGTGAATGCCCGACTCGCCGCGCATGGATGGGCCATGTCCGGGGAATTATCGGTGCCGGATTTTGGCCAACAGTCGGTGTTGTTGCGTGCGCAGGGTCGATTGGGGGATGACCCCATGACGGATGTGTATATCAGTACGCGGCATTGGGATTTGCAGTCGCTGCAACTGGCTATTCGCGATTTCACACATGGTCAGGTTCGGGCGCAATTGGGCGGCTGTGGCGAGCAGGTGATGGGGCTTGACTGCTCAGAAGGCATGCCCTTGGTGAACTCCGGCGCACTGACCGGGGAGTTGTGGCTGCGCTTTACGCCCCAGGGGATGCAATCGGTGCATGCCCAGTTTGACTCGGATCACCTGAAAGTGAGCCGCATGGCGCGGATTGCAGGCGTCGGCGCCATTACGGAGCTGCAATCCCAGGCCAGTCTGAAAACGCTGAGTGGCAAACTGGCCTGGTTAAAAACCCCGGATGGTTGGCGGCTGGATGTCGATCGGGTAGTGGTCGAGACCAATTCGGACGAACGATTTCCCACGCAGTCCGTACATATCATTCATCGCGGTCAAGAAACGGATTACACCTCGAATTTTGCGGATCTCAATCAACTCTCGGTTTGGCTATCCACTGCCCCTTTGCCCCGTTCGTTCCTGAAATTTATTGGCGGGAACACGGTACGTGGGCAGGCACACGACATTCGTTTGCGTTTTACCGGTGATCACCTGGAAGCTGGCTATCTGCAGCTGGATAATTTCGGGAATTCGCATGGTCAACGATTATGGCCCGTTATCGGGCAGGCCAATGGTGAGGGTGGCTTGAATTTGGTGCTGTACAAGCAGCCCGATGGTTGGCTGGCTTCGGTCAACCAGAAGAATCTGGTTCTGGCTGTGCCCGGGCTGCTGCGTGAGCCGATCACTATCGATAGCCTGAAAGGGGATCTGTACTGGCATGATTCTGCCGCGCCGCTGATCTACAGTGACGGTCTGACCCTGAGCAATGGTGATTTTACGAGTCACTCGATATTCCGCTATCAGGCTGCGGAAAAAGAGGGGGGGGTATCAACGCCGGCCGGTCTTCAGATCGACACGCACTTTGATGCACTTAAAGTCGCTCGTGTGTCCGCCTATCTGCCGCGCAATCTGTTGGATAAAGATTTGCTCAGTTGGCTTGATACGCACCTTGGCGCCAAGGATCAGACGGGGGAAGTTCAGCAGGGTCATTTCGTATTTAATGGTGATCCCGCCAAATTCCCGTTCCGACAAGGGGGTGGATGGTTTTCGGCCGTATTGGGTTTCGACCACCTGAACCTGCAGTATCGTCCCCAATGGCCGCCCATTCATGATGCCAAGGGATACCTGGCATTTGTCGACCAGCAGATGCATACCGAAATCACTGGGGGAACCATTGGGAATCTTCCAATGTCGGGCGCCCGAGTTAGCATCTTTGATATCGGAAAACCCGTACTGGATATCGCCGTGCAGACCCAGGCACCGCTGGCTGACATGCTCGATTTTATCAAACAGACCCCCTTGCTGCCGTCGGGGAGCCTGAAGTCGATTCAGGTGCGTGGCAATGCAGATCTTGATTTGGGCGTTCACTTCAGTTTGTACTCTGAGGGTGGACCGCCAGTTGCCGAGGGTACGGTGACCCTTCAGAACAACCGTCTCGTGGTGGGCAAGAATGTGTTGACCCTGAGTCATATCCGCGGCCCCCTGGCCTTTCGTAACAGTGACTTCAATGCTGATCGACTCAGGGCCCAATTCGAGGATAGTCCGGTGGCCTTGCAGGTGCGAACGCCTAAAAACGGTGACGAAACCACTGTTATCGCCCAGACGGCGATCGATCCGCTCTTTGCGTTGCGGAACCAGACCAACGGTTTTTCCCAGGCTTTTTTAAGCCGTGTTTCAGGCAAGGCGCCGACGGAAATTCAGCTGACGCTCCCGCACCGGGGGAGTACCTTGTCCATTCAGGCAAAGAGTGATCTCATTGGCGTGAGCAGCGTGCTGCCCGAGCCGTTGAACAAGCCAACGGACAAACCCTGGCCGATCACAGCAAAAATGTCGCTTCAGGATGGTGTTTTGCGCACCCTGAGTTTGCATTCGGATGGTGCGACAGTCTGGGATGCGGCGCTGGCCTTCAATCAGGCGGGTGATCTGGCCGAAGGCCGGGTTCGCAACAACGGGCAATCACAACCGACGTCCTCCGTGCTGGAGTTGTCGCTGCATACCCCCATTTTCGATTGGGATCGCTGGCGGCCCATCCTCTTGACGCGTTCTTCCTCGTCATCCGATCAATCGCCAATTCCCACCTTCGACGTGCATTTGATGGCCGATCGGATGATTGCGGCTGGACAGGTATTCCCCGGAACTCGGCTGGATCTGCATTATGCGAATGACCACTATGAGCTTCAGGCGAAAGGCGCCGCTCTGGCAGGACGACTGATCTTCGATGGGCCGACGGGCAAGGCTTCGGGACCTGGCCAGCTTTCCGTGCAGCTCAGTCGCTTGTATCTCAAGGGTAGTGGCGGGGCCGGTTCTTCGGCGACAGAAAATGATGTCTGGGATCTGGGCCAAATGCCCGGCCTCACCCTGCGTATCGAAGATTTGAGATTCGATGCCAATCGTCTGGGACGATTGTTTCTGGATATGCAGCCGTCGCAACCGGGTGCCACGCCGTCGATGAATCTCTCCAGCATCGACTGGCGACCCAGCAATACCATGTCGGTGGTCGGAACCGGACGGGTGAGCGGTGCAGGGCGACAGCAGAGAACTCAACTCGAATTTACCGCAGTGGGGAAAAATGTGGGTGGCACCCTGCGCAAGGTCATGGGTACGTCGCCCATCCAGGGCGGAGACATCGATGCGGGCGAAATCAAGCTCGACTGGCCGGGATCCCCCACGGCGTTTTCCATCGGCCATCTGAACGGTCAGGGTTCCTTTGCACTGGTCAACGGTCAGTTGAACGATGTGGACCCGGGCGCGGGGCGGTTGGCAGGACTTCTGAGCATCGGCGCGCTGACACGCCGGTTACGTCTGGATTTCAGCGACCTGATCGACCAAGGCTTGAGCTTCGATACGCTGTCGGCCAACTGGACCCTGACTCAGGGGGATTTTCATGTTGATCCACTGACCCTGAAAAATGCCTCCGTCACCGCCGTGGCACAGGGGCGCACCCAACTGACCGATAATACCCTCGACTATACCGTCAAGGTTTATACGGATTTGGGTATGTTGCTCCCGATCATCGGTACGGTGGCGGGGGGGCCGCTGGTCGGGGGGGCGCTGCTGGCGATTCAGCAGGCCATCAAATCAGCCGACAAACATCCTGATCCCGCGTTCATCTACCGGATTACGGGTACGATAGATCACCCGGACATCAAGACCGTCAACATCAAGCCCGAATCACTGCCATGAACACTCTATCCAAAATTGCGGCACTACAAATAAATGGGCGGGCGCTGTGGTCCGAGAATCAACCGGTGATCGAGCGGTTGGTTCGGGATGCTGCGGCGCTGGGTGCGTGCGTGGTGGTCATGCCTGAAAATCTGTACGCGATGACGGCAGCCCCGCGCTCGCTCGTAGACATGGGCTTCGACCCCGAGGATGCGCCGGTTGTCTGGTTGCGAGATCTCGCGCGCCGGCATGATGTGTGGCTGGTGGCGGGCACCTTGCCCATTCGTGCCCCAAACCGGGATATCGGCCTACCCGCAAAGCTCTATTCTCGCTGTTTCGTGATTGATTCTGCGGGAGAAATTAAGGCGCAGTACGACAAGATTCATTTGTTTGACGTTACGGTGCCCCAGTTCAGCGAAGCACATCAGGAATCCTACCGGGAGTCGGACCTGTTCGAGGCAGGTTCGGCGCCGGTCGTGGTGGATACGCCAGCGGGGCGTTTGGGACTGGCGATCTGCTTCGATCTGCGTTTTCCCGAACTATTCCGCCGTCTGGTCGACCTGGGGGCGACTTGGGTTTGCCTCCCGGCTGCGTTTACCGAGGCGACTGGGCGCGCACACTGGGCGCCCTTGCTCCGTGCACGTGCCATTGAAAATCAGATTTATTTAGCCGCTTCGGCTCAGGTCGGTCTGCATGCCAGTGGTCGTCAGACTTACGGGCACAGCATGATCATCGATCCCTGGGGGCAGGTGTTGGCCAATGCCAATACCGTGCCGGACTGCCTGATTACGGCGGAGATCGATCCCCAGGTTCAGAGCCATATTCGCAAACAGTTTCCCGTGTTGGCCCTGCGCCGCCTGAAGGGGTAAGCACTCCTCCGGCCCTGATCACGGCGCGCTTTGGGATGACGTCGGGCACCAAGCCAAGTAACATGGTTCGATTCAAGCAGACGATGCGTGAGACGGCCACGGTCTTTCGTATAATAGTAGGGATTTAGTAGCAGGCTCCATTGATGACGACCCACCAGACCGACGATTTACGCATTCTTGAAATCCACAACCTTCTCTCACCCGAGCGGATCCGTGCGCAGTTTCCGTTGACGGAGCGGGGCGCCGCTACGGTCGTTGATACTCGTCGAGCTATTCGCTCGATCCTGAATCGTGAAGACGATCGACTGATTGTGGTGATGGGCCCGTGCTCGATTCATGACGTCAAGGCAGCGCGTGAATATGCAGACCGCCTCAAGACGCTGGCCGATACGGTGTCTGAGGATATCCTGCTGATCATGCGCGTCTATTTCGAAAAGCCGCGCACCACCGTGGGCTGGAAGGGATTGATCAATGATCCCAACCTCGATGACAGCTATGAAATCAACAAGGGTCTGGGTGTTGCTCGACACCTGTTGGTCGATCTGGCGGATATGGGGGTTCCGGCGGCCACCGAGTATCTGGATCTGATCAGCCCGCAGTATGTGTCAGATGCCGTTTCATGGGGTGCCATCGGTGCACGTACGACCGAATCGCAGGTCCATCGGGAGTTGGCTTCGGGGCTTTCCTGCCCGGTCGGCTTCAAGAATGGCACAGACGGCGGTTTGCAGGTGGCGATCGATGCTATTCGTGCGGCGGCCCGCCCACACCATTTCCTGTCGGTGACCAAGGCAGGACAGTCGGCCATTTTCTCCACGTCGGGCAATGTCGATTGCCACATCATCCTGCGGGGCGGGAAAAAGCCGAATTTTGATGCCAACAGCGTCAACGAGGCTCTGGAGCAGCTTCGGGGTGCCGAGTTGAATGAAGCACTGATGATCGATTTTTCCCATGCCAATAGTCAAAAACAGCATGCGCGGCAGATCCAGGTGGCCGACGATGTTGCCACCCAGATTGCGGCAGGCAATGCGGGGATTGTCGGTGCCATGGTCGAGAGCCACCTCGTCGGTGGGCGTCAGGACGTCCATCCGGAGCGACCTCTGGTCTTCGGGCAAAGCATTACCGATGCCTGCATCGGCTGGGAAGATAGTGTGGGCATTATCCAGCGGCTGGTTGAGGCCGTGCGGGTCCGTCGGTCGGGTGGTGGTGTCTTGCCGGATTCCAGTGGTACAGGCATCTGCGATACGCCGAATTCATGAATTTCCGGTGTGTATGAATCGAACAGACCGGGAGCCTGATGGTATGAGCGAGTTCACCGTTTATAAAGAGCGAACCCAGAAATGGGGTGTTGCGCGCATTCGGGTGCCGCAGACCATCAATGGGATGCTGTTGCTGGTCGCGTTACTGACGGGTATGCCGGTGGGTGCCGCCAATGTGCCCGCGACGACGACTACTCATGACGGTGCTGCGGACGATGTCGTGTCATCGGTCGTGAAGTCATCCATCGAAAAGCCGAAAGCAGTGGTTGCCGTCGCGCAGGCGACGAAGCTTATTGCACGAGCAGGAAAGATCAGTGCCGTGACTGTTTTGCCGGATGGAGCCTGGGTCACTCGGCAGCTGGATGTACCCTGGCCCGCCCCCGGGATGCAGATTTTGCAGGTTACCGATCTCCCCCGCGATATCGAGCAAGGCAGCGTTCAGGTTCAAAGTGAAGCCATGACCTTGAGCGCCCCCATGCAATGGCACGATCTGCCGGTTGAGGCATCGGTGGACTTTCATGCCATTGAACAACAAATTGAAGTACTCAAAAAACAGTTGGCCAAGGCGAGTGACGAACTTTTGGCAGCCCGGACACGATTGTCGATCTTTCAGGCTCAGATGGCCGCGCCGTTACCCGAAAAGAAACATGGGTACGCGATCGGTGCATTTTTGACGGACACCAAAGCACGGGATCGATTCGATCGTCTGTTGGTCCGCTTGCTGGACAGTCGACGGCACGCACAGAATGCTGTCGACGGGATATTGCAGCAGATCAAGGCTGCAGAGCAAAAACAGGATCAGATGCGGCAAAAAGGGCCTAGTTTGATGCTTGCATTGCCCCTGGCGTTGGATGCAGCCCAAAAAACGCCCACGAAACGTGTTGTTCAGATCCGCTATCGAGTGAAAGATGCGCATTGGGTGCCCATCTACCGGGTTGATCTGGAAACGAGTTTTATCCCGGCGGACAAGGAGGCATCAACCGTCTCCGATACCGTGACAACTACACCCCAGACACCATCGGTATTGCGGTGGTCGCTGGTGGCTGAGGTCAACCAGACGACGGGAGAGAGTTGGCAGGATATTCCGGTGACGCTGTCGCTGCTGGATACGCACCGATATTACCCGGTGCCCAAACTGGATCAATGGATCATCGGTTTCACGGCGCCGTCGAAACCTGGCATCAACCTGCGGGCGAATGCTGTCCGGCATGAGGCTGAGATGGCCACCAAATCATCGCCATTTACATCTACCGACGAGACGGGCTTCAACGCGGAGTTCCGCAGCGTGGCACCGGTCACTATCACCAGCACAACGTCCGCGACGATCATTCCGCTTTTGCAGCATGAATTCCCGGTTGAAACGACCGATCTCATCACGCCAAGCATTTCTCCCCTAGCGATTCTTTCGGCACGCTTTACGCTGAATAACACCACACCTTTGCCTGCGGGCGTATGGCAGTTATTTTTGAATGGATCGCAGATCGGCCGCGTCCATGAACCATCGTTGGGTCCGATGAAAAAGATGGCACTGAGTTTCGGGGTGGATCGGCGGATTGAGGTTACTGTCGATCGCCCCGCCGACCAGCGTGATGAGAACGGATTGATCGGCAAGTCACAGCAGTTGATTCGCCGGCGTGTGATCTCCGTACAGAGTCAACATCAACAACCCATGCCTGTCACCATATTAATGAACCTCCCGGTTGCGGAAGACGCGGATCTCGCCGTCGACCCGCTGGCCGACAACACCCCGCCCAGCAACAAGCAGTATGATGGTAAGGATGGAGTGTGGGCCTGGTCAAACCAGATCAAGCCTGGCCAGAAAATCACGATCAATTTCGGTTTCCGGTTGCGATGGCCAGCGGACAAGAATTTGTATGGTTTTTAATGTGTATTTTCACGGACGATTAAGGAGCGTGCACTCATGATGGATTTGGTAATGGCTGGCGGCGGGATGATGATTCCCATCATTCTTGCTTCTGTGATCGCATTGACGATTATCATCGAACGGTTATGGTCATTGCGTTACAACCGCTTAATGGGCGGTGATCCGGTAGGCACGGTGGAAAGCTGGTTGGCCAGTGGCCAGATTTCCTCCCTCAAGATTTCAGAACTGGCCCGGCTGTCCCCGTTGGGGATGGTGCTTGCGGCTGGTCTCCAGGGTTATGATTCTCCCGAGGCCATGCGCAGCCGTATCGAGGATACCGGTCGTCATGTAGCGCATCAGATGGAGCGTTTCCTCAACACCCTGGGAACGATCGCTGTGATTTCCCCCTTGTTGGGTCTGCTGGGTACGGTGGTCGGCATCATCGATGTTTTCCAGTCCATCACAGCAAGTGGCGGCGCCTCGGCAATCAATCCCGAATTGCTGGCCGGCGGGATTTCCAAGGCACTGGTTACCACGGCGGGCGGGATTATGGTGGCGGTGCCTGCCTATATCTTTCATCGATATTTTCGCGGCCTGGTCGACGAGCGCACCATTGAAATGGAGCGCGAAGCGATTCGTCTGGTGGATTTGATCCACCCGGTTGATGCGCGCAAGCGCTGAGGGGCAGAGCCATGCAATTTCGTCAAAAACCGCGGGAAGATCTGGAACTCAATCTGATCCCGCTGATTGATGTCATCTTCATGCTGTTGATATTTTTCATGCTGACGACGACCTTTGTGCATGATCGCACGCTCAACGTGACCCTGCCCGTTTCAAGTCAGAGCACGGAAAAGCGCGCGCCAGTCAAGGATCACGTGATCGAGATCGCGCAGGATGGGCGTATCGCCATCGATGGCAAAATCCTCGGTGCGGATGAGATTTTGCCCGTATTGAAGCGGATTGCGGCCGACCAGCAGCCCGTCGTGGTATGGGCCGATGCCGATGTGGTCAACCAGAAGGTCATTACCGTACTTGATCTTGCGCGCAAGGCCGGGATCACCAAGGTCGGCCTGGGAACGACTCCCGTCAAATGATGCACTCAGCTTCAGAGCCGCCGGCTTCCGGTTGGCAAACCTACCGTCGATTGTTGGGGTATACCCGGCAGTATGTGCGGTTACTGGTGATTGCGATCATTGGTATGGTTGGTGCGGCGCTCACCGAGGTTGCTTTTGCGGCCCTGATGAAGCCGCTACTGGATGGCAGCTTTGTGAATCGTGATCCGGCCACTATTCATGCCATGCCACTATTGTTGTTAGGCGTTTTTGCGGTGCGGATGGTCGCCGAATTTGTCTCCGGATATGGCATGGCCTGGGTCGGTCGGTCGGTGATTCGTGATCTCAAGCGTGACGTTTTTGATCAGGTGCTGCAGCTTCCCGTTCGCTTTTTCGATCGCGTGGCAGGTGGGGAGGTGTTGACCCGCCTCAACTATCAAAGCGAACAGGTTTCCGAGGCAGCTTCCCGGGCATTAACCACGCTGATCCGCGACAGTGTCACGGTCGTTGGCTTGATGGTCTGGTTGTTGATTCTGAGCTGGCAGCTGGCCTTGTTTATTGTTGTGTTGGCGCCGGTGCTCGTCGTGCTGGTTGGCGGCATATCGCGGGCTTTTCGGCGCTATGCCCGTCGGATTCAGGAGTCGATGGGGCAGGTGTCCCATGTTGCCGAAGAGGTGATCAACGGGCACCGAGTCGTCAAGTTGTATGGCGGTGAGCAGTTTGAAACGGCGCGATTTGCCCGAATCAATGCACAGAATTTTCGTGACTTCATGAAGATGCAGGCGGTGACAGCCATTTCCTCACCGCTGACCCAATTTGTCCTCGCCCTGGGTATTGCCGGGATTGTCTGGTTCGCGACCACCGGTGATCGGATGCAGTCCATCAGCGTGGGCACCTTCGTGTCTTTCCTTACCGCCCTGAGCCTGATGCTTGCGCCCATGAAGCGCTTGATCGGTGTGAATGCCGTCCTGCAACGGGGTATCGCTGCGGGAGAAAGTCTGTTCGGCCTGCTCGACGAACCACGTGAAAACGATGCACCCGACGCGGCGCCCGTGGATCGTGTCAGTGGCCGCATTACCTTTGAGAACGTCGGCTTACGGTATACCACCGGCGAATCCGCTGCCTGGGTGCTCAAGGATCTTTCTCTCACGGTACCTGCGGGGCAAACCGTTGCCCTGGTCGGGCGCAGTGGTGCGGGTAAATCCAGCCTGATTGCGAGCCTGCCGCGTTTTGTGGAAATCGAATGCGGAGATATCCGTCTCGATGAGCACTCGATCAGCCAGATGAGTCGGCAGGATCTCCGCCGACAGTTCGCTTATGTGAGCCAGGATACGGTGCTTTTCAATACCTCGGTGGGCGCCAATATTGCCTACAGTGATGGCGGGCAGGGGGATGAGGCTCGAATTCGTGCGGCCGCGGCGGCGGCTTATGCCTTGGAGTTCATCGAAAAACTGCCGCAAGGATTCGATACGCCCGTCGGTGAGAATGGCGTCCTGCTCTCAGGCGGACAGCGTCAGCGATTGGCGATTGCCCGGGCGTTGTATCGCAATGCACCGATCCTGATTCTGGACGAGGCGACGTCGGCACTGGATACCGAATCGGAGCGCTATATTCAGGCAGCGCTCGACAACCTGAGCCGTGGCCGTACCACGCTGGTGATCGCCCATCGCCTGTCGACCATCGAGCACGCCGATTTGATTGTGGTGCTCGATCAGGGGCGCATTGTCGAAACCGGGCAACATCGCACACTTCTCGCCGCCAATGGCGCCTATGCGGCGCTTTACCGATTGCAGTTCGGCAATCCCTCGGTCGCCGAGGCGGCCCTCTAAATGCGCTACCCAGGATTCTGGCAACGTCGGGCTATTCGTAGTTTGTTCTTGTTCCCGCTGGCAGCCTTGGTGTGCTGGATTGCCAAGCGACGGCGCAGCCGCGCTATGAAAGGGGAGGGGGTCGTAACTATCGATCGCCCGGTTTTCGTGATTGTCAATCTGACCGTGGGGGGAACCGGCAAGACGCCTATTCTGATCGCGCTGGCCCGAGTTTTGACCGAGCATGGCTATGCCGTAGGCATCATTAGCCGTGGGTATGGGGTGAAAATCGGGGTCGAACCGCGTGACGTTGCTGAAGCGACAGGGGCGTCCGATGTGGGTGATGAACCCTGGCTGATTCATCAGAAACTGGATCTCCCCGTGATGGTGCACCCAGATCGCGTTCGTGCGGCACAGCAGCTGCGGGCACGCTACCCGGAAGTCGATCTGATCCTCAGCGATGATGGCCTGCAGCATCATCGAATGGGACGCGCATTCCAAATGGCCGTGATTGACGGGACCCGTCGATTCGGTAATGGATTTTGTGTGCCCGCAGGCCCATTGAGGGAACCCTTGAGTGCACGTGCCGCGATGGATTTTATCGTGGTGAATGGCACACCCTTTGAACCTGGCCAGCTGTCTGCACGTTTTGAAATGACGACTGTGCACGATTTGTATGACGAGCAGACTCAACCCCTGGACGAATTCATGCGTCTGCATCAGGGGCAGACGATTCAGGCGCTTGCGGGCATTGGTCACCCTGAGCGTTTTTTTGATGCCTTGCGCGATCGTGGATTGGTGATCAAGAGTTACCCGCTGGATGACCATCAGCCAACACCGCGTGGTCTGTTGGTTCATTTGCGTCGTTCAGGATTACCGGTCGTGATGACAGAGAAAGACGCAGTGAAATGGCGGCAGAATCGGCCGTTATGGCACAATCAGCCGGGGCAGATATTTGCTGTTTCAGGCCGGATGATTCTTGATGAGGCGCTGATTGACGCCGTTCTTACTCGCCTGGACGCCTATCGGGCCGAGCTTGCCCCGACGCTGGAAAAATAGATCCAGCCCTAATCTGTTCTCTTTGCTATTCTTCAGCATATGCTAATATACCATGATTGTTTTGTGGTAATTGACCGGGCAGCGAGATGGAACTTATGCTGTATTTTTGTTTTTCTGCTTACGATCAATGACTTTGGAGTTTAGATATGGATAAGCGTTTGCTTGAAATCCTGGTTTGCCCTGTGACCAAAGGTCCGCTGATTTACGACAAGGATAAACAGGAATTGATTTCCCTGTCTGCCCGACTGGCCTATCCGATACGCGATGAAATTCCGGTGATGCTGGAGTCCGATGCCCGCACATTGGCGCCGGATGAATACGAGGCACTGCGTGCCACTCATCCGGCAGATTCCACCTCGTCATGAGTCATCCGCCGTTCTGCGTCATCATCCCTGCCCGAATGAACTCAACGCGTTTACCGGGCAAACCGCTGGCTGATATCCACGGTCGGCCGATGTTGGCCTGGGTTCATGATTGCGCCCTGGCCTGTGGTTCGGAAGAAATCGTGATCGCCACTGATGACGAGGTACTCCGGTCTGCGGCGGAAGCTTTTGGGGCGCGGGCCGTACTGACCAGTGATCAACATCAATCAGGTACGGATCGATTGGCCGAGGTGGTGGATCAACTGGCGATTGCGGACGATACGATCGTCGTGAACCTGCAGGGGGACGAACCCCTGATGGCGCCAGAACTGCTCCGTCAGGTTGCGCGTCTGCTGGCGGAACATCCCGAGGCAGCTTTGTCCACACTGATGGTTCCGATTCTGACGCAGGAAGAATTTCTCGATGCTTCTGCCGTGAAAGTTGTGGTGAATGATCAGGGGGAGGCGCTGTATTTTTCACGTGCTCCGATCCCATACGATCGTGACGGTCAGAGCGTGGAGGGTTCCGTGCTCGGTTTTCGGCACCTTGGGCTGTATGCCTACCGCGCCGGATTCCTGCGCCGATTTGCGCACAGCCCCATGAGCCGACTGGAGTCTTTGGAAAAGCTGGAACAGCTGCGCGCATTGTCGATGGGTGAGCGGATCGCCATCGCAGTTGCTGAGCGCATTCCCCATGCTGGAGTTGATACCTACGCGGACCTTGAGCGGGTGCGCTCAGTTTTGGCTCGAGACGGCATGCACGCACCCCCCTGATCTTTGATATCCGTGCGCGCAAGCGGGCGTTACCGATTTTTCTTTCTTCTCCCTAGATTTTCCCACCAAAAACCAGTCCCCATGGCCTTGGCACGGGGACGGCTGTCTTCATCAATAGTGAATAACGAGGTACGTGAATGAGTATGGATCGGATTCTTTCTGGAAATGAGTATGTGCTGCGGCCAACGCAAACTATTCAATCGCGAACCGATGTGCGTGGCGTGATCACCTTCGTCAACCGTACCTTGACGGAGGTGTCTGGCTATACTCGGGAAGAACTGCTGGGGGCACCGCACGCTCTTCTGCGTCACCCACAGATGCCGCGGTCGATCTATTACGTGCTTTGGGAAACGATTAAGGCAGAGCGCGAATTTTATGGTTATGTCAATAATCGCGCGAAGAATGGGGACAACTACTGGGTGATTACTTATGTCGCACCGCATTATGCGCCGGACAAAGTTTTGGATGGCTTCAGCTCGGTCCGTCGAGCCCCCCTGCGGGAGCGTATCCCGGAGTGGGCGGATATCTACGCACAATTAAACCGCGTAGAGGCTAACTATCCCCGTAAGGAGCAATGCGAAGCGGGCAGGGACTGGCTGGGCAACTATCTCCATAAGCGCACGCGCTACACGGATTTGACCCAATATGTGCTCTCAGGATTGTGATTCGGAGTCTGACTCGGAAGCCTGCTTTTTAACGGCTTTTCGCTTCAGGCGGATGAAGAGAAAAATGATCCAGAAGAGGATGGCCAGGACGCCCGCACCATAGCCCAGATAGGCCGTGCAGAGGACGATGCTGCCGAGAATGGCGCTGATGAGCAAGAATTCATAGGTTGATCGTTGTATACGCATAAAAATCCGCGGGGTTAGGTGGGCGAAACTAGGGTGTAGCGGCTTCTGGTACATCATGTTTGCCGGGATGGGGCGGGCAAGTAATACATAATAGCTGCAATGGATGTTGCCCCCTACTGTGTACCTGATGAGCGAGCCCGGGCGCGATGTGAATGACGTCCCCCGGTACGAGGGCAAATTGATCGTTGCCCAGGATCATTAATCCTGCCCCATTCAGGATATGCCAGACTTTTTCGCCACGGGGAGAGGGTGGCCAATCTACCATCTGTCCGGCGGCTATCTCCAGCTCGGTGAGGCTGAAATTTACGACGGCATGCTGTTCAGGCACCATCAGACGCCGCATGGTCACACCGTCGACATCGTGTACGGCCTCGGCATGGGCACGGTGATTGAGGTACGATTGCCGATCAGGCAGTTCTCGAGTTTTTTTGCGTTTTTTTTCTGACACTTTTTTTGAAGCTTCCTAATTATTTATATGTGTTGCCCATGCTCATCAAGTATTGGCTGATCGCCCCGTCTGGCAACGCGCCCATCCACTCAGAACCGTGTATTTACCCATCATGCTAAACGATATGCCCCCCGAAGACCTTTCTACGACTGTCGATCTGACCCCGGATGAGCGTTGGTCTCTATTTGCCGGACAAACCGCCCGCATCGAGTGGAGTGAACTGGCACCTTTATTCGCGCGCGGGCAAGTGGTCGTCGTGGATGCATCACTGGATTTGGTCGATGTCGCCGTCGCCGTCGTCGATGATAACAAGCCCTTGGTCGAACAGTGGATGCAGCAGAAGTTGTTTGGACTTCTGGACACCAAAACGGCCAGTTTCTGGGCAGAAGGGCATACGCCGATATGGGCCGTAGTCGTTCAACCGTGGGTGCTGGCCCAGGCAAGACAGATCCCGTGATCGATGAGACGTCGGCCTGATGATGTTCCGTTCGTTGACAGTCGGTGCAAATAATTCAATAGTAGGCTATTAATTTAACCACCAAATATCTTCCAACGAAATCCAGGAGCTTCTACATGAGTGCCGATTCCAATCTGCTGCAACCTATCGTCTTTGGCGCGATCTCATTGGCCAACCGCGTCGTAATGGCGCCGCTAACCCGCTGCCGCGCCGGTGCGGGTAATGTCCCAACCGACTTGATGGTTGAGTACTATCGTCAGCGGGCTTCTACCGGGCTGATTATCAGCGAGGCAACCCAGATCATGCCGGAAGGGCAGGGGTATCCAAGCACACCGGGCATCCACTCAGCTGAGCAGGTCGCTGGTTGGCGGAAAATCACCGATGCCGTACATGCCGCCGGCGGAAAGATGGTGCTTCAACTCTGGCACGTGGGTCGGGTGTCCCACTCCGAATTCCAACCGAATCAAGCCTTGCCTGTTGCGCCGTCAGCCATTGCCATACCGGGAGAGGGGTATACGCCTTCAGGTATGAAAAAGCCCTATGAGACGCCGCGTGCACTGGAAACAGCCGAGATTCCCGGCATTATCGCGGCCTATGTGCAAGGTGCCAAAAACTCAATCGCAGCGGGTTTTGATGGGGTAGAGATCCATGGTGCGAATGGCTATCTGATCGACCAATTTATGCGTGATGGCAGTAACCATCGTACCGATCAGTATGGCGGTAGTCTGGAAAATCGTACGCGCCTACTGATGGAAGTTGTCGAAGCCGTTACGGCTGCCGTAGGTGCCGAACGTACCGGTCTGCGTATCTCCCCCGTGCAACCCGCGAATGGCATGAGTGACAGCAATCCGCAGGAAACTTTTACCTATGTCGTCGAGAAGCTGAACGCCTATCCGCTGGCCTATCTGCACATTGCTGGTATGGGTGTTGATCAGCCCGGTGCCGCCGGTCCGACTTTCGACCTCAATAGCCTTCGTCCGTTGTGGTCCGGCAAGCTGGTTGTCAACTATCGCTATGATCTGGCCAAGGCGGAGGCCGCTATTGCCGGTGGATATGCGGACGCCGTGGCTTTTGGGGTGCCGCTGATTGCCAACCCGGATCTGGTCGCGCGGATTGCTCAGGATGCCCCGTGGAATGAGGCGGATAGCAGCTCATTCTATGGCGGAGATGAGCACGGCTACACCGATTATCCGGTGCTTTCCGCGCACTGAGCTTGCTGTCAACCGACTGCGACGTTCGTTATTTCACCCCGGCAATATGCCGGGTTTTTTTTGTCATCAAATTGACGGAATTTCGCGCCATTTCCATGCTAGGATCTCGTGAAATTTCGATCCATATACACGGATCGAGATGGCGTCAGGAAAAACTACCCGAGCAGGATTTGGATCATGGATGAGACCAACAAACAGACCCCCGATAATTCTGTGAAAGGGATGCCGACTGATCAATCGTCGGTGCCCGGTGCTGTTCATCCTGCCAAAGCCGCGCGCCTGCGCGGTTTTTTATCGCGTACATTTCGGTGTGTGTCATCCCTGCTGGTACGGGGCGGTGCATTGATGCTGGGACGAATGGCCTGGCAGCCGCCTACCTGGCCACGCTCCGCCTATACATTGATGCGCCGCAAGCCGCGAGAAACGGCCGGCGCCCTCATATCGGCTCTGGTGCTGGTCGCTGCGGGTTGGTGGGGGTACGACTGGTACCAGCATCGTCCCAAGCCAATTGAACCCCCAAAAGTGACGATATATGTCAGTCCGCCCGCCGTGACGGACTATACCCAAACCCCGATCACGATCCACCCGCTGGTCGTTGACTTCTCGGCTTCTGTCGCGCCTATTGCGCTGGTTGGAAAACCGGCCCGTACGGGAATTGAACTTGAACCTAAGGTGGCAGGTAGTTGGGTATGGCAATCGGATCGGGAGCTCGTATTCACGCCTGCCGCCGATTGGCCGGTCGGTCAACACTACACCCTGACATTTGATCCCAAGACGGCGATTACAGCGGGTGTTCTCCTCGCCAAGACCCAGGTTGCGTTCTCAACTGTCAATTTCGGCATGTCACTGACGGATCAGTCTTTCTATCAGGATCCGCAGGACCCACTCAAAAAATCAGCTGTTTTTGGGGTTCAATTCAATTATCCCGTCGATCCCGCTTCCTTTGAGCAGGCGGTATCGCTGGCCATGCTCGATACCAAGGGTAAGCCCGGCAAACCTGAAAAGTTCACGGTGACTTACGACTTGCGCCATCTGAACGCCTATGTGCATTCGACACCGCTGAGTGTGCCGCTGGATGAGCAACGGTTGCAGGCGCATTTTTCTGCTGGCGTGAAAAGTATTCGGGGGGGCGCTGGGGTTGAAACGCCGTTGACCGGTGTGGCACTCATCCCCGGTCTGTACTCGTTGTCATTGACAGGGGTTTCGATACAACTGGTGGATAACGATCATTTCGAGCCGGAGCAAACCCTGATCGTGACGACGTCATCGCCGGTGACGAGCAAAGACCTCAATGAAAAAATCCAGGCCTGGCTGCTGCCTGAGCGGACCGATCATCGGGACTGGTATCCCGGCATCGTGAGTGAGTCGGTGCTTGCTGAATCGGCGCGCCTGCCGTTGACGATGCAGCCCACGGAGCGCGAGACGGATGCCACCCATGGCTTAACGCTGTCGGCT
Source organism: Halothiobacillus sp. (assembly GCA_024636015.1). Classification (GTDB taxonomy): domain Bacteria; phylum Pseudomonadota; class Gammaproteobacteria; order Halothiobacillales; family Halothiobacillaceae; genus Halothiobacillus. The sequence continues at coordinate 35,718 of JAGXHU010000031.1, forward strand.
GAACCGGGGCGCTATATCTATGTGCGGATCAGTCAGGGGCTCAGTGGCTTCGGCGGTTATCTCTTGGGTAAACCACAGACCTTTATGCTCCAGGTTCCCCCTTATCCGCAGATGCTGAAATTCCTGGGGCAAGGGTCGCTGCTCTCGATGAGTGGCGATCATCGAATTTCAGTCGTCGCCCGCAATATGCCGGGAATGCGTGTCAGCATCGCCCAGGTATTGCCGCATCAGATTCAGCATCTCGTTGCCTTTAATCAAGGCAATTTCGAGCATCCGTTGCTGGGTATCGGCCCCGACCATCTGACCGAGCGTTTTGTCGAGACCCAAACGCTGCCGAACCAAGATCCGACAAAAGCCGTGTATACCGGGGTCGACCTGAGCCAATTTCTCGGTAGTGGCAAATCCCGCAAGCGGGGGGTGTTTTTGGTTCGCGTGACTCCTTGGGACCCGACAACGGACCCACAAGAGAACCCCGGCGACACAACGGACGACAACAGTCCGTTCAATGCCAATAGTGGTGGCATGTCGAATGATGAAGCGAGCGATGCGCGTTTGATCGTGGTCACGGATCTTGGATTACTGGTGAAACGGGCGTTGGACGGCAGTTTTGATGTGTTCGTGCAGTCGATTCATAGTGGTCAGCCAGTCAGCCAAGCGGTCGTGAAGGTAATTGCGGAAAACGGACAGACCCTGATTTCCGAGACCACCGGTGCGGACGGACATGTCCATTTTGCGTCACTGAAGGGCTTTTTGCGTGAACTCAAGCCGGTGATGTTTACCGTCAGCCATGTGGATGCCCCGCCTGTGAGTGGATCAACCGGGACAGCATCCGATGCGCCCGAAACGGATTTCTCCTTCCTGCCCATCGGGTCCAGCGACCGTCAGCTGAATTACAGCCGATTCGATATTGGGGGCGCCCCAAGCGCAGAAAGTGGCGGTGAGCTAAGCGCTTACCTGTTCTCGGATCGTGGGCTGTATCGTCCCGGTGACGAGTTCCATATCGGCATGATTCTGCGGGCGGCAGATTGGAAACAGAATATTTCCGGTGTTCCCCTCATGCTGGAGCTGGTGGATCCGCGCGGAATGACGGTGACCAAACAGCGCGTCACCCCTGATCAGAGCGGGTTCATGGAATGGCAGTACACCCCAGACGAAACGGCGCCCACCGGTTCCTGGGCCGTGAATCTCTACCTGATCAAAAATAACGATATCGACACCCTGTTGGGGTCGACCTCGGTCATGATTCGTGAATTCGAACCGGATCAGACCCGGGTCAGTGCCCATTTACAACCCGACGGTGGTGCTGGCTGGATCAAGCCGGCCGACCTGCATGCGCTGATTCAGGCCGACACGCTCTATGGCACCCCGGCCGCGAATCGCCGCGTGACGGCCACCTTGACGCTGCGTCCGGCTTTCCCCGCGTTTCCGGCTTTCTCGGATTACCATTTTTATGATCCGCACCGCGCCAAGGAAGGCTATACCGAAACCCTGCAGACGCAAACGACGGATGCCAAGGGCGCGGCCGACTTCCCAATCGATCTGTCCAGTTTTGCCAACGCCACCTATGACCTGCGTTTTTACGCTCAGGTGTTTGAACCCAATAGTGGGCGTAATGTGGCCTCTGCAGCATCCACGCTCGTATCGAGTGCGGATTATCTGATCGGGATTAAAACCGATGGGCCGATGGATTTCATTCCCCGCGATACCCCGCGCAAGGTGAACATTCTGGCCATCGATCCCCAGGTGAAATCACTGGCTGTGCATGGTCTTAAGGCCGTGATTCTGGCCCGGCGATATGTGTCGGTTCTGACCCGACAGCCCTCCGGCTTGTACCAGTACGCATCCAAACTCAAGGAAACGCCGATTGATACGCAACCGCTCGACATTGCTGTCGGGGGCAGCGATTTCAGCCTGCCGACCTCAACGCCGGGCAGTTATGCCCTGGTCATCGAGTCGGCAGAGGGCGAGAAACTCAACCGGATTGATTTTGCGGTGGCCGGTAATGCCAACGTCAGCCGTTCTTTGGAACGGAATGCCGAACTGCAACTGTCTCTGAACAAGAAGGACTTTGCGCCTGGGGAAACGATCGATGTGGCCGTGCGCGCGCCCTATGCCGGGAACGGTCTGATCACGATCGAGCGTGACAAGGTGTATGCCTGGACGTGGTTCCACAGCGATACGGCCAGTTCAGTGCAGCACATCACCGTACCCAAGGGTTTTGAGGGGAACGGTTATATCAATGTCCAGTTCGTTCGGGATCCGTCCTCCAGCGCCATCTATATGAGTCCGTTGAGTTATGGCGTTGTGCCGTTCTCGGTGGATTTGGGCGCGCATCGCGCACCGATTGTGTTGAAGGTGCCAAGCCTGATCAAACCGGGCCAAACCCTCGACATCAATGTCCATACCGATGCGCCGACTCAGGTTGCGGTGTTCGCCGTCGATCAGGGCATACTTCAGGTGGCCGGGTATGAACTCAAGGATCCGCTGGACTATTTCTTCCGTAAACGGATGCTCCAGGTCAGCACGGCGCAGATTCTTGATTTGATCCTGCCGTCCTTCGATCAGTTCACGAAAATGGCCACGCCGGGTGGGGATGAAGACTCCCTGCGCAAGCAGCAATTGAATCCCTTCCGGCGTAAGCATGAAAAGCCGGTGGCCTATTGGTCGGGGATCACGACGGTTCAAGGTGACCATACCTTCCACTATGTCGTCCCTGATCGATTCAATGGTGCGCTCAAGGTCATGGTGATGGCCGTCTCGCCGCAGAAAATTGGTATTGCCCAGGCCGACACCACGGTGCGCGGCGACTTCGTGCTGGCGCCCAATTTGCCGACGGCCGTTGCCCCCGGTGATGAATTTGATGCCAGCGTGAATGTCGCCAATAATCTGAAGCTGGAAAAAGGGGCGGCGAATCCCCCGGTGCCTGTGGCCGTTCAGCTGGAGGCCAGTTCGGCCTTCGATCTCTTGTCTGTCGCTCATCAGACGGTGGATCTGGCTTCGGGGCAATCCGGGGTCGTGACTTTCCGTCTGCGTGCTCGGGAATCGCTGGGCTCCGCCCATTTGCAGTTTTTTGCCCAGTATCAGGACAAGCAGGCCACGCGCGGTATGGATATTTCCGTGCGTCCCTCCGTTCCCTTCCAAACGGCCTTGCAGGTCGGTTCAGTGAAATCGGGCGATGATGTTGCCATCACGCCATTGCGGGATCTGTTTGAAGCGCGCTCGACCCGTCAGGCAGCGATTTCCTATCTGCCGCTTGTTCTCATGCGGGGACTGGGTGCCTATCTGGAAAACTATTCGAATTACTGCACTGAGCAGACGATCAGTGCGGCAACTCCTGCGCTGATTGTGGCCACGCAGCCGGAGTTTGCCCGCCATCCCGGCGATGCGCGCCGTGCGGAACCTTCCGTATTGCGCGCCCTGGCCACACTGCGCAGCCGCCAGAATTCCGAAGGGGGCTTTGGTGTCTGGTCGGCCACCCCGGTATCCGATCCGTTCGTTTCCGTTTACGCCATGCAGTACCTGTTACTGGCTCGCCAAGCCGGTATTCCGGTTTCTTCCGACATGCTGGGGCGTGGCCTGAATTACTTGCGACAGCTGGCGGCCAATGAAGCCCTGGGCTCGCTGCCCGAATTGCGTGCCCGGGCTTTCGCCATTGCCCTGCTGACTGAGTCGGGCATGGTGACGACGAACCTGATCGCCTTGGTTCAGCAGCGCCTGCAGGCAAAGTATCCGGATGCTTGGCGCAAAGATCTGGCTGCGGTGTATCTCGCTTCGGCCTATCATCTGCTCAAGCAGGATGGCGAGGCTAACCAGCTTATCAAGGAGCCATTGGCGGAGCTCACCAAGCCGCGTCCTGCCTCGTTACCCTGGAGTTACACCTACTACTATGACCCGCTGATTTTTGACGCGGGCACGCTGTACTTTGTGGAGCGCTATTTCCCAGAACGCGCCCGGAAATTGCCGGCAGAAACCCTGTTGAATATCGTCCAACCGATCCATCAGGGCCGTTACAACACGCTGTCGTCTGCAATGACCATGTTGGCCCTGTCCGGATTGCCGCGCGAAAAAGTCGACCCTACTTCGCTGAGCATGCTGGAGGGTGGCACCCAGGGTGCCTTGAAACCTTTCGGCCAGGTAGATGGATCGCTGCTGAGTGGTGGCTTGGCGCACGACAGCACCCAGATGCGTTTCGAGAATCACGGCAAGGAGCACGCTTGGTTCAGCTTGACCCAGGCTGGTTATGACCGAGTTCCCCCGACGGCAACGGTCAAGGATGGGTTGGAAATCGTGCGGGAATACACCGATGACGCTGGCAAACCGGTGCAATCGGTGCAACTGGGGCAAACGATCGATGTGCACATCAGTCTGCGCGCACTCGGGGATCGGGCGGTCGGCGACGTCGCGGTTGTGGATATCTTGCCGGGCGGATTCGAGATTGTTCATCAGCCTCCGGCCGAGCCTGGCTCGACAGCGCCGGGCGTCGCCGCCGATGGCGATGCATCCGATGCGCCGCTTCCGATGGACCCGCTGGCCCAACCGGGCACCAACATGGAGACTAGCTATGTTGAGCCCCGAGAAGACCGTGTGCTGATCTATGCCACGGCCAATCGTGACGTGCAGCAATTCGTCTATCGGATTCGGGCGACCAATGAGGGTAAATTTACGATACCGCCATCCTATGCGGAATCGATGTACGACCGTGCACTGCATGCCTATACGCCGGGGCAGGGCACCTTGATGGTCACGGCGCCGACACCGGAGAAAACGGCTGTCGTGCCGGATAAAACGGCGCCTGTCACTCAACCGTGATGGGGCTGTCCCTGCGCGCGAAAGACGGAGTTCAACCCGTACGGTGGCCGTGGCGTCCTTTTTTCGTCAAGATTCTGGTCGGATTCCTGGGGGGCAGCGCGATTCTGTGCGCCATCGTCCTCGGGGTGCGACTCTGGTATCAGTTCCATCCACCGGCCCCTTTACGGTACTGGTTGCCATCCTCCACCGCGGTTCTCGACGATCAGGGGCGCCTGCTGCGACTGACCCTGGCTGCTGATCAGCAATTCCGGCTTTGGACACCGCTTGACGAAATGTCGCCTGCACTGGTGCAGGCGGTATTGCTGCATGAAGATCAGCATTTCTACCAGGAGCCTGGATTCAATCCATTCAGCCTGATGCGCGGGGCATTCAAGACGTATATCCTGCGTCGCCATCCACAGGGTGGATCGACGATTACCATGCAGCTGGCCCGCTTGCTCTGGCACATGGATACGCGTTCCCCTTGGGGGAAATTGGAGCAGGTCGGTCGGGCGATTGAACTGGAACTCAAGTTTTCCAAGCAGGAAATCCTCGAGGCTTATCTCAACGATGCGCCGTTCGGGGGCAATATTCAGGGCGTGGGCGCGGCGAGTCTGATCTATTTCAATCACGCGCCTGCTGCGCTGAGCCTCCCGGAGTCGTTGGCGCTGGCGGTCTTGCCCCAAAACCCCAGTATTCGCGGCCGGATTCATGCGGGTCTTGCCGGCCCTGATCTGCTGGCGGCCCGCAACCGTCTGTATCACCGATGGCTGCTCAGCCACCCCGCCAGTCAGTCAGATCGCGCGTTATTCGACTTGCCATTAGCACTTCGCCCGGCCAGCCAGTTGCCCTTTCTTGCCCCCTGGTTCGTGGATCAGTTGCTTGCCGAGCAGACCCTGCGTCATTCGGTGAAGACCGATGATAATCACTGGATCCACAGTACAGTGAGTTTGCGCCTTCAGCAGGCCGTGAATCGGCAAGTACAGGCCTATGTGGCCCAACAGGCCGGGCAAGGTGTCCACAATGCGGCCGTCTTGCTGGTCGATACCCGGGATATGGGGATCAAGGCCATGGTCGGTTCTGCCGATTATTTTAATACGTCCATCGATGGCCAAGTTAATGGAACCAATGCCAAGCGCTCCCCGGGATCGGCGCTCAAACCGTTCATCTATGGCCTGGGTTTTGATCAGGGCATCATCATTCCGGCTACCGTCCTGCGGGATGTGCCCACCGCCTACGGCTCCTATGCGCCCGAGAATTTCGACGGTCGTTTTCAGGGGCCGGTGACGGTCACGCAGGCCTTGATTCGCAGTCGGAACATTCCCGCCATCGACGTGGCTGCTCAATTGTCGCACCCGGATTTCTATCATTTTCTGCAATCGGCCGGTGTTGCCGATATGGCCAGTCAAGCCCATTACGGTCTAGCCCTTGTGTTGGGGGGCGGCGAAGTGACCCTGCAGGAAATGGCCAAGCTTTATGCCATGCTGGCCAATCAGGGCGTACTGAGCCCTTTGCGCCTTCGCCAGCCCGATTCGGGCAAGGGCAGTCCTGATGGTCATGAGGCGGGTGCTGGCACACGAATGCTGAGCCGTGCCGCCAGCTTTATGGTGCTGGATATCCTGCGTCAGAACCCACCCCCGCTTCTGGCCCCGACCGGCCAACCCAGTCGGTTGCCCGTAGCC
>JAGXHU010000032.1 GCA_024636015.1 Halothiobacillus sp.
CGCGCGACAAGTGATTCGGGTCGAGTTGGTAGGTCAGATCCGAGGTAACGGTATAACGATAACGATCGGCCAGTGAATGTAGGGAAAACAGCGTGGCCGTTTCGCTGATCACGCTCTGTGATGGTCGTTCGACGGCCAGCGCCAGTGCGGGTAGCCAGCGATGCTGAGCGGGTTCCAGCGTGATCGTGTACTGCACGGCACTGTGTGGATCCCAGGTTGCTTGCAGTGTGGTCTTTTTCGTTGGAAAGATTGAAGAGTCGGCGTGCCAGATACCATCCTGTTCGGTGCTCATCACCAGGACCCGCCAATACCGTTGGGCGGGCGGGATCATCGGGCCATCGAAAGTCACCCGAAAAGCCGGTGTGGCATCACTGGCCAATTGTTCGAACTGGCCAGGGTTCAGGGTATCCGACAATCCGGTTTGCGCCTGTTGTGTGGTGGGCTGCTGTGCGCCCCAGAGCGCACCGGGCGGACGGGGAAACACGACAAACAGCACGATGGCGACCGGAAGACCTACCACCATCAAAACGGATGCCGCTTTCAGCCGGGGCTTGATTGCCCGAAGTGTCGGGTTACTCACCCCGATCCACGCGGCAACCAGCCCCCAGAACATCAGCAATGCGAAAAGCGCCAGTGCAAATCCCTGATCAAACAACAGCAGGGCAACAATCAGAAAAAATCCCAACAGCAGTAAGGCTTGCTGATCGCGTGGTTTTTCTGTCTCCAGAAGTTTGAGCGTGGCCGCGATTGTGAGCAGCGCCACACCCGCATCGCGGCCCCAGAGGCTATGGTATGAAAACAGCACCAGCAAACCGCTCAGCAATGCCAGAAAAATCAACAGTAGTTTGGGTGGGAGTGGCCAGCCGCGCCATTCGTGCTGCAGTCGCCAGATCAGCCCCCCCACAATGACGGGGACAGACCAGAACGGCATATGAGAAAGATGGGCGAGAATTGCCAGGGCAACGACCCAGGCCAGCGGGCGATCCAGTTGGAAATGTTCCGCCCTGTTTTCCTGGCGCGCAGGCTGCGGCTCTGATCGGGCATTCATGAGGGTCGAATACCCGCTACGTGCGCATGGGGTGTCTGGAACACGGTTATCGCTTCGAGACAGTCCTGTCGGTGACGGGGGCCGCGGCCACGCCGTTCCATCTGACCGGGCAGGCGCAAAACATAGTAGTCCTGCGCCTGACTGAGCCACTCGATCCATTGGGCTAACTGTTCAAGTCGAACCTCATGATCACCACCCATGTTGCTGTAATCCAGGTTGGTTTCATGGGCGCTTCCCTGTGTGCCGATCCAGTGCTGCGTGACGAGTTGACCTGTTTTCGCCCATTGCTTGAACGCCAGGCGACTCAGCGGGTCGCCGGGCACATAGGGCCGTAAATGGTCGAAGTGTGTGTCGTCCTGCGCTGTGGTCACGGCTGCGGACTGAGGCGATATTTCCGTTTGCGGTGCACGGGGCAGGGGCTGGTTTCCTCGTGGTCGCGGATAAACCCACTGCCGAGTCTGCGTCGTAACAATGCGGCATTGTGCTGTCCACAAGCCGATGGGATAGTTTGTGCCGAACACGATATCCGGCGCGGTGTGCAAGCCTCGGGTTGTGGGCGGCAATGGCAGCGAAATCGATACCTGCACGCCAATCAATACAGATTTGATGATCGACGGTGCTGCGCCATTACCCTCGATCCGAATGGCTATGGCCGGGTTGTTCAGCGACGATTCCAGCACCACGGGCCAAATACCCGGCTCCCCGGCATGACGAGCGGGAATGTCACCCGTGAGGATCTGGCAGCTTTTCAGTTGTCGGCGTGTCTGCCAGGCACTATTCCCTATCAGTGAAATGAGCAGGAAACTGATGAAAAACACCAAATTGTTGCCGTAATTGATCGCCGCCAGCAGCATGGCGATCACCAAAAAGATAAAGCTCAGACCGATCCGGTTCGGTTTGAGCGAACACTGCTGGACAGCAACCGCCATGCGCTGTCAGGGTGCCTTGACGGTCGTGAGTAGTCGTTCCGCCGCACCGGTTGCCAGGGATTCCCGGCCAGTCGACGGAAGCCGATGCGCCACCAGCCCCCGAAATACGGCCTGAATGTCATCGGGCAATACATGGCTTCGCTGATCGATATAGGCCCAGGCCCGCGCGAGACTCAACAGCAGTAACCCGGCACGCGGTGATAGGCCGGTGCCATAGTCGGCGTTACTCCGGCTTGCCTGCATCAGTTTCTGGACATAGTCGATGATGGCCTCACCCGCGTGGACCTTCGCTACCGCCTGGCGCATGGCCATCAGTTGACGGGCATCCACAACCGGCTTCAATTGCCCGAGATGCGCGCGCCCGCCCTGACCGAGGAGCATGGCGCGCTCGACCGCCGGATCGGGATACCCCATACCGATCACGAGGGCGAATCGATCCAATTGCGACTCGGGCAAGGGGTAGGTGCCTTGCTGGTGCGACGGATTTTGGGTGGCAATGACGAAAAATGCTTCGGGCAAGGGATAGCGTTTGCCTTCAATCGTGACCTGACGTTCTTCCATAGCTTCGAGCAGGGCGCTTTGTACCTTGGGTGGGGCCCGATTGATCTCATCGGCCAGCAGCACCTCGGTAAAGATCGGTCCCGGATGGAAGCGGAATTCACGGGTATTCGGCTCGAAAATGGAAACGCCCAGAATGTCGGTGGGCAACATGTCCGCAGTGAACTGCAAGCGTCGGAATCGAAGCCCCAGACTGATGGCCAATGCGTGAGCGAGGGTGGTTTTTCCCAGTCCCGGCAGATCCTCCAGCAAGAGATGTCCACCCGCCAGAACACTGCACAAGGCCTGGCGTATGACTTGCTCCTTCCCGAGCACGATGACCGAAGTATTTTCAATGATGTCCAATGCCTTGGACTGGAGTTCCGATGCATTTTCAAGAGTAGCTATCGGCCGACGATCTGAACCGGATTCGGGCGCTGCGTTGGCTGCGGTCATGAGGGCCTATCCATCCATTGATGACACTGAAACCCGGAATTGGGCCTGCGCTAATCGTAGCATGCGCAGGTGAGTTGTCTATTCCGTGCGCGCCGATGGCCCGTGCAGGCTGTCGTGCAGGCGGTTGGGTATCAGTGGGTATTCACGGCATTCCGTTTGCGTCGACTCATGTAGGCTGGCAGCACCGATAGCATCCGCAATCCCTTCTGAACTTCCTTGTCCCTCAGTAAATGAACAAGCCCCCCTATGCCGCCCAGATGTGGGTCATCGGCCTCGATGCCCTCCATGGCTTCTTCGGCGCTATGCACGAGATGAATTAATTGTTCAAGTCGGCGATGCGGGGCATTCTGGACCAGATTGCCAGCGAGTGATTGCGGATCGGTACCCTCATCGAGTCCCGCCAGGTAATCGGTAAGATCACCCAGACTTGCGAGTGTCCCGTTGCGATACAAACGTCCCAGCAATTCCAGCAGGGCGACCAAGGCCTGATCGGTGGCGTTGCGTTCGAGAAACGCGCTGCCGTGTACGATTCCAGCCGTCAGTTCGCCGCCGAGCTGTGTTTCAATAAACTCGCCGATATGTCGCATCCGGCGCAGTGTTGTGAATAGACTGGCCACATCGGCCTTCAGATCGTCCACCGGCATCTGATTGAGATCGACCATCCATTGCGCCATCAGTGGCTGCAGGGTTTCGAGACTGGATGCGATGAATGCTGCATTTTCACGAATCAGGCGCAACAATCCGGCCCGTTCGCAGGCATCTAGCGTTTCGATCAGGTGCTCGCCCAGGGCGGGCAGATCGTAGTGCGCAGCCAAATCCCCCAAACGGTTGACCTCGCTGGTGGTCACGCCCGCGAGCGGGCCGTCGAACAGCAATCCGATCTTATTGCCCAGGTCGCCCAGCTGGGCAAGACCTTGCCACTGTTCGGGGGTGAGTGCCCCGGTTTCGGGGCCAAGTTGAGTGCTCATACCGTTTTCTCCCAGGCCAAACAGGCCAAATGTTGATCCGAGGGCTCCGAGGCGGCTGATCGGCTGATCGACCGTTATCAGCCACCCCGAACCCATCCATCAGGCGGAAATTTTTTCCGCCATCAACTTGGAGAAGTCGAGTCCCCAATCCGGCACTTTTCCCTGGGTGCGGAAGAACAGATTTTTGTACTGCATCTTCAGCAGAAAGGGTATGTGCCCCATTTTAAGTACCTGTTCCGGACCGCCATACCAACTGTTCGAGCGAATATAGAAGGCCTGGTTGTCGCCCATGTCGCCAATGCAGTTCACCACCGGCTGCAAGGGAATGTTTGCGGCCTGTTCGCTCATGCGCCCCACCGAATGAGCAATCTGCCGACCGACAATTTCACATTCCTGGTGGCCGATGGCGCCGAGCTTGGGGACCGTGACGGCTGCGGCATCACCGGCGGAAAAAATTTCTGGGTATTTGGGATTTTTCATCAGCAAATCGGTGATCACAAACCCTTCGCTGTCTGTGATTGACAAGTCGCGCATGAACTCATGGGCCACCCAATCCGGAAAGATGATCTTGAGTTCCGCTTCGATGGTCTGGCCATTGGCCAGCTCGACACCTTCGGCCGTGATCCGGGTGATGTCCTCGGCATTGTTGATGTAGTTGAACCCCATACCGGAAGCGATATCGAGCAACTGCCCTACCACTTTCTCACCGGCATCCTCGGCGATCATTTCACCCGGTGTGAAGACGGTGATTTTCTCCGGTCCCCCTTGCCCGGTCTTCTTCAGGTACGTAGCCGCTGAGAGCATCACCTCGACCGGGGGCCCTTCACAGGCTGCAAATGCATTGGGGATGGTCCCGCCGGGGTAGGGCTCCAGGCCCTCCGCGCCGTCGCCCTGGTGAAAACGGGCGGAACCGATTGCGATGGGGCCCCCTTGATAACCGCCATTCCACAGTTTTTCGCGCAATTGGTTACCCAGGAAGATATCGCTGACGCTGTCGCCATACTCGGCGAACCCCTCGATCCTGTCGAATGCCAGTCGATTGCCCAGCGCAATCACGAGGTAGTCGTAATTGAGGTTTCCCGGTGCCGCACCTGGCCGTTCGCTGGGCGTGAACTGCACGGATTGATTATCCACATCGATACCGGTGACTTCTCCCTGGACGAACCGAATGTTGTCCTTCGTCAGTACCGGAATCAGATCCATGCGCTGGCTGTTTGCCGGATCACTGTTCTCGAAGACATCCGCCGAGATATTGGGTACGAACAGGAGATAGTCCTTACGATCGATGAGTATGATATCGACGTTGTCTCCGGCAAATTGACGAATTTTCTGTGCGGAGCCCAGACCGGCAAAGTTGCCGCCGAGCACAAGTACCTTGGGTTTGTTGGACATGATGCTGTCCTCCTTTTGATAGGAAATGGGTGAGTCAACCGACGGCAATCGTCGCGAAGTTTGTGCTGAAGCTTGGGTCGGTTTGACTGAAATCAGTTTTGTTGCGCAATGCGCAGGGAAATCAATGTTTGAGGTGTTTGCGCCAAACGCCTTGCTCCATCATCGGCGTAAAGATCATGTAATACGGACCCTTGTCCAGGTGCGCCAATACCCCATTGTTGTGGATCTGGCGAAGTTCGTAATCCACCATCGTATGCCCCAGTCCCTGATGTACGTGTTCGGGGGATTCCCACTCGATATGCACCAGATATTGCACCGGCGTCTGACCGGGTATGGGCGGCTTGTCGTGTATTTTGTTCCCATAATTGGTGTTGTACTCCGGGGGATTGGCGCCCAGCGTGGAGACAGCCTTCAACGCGCCTTCGGGATCAAGCTGAAATGAACCGATGGCCGAGACACCGAACTGTTTCAGCACCATCCAGCCGATCATGCCCGGCACGTTTTCCTTCATCCACTCAAGCGTTTCGACAACCCCTTTCTCGAAATCCTCTTCATGACCGTGCATGACCCAGTGATCACCAATCACCACAGCACGCTGCCCCGCCAGCGCCACCTTGGGTACCGGGTGCTGCTTCGCGAACGAATCGCCGAGGATTTGCGGGATATCGGTCATGCTCATGATCTGTGGCAGATCCGATTTAATCACCTCGAAATAAGGTTCCCAGGGACCCTCGATGACCATTTCCAGGCAACTACCGCACAACTCGAAGATCTCCTTGAAGTTGTCGTGGTGCATTTCTTCGTGGGAATGGACATCTTTCCATACCGTGTACTGATACATCCCGATGGGATTCAGGGTTTCTCGCATATCCACCGCACCGCCGCCATACCGGCCAGCCATTGGATGAATACCGGTTTGTAGCAGTTGTTCGAAACCGAGAAAGCCGGGGTGAGAGGCCGTCGTGATGCAGACCTTGGGACCTACCTTCATCATGGTGCTGTAACTTTCGGGACGATTGGCAATTTTCGTCATATTAATGGCGATAATTGGATTTTCAGTTGACATGATTGCTTCTCCAACAAATGAATTGAGGTTGGCTGTCAGTGATTTATTTAGTTATGGCTTCAACACTAGCCCACAGAATGCCTTGCGCAAATTTCTTTTGCTTATATTGAGGTGTGCTTTTTTTATGCGTGTTGCAGATAAGAGGCGGCGGCAGAAACTGAGTGCAACACCTGATTTTTTCGGTACGGTGTTGCCCCTATGTTTTATTCCGAACTCAGCGTTGAAGAACGCGCCACCATTCAAATCGGTCATGCTCAGGGTCTCAGTCAGCGCAAGATTGCCAG
>JAGXHU010000033.1 GCA_024636015.1 Halothiobacillus sp.
CCATGTGCCAGTGATTCCGGCACTTTAGGGGCCATATAGGCCCGAACTGCGAGGAAAATCCCCAGAAACAGCGCAATTTCAATCAGCCACCGCAACCAGCGTCGGCGTTTTTTTGGGGGTGGCACCGCAGACTGGGGCGATGGATCGGGAGGAGAAGAGCGGTCGTCGGTCATGGCTAGATTCACTTCGGGCAAGGGGCTCCCGGTCGGGCGAACCGGGTCATTCGTTGATACACTGGCTGATATACAAGTGTGGCCCGGCCGGGTGGCAAAGGCCTCGACCCATGGTAAACAATATTTGAACCGGACGTGAGGCAGACACAAGCATGCGGATTCTGGTCGGCATATCGGGCGGCATTGCCGCCTACAAAACCATTACTCTGGTTCGACGCCTGATCGAAGCCGGTTCCGAGGTGCGCGTGGTACTGACGGAGTCGGCCACTCAGTTCGTCACACCCCTGAGCCTGCAGGCCGTATCTGGCCATCCGGTGCGCACGCAACTGTTCGATGCGGAAGCTGAAGCGGGGATGGATCACATCGCCCTCGCGCGCTGGGCCGAACAGATCGTGATCGCCCCAGCATCCGCCGACTTGATCGCCCGCATGGCACAGGGCATGGCCAACGACTTGTTGACGACGCTCATCCTCGCCACCACCGCACCGGTAATCGTCGCCCCCGCTATGAACCGGCAGATGTGGGCGCACCCGGCCGTACAGGCCAATGTACAGACCCTGCGATCGCGGGGGGTTCGTCTGATCGGCCCAGCCTCAGGCGCTCAGGCTTGCGGCGAGGTCGGCGCGGGTCGGATGGTGGAACCCGAGGACCTGGCCCGGCAGATCCTCGACATGGGGTCATCATCGCTATCAATCGACTGGCGGGGCAAACAGGTTGTCATCACGGCGGGCGGTACGCGGGAACCGATCGACCCCGTGCGGTTCATCGCAAATCGCTCATCCGGTCGGATGGGGTTCGCCCTTGCGGCGGGCGCCGCGGCCTGCGGGGCGGATGTCCGACTGATCTGCGGGCCGAACGGGCTCGATACCCCTCTCGGCGTTACGCGCATCGATGTCGAAACGGCACAAGACATGGCCAATGCCGTGGCGGCGTTCCACGCCATGGATGTCTTCATCGGTGCAGCGGCGGTCGCCGACTATCGGGTCGCCGAAATCGCCCCCCAGAAGATGAAGAAAAATCCCGCCAAGCCTGGGTTGACCCTGCATCTGGTTCCCAATCCCGATATTATTGCCGCCGTCGCCAAGCGGGCGAACAGGCCGTTCGTGGTGGGTTTTGCGGCAGAAACGGAACAACTCCTCCGCCATGCCACCGAGAAACGCGTTGCCAAGGGCATCGATCTGATCTGCGCCAACGAAGTCGGCGATGGTCGGGCATTCGACCAACCGGACAATGCGCTGACCCTGATCTGGTCGGAAGGCACGCAGCACCTCGCGCTGGCGCCCAAACAGGTACTGGCGGCACAAATCATCGAAAAAATTGACGAACTCATGCGTTCGACTGACTAACGAAGAGACCAGAAATGCATCATATCGAAGTGAAATGGCTGGACCCCCGACTCGGCGATACCATCCCCCGACCGGACTATGCCACCGAGGGCTCAGCCGGACTGGATCTGCGTGCCTGCCTGACCGAACCGGTGGTGCTCGCCCCAGGCCAGACCGAACTGATCCCGACCGGCATGGCGTTGCATCTGGCCGACCCCGGTCTTGCCGCGGTCATCCTGCCCCGTTCCGGACTGGGCCACAAACACGGCATCGTGCTCGGCAATCTGGTTGGCCTGATCGATTCTGACTATCAAGGCCAGCTGTTCGTGTCCGTCTGGAATCGCAGCAGAACCCCGTTTACCATCGAGATCGGTGAACGGATCGCCCAACTGGTCGTGGTGCCTGTCGTTCAGGTTGCCTTTGAAACGGTCGAGGAATTCAGCCCCAGCCATCGTGGCACGGGCGGATTCGGCCATACCGGTCGCGGCTAATTTTTACGTTTGAGTATTGAGGAAACCCCCATGGCGCGTTATGACCCGGCCGTTACCGCCGATGTATTGATGGAGGCGCTGCCGTACATTCAGCGCCTGTTCGACAAGACCGTCGTGATCAAGTACGGCGGCAACGCCATGATCGACGAAGCGTTGCAGGACGCCTTCGCCCGCGACATCGTCCTGCTCAAACAGGTGGGCCTGAATCCGGTGGTCGTCCATGGGGGTGGCCCGCAGATCAACCAGGTATTGGAAAAACTCGGCAAACAGGGCGAATTCATCCAGGGGATGCGGGTCACCGATCGCGAAACCATGGATGTGGTGCAAATGGTGCTGGGCGGTCTCGTCAACAAAGACATTGTTGCCTTGATCAACCGCCACGGCGGACGGGCAGTGGGATTGACCGGGCGCGATGCCGGCCTCGTTCGGGCGCGCAAACTCACGCTGAGCCGGAAAACACCCGAAATGCTCGAGCCCGAGATCATCGACATCGGCCATGTGGGCGAAGTAGCCTCCATCGACCCGTCGATACTCAACGTGCTGGAAAACAAGGACTTTATCCCAGTAATCGCGCCGATCGGCGTCGGAGATGACGGCGAAGCCTACAACATCAACGCCGATGTGGTCGCCAGCAAGATCGCCCAGGTACTGGGGGCGGAAAAGCTGCTGTTACTGACGAATACGGCGGGGGTGATGGACAAGGAAGGCAAGCTTCTGACCGGCCTCTCGGCGCGGGATGTGGAAGGACTGATCGCCGACGGCACCATCTATGGCGGCATGCTGCCCAAAATAGAATTCGCCCTAGACGCTGTGCGGGGTGGGGTCAAAACCGTCCAGATCATCGATGGCCGTGTGCCCCATGCCGTCCTGCTGGAACTACTCACCGACCGCGGGGTTGGCACGCTAATCCGAGGATAAAACCCGAATCCGACCCGGCTTAAAAAATGCCTGACTGTCGAAAATCAGCGGCCTGGCACGGCCTTTTTGTGAGTGGTGAGTTCATCGAACCGGTGCAGATCATGATTGAACTGCCTGACCACATCGTCGCGCACGCCATACTGGTCCGCCAGATTCTTGCGTAATTGCTCCACGTCACGACCGGCCGCCGCAACTTCCGATGGCTTATCGGATCGTGCGCGCACCTCTGCACGCTTCAGTGCGCTTTCGGATTGCTTGATCTGAGCATTCACCTCGGCCATACGCTGGGCACGAGCGCGCTCGATATCCGCCGTGTGACTGTAGAGCTGAAGCAGAACCTGATCTTTATTCGCCTGTGCGGCCGCCGCCTTGGCGGCTTCCTGGCGTTTCTGTTCAGCAGCGGCTGCCGCCGCCAGCTCCTCGGGCATTTTTGCCGGGCTGACGTGCCGAATCACTTCACCACTCAATGGATTAATGATGTCATAGCCATGCTCTGCTTGACTGGAAGGCATGTTATCGCCGAAATGCAGCCGCCCATCGGGTGTCGTCCAGCGGTAGAGCTCGGCCCCCGCCTTAGCCTGCACGGGCAAAAGCACGCCTCCGATCGATACGGCAAGCACCAAAAACCGAAGCACCGAATAAGATTCCCTGCAAACCGTTTTCGCAAAAGCCATGTCCATACCCACCGATCGTCCCTTACTGATCCTCCCGCCATCATCGCGTGACCGGGCTCTGCTGACAAGTCATAAGCTTGACGACAATGCACATCACCGATTAGGATAACATTCCAAAGTATATTGGAATGTAAAATGCTTCCGCCAACGAGCCATCGCGATCTGAAAAATCAGCTTTTCGGGCAAGTGGCCCGGATCGGCAAGGTTGTTGCGCACCCCAAGCGACTTGAGCTGATCGAATTGCTCAGTCAGGGTGAAAAAGACGTTGAGCTATTGGCCAGAGCAACGGACATATCCGTCAAACTGACCAGCGCACACCTCAAAGAATTGCGCATTGCCCGCGTGGTTATCGCTCAGCGCGCGGGGAAGCATCAGATATATCGCCTTGCGTCAGAATCCGTTGCCGATCTTTGGGTGACCCTGCGGGTACTGGCGGAGCAACAACTCCCTGATTTGCGTGCTGCGCTGGAACAACTTCCGGGCAGCCCGGACGATACGACGGCGCTGGATGGCCCGACCCTATGGCAACAAGCTCAGCAAGGCGAAGTGGCCCTGCTGGATGTGCGCCCGACCTCGGAGTTTGCCGCCGCACACTTGCCCCATGCCTATTCGATCCCGCTCGACGAGCTACCGCAACGTCTGGACGAACTGCCGCGCACCTTGCCCGTGGTAACTTACTGCCGTGGGCCTTTCTGCCTAATGGCCCAGGAAGGCGTCGAAATTTTGCGCGCTGCAGGGTTCGCGGCACACCGGCTCGAACTTGGCGTAGCGGAATGGCGCGCGGAAGGGCTCCCTTTATCCCGATAGTCATGCCAGAATTCATCTTCGACACCGAGTACCCCATGAATCCCTTTCTTGCCGCATGGTCGCCCCCATCCTTCCGGGACATCCCACTCCCCCCCCCGCATGGAGTACATTCATGAGTCATGGCTTCAGTGCCTTGCGCACGCATCTGGCGCAGTTCATCGTGGGGCAATCCGCCCTGGTCGACCGCCTGTTAATCGGCTTGCTGACCGGTGGACATCTCCTGGTTGAAGGTTTGCCGGGATTAGCCAAGACCACGGCAGTCAAGGCCCTGGCCGAAGGGGTGCACGCGCGCTTCAAGCGGATTCAGTTCACACCGGATCTTTTGCCGACCGACCTGCTCGGCAACGAAATCTACCATCCGGAAACACGTACGTTTTCCTTCCAGCCGGGTCCGCTCTTCAACGAAATCATTCTGGCCGACGAAATCAACCGCGCGCCGGCCAAGGTGCAGTCGGCCTTGCTCGAGGCCATGGCCGAACGGCAGGTCACTGTGGCCGGAGAAAGCCGTCCGTTGCCGGAATTGTTCCTTGTAATGGCGACCCAGAACCCGCTGGAACAGTCCGGCACCTATCCGCTGCCCGAGGCGCAGCTGGATCGATTCATGCTACACGTGGCGCTCGATTATCCCAGTCGCCAAGAGGAGTACGACATTCTGGCCCGTACACTGGCGGGCACACTGGGTGGGTCGGGTTCTACTGATTCGGAAAGCCTGCTCACCGTCCCTCAGGTGCTGGCCGCTCGAAAAATGGTGAAAGCAGTACATTGCGATCCCGCCCTGCAGCGCTGGGTCGTCGATGTCGTGGCCAGCACGCGCCACCCCGAAGCTGCTGCACCCGCACTCGCCCCATTGGCCGGCATGGTGTTGGTTGGTGCCTCGCCGCGCGGGGCACTGGCCTGGGTACAGGCGGCCCGCGCGCTTGCCTGGCTGGACGGGCGCGATTTCGTAAGTCCGGATGACCTGTTGACCCTTGCGGCCGATGCGTTGCGTCATCGGCTCATCCTGAGCCCGAAGGCCATGGTCACCGGCATCACCCGTGATCAGGTCATCAGCCAGATTTGCACGCAACTACCGCCACCCTGAGCGCACCCAACGTGGGAATCCTCGCCACCCTTTTGCATCGCGGTCGACTGCCCTTTCGGCAGTCGTCAGGTACGTCCGGTTCGGCCTCACCGGGTTTGGCACCCAGTTCCGAGGCTGTTGCGCAGGCCTGGCAACTGGGTGCACAAATCTCGGGGCTGGTCGAAGAAGGCCGGCCCGCCGCAACCCTCCTTTCCGGGGATCAGCTCGCACGGCGACTGGGTCAGGGACTGGATTTCGAGCTGTTGCGCGCCTATCAGCCAGGCGAACCGGCAAGCCTCATCGACTGGCGCATCTCGGCACGAGCGCAGGAACCGATGGTAAGAGTATTCCGGGAACCTGCGCAGCGTCAGTGCCATCTCGTTATTGACACCAGTGCCAGCATGCAATTCGGCACGCGGCAGCAACTCAAGATCACCCAGGCACTCACCGTCGCGCACCTGTTGTGTGCTGCCGCCCTGCGACAGGGCATGTCGGTAGCGCTGCATGCGCCCGCACTGCCGCAACGCCCCTCCGACTACCCGAGCACCAGTCGCACAACCCTGATGCAGCATCTCGCCGCCCTGGCCGAATGGGCAGAGTCCCAAGATACGACCCAGACGGCAGGCGGGGACTGGATCGGTTTTCGTCAGCGCCTGCAGAGTTGCCTGCCCGAAGGGCAACTCGTCATCGTCATCAGTGATTTCCTGACCGACCTCGTGGACGAGCACGGCCCGCTGGCCTGGCTGCCGCTGGCCCAACGTCAGCATGTGCTGTTCATCCAGATCGCAGACCCCGCAGAACAACAACTACCGGACTTGGGGGCTGTGGTTTTCGCTGCGCAGCCACCGCGACAGGTCGATACCCATCGACCGGCCGAACGCGAGCGCTTGGCCCAATTATTCGCCGTTCGCCAGCGGGGGCTGCGCGATGCGGCGCAGGCATTTGGCGGCTGGCACGCGCTCCTCCTCACTAATCAATCCGTCGCCGAACTCACCCAGCTCATCGCTCGTGCACAGAGCGGCATGACGGCCGACGCCCCGCCCCCATGAACGGCGCAGAAACCGTTCTGGCGCTCGACCACCCGGTCGGCCAAATCCCACCCACAGCCCCACAGGGGCTCGTGGATATCCTTTGGCCGCAACCAACCGGCCTGGTGGAACATATCGAACAGGCCCTGACCCTGCACCGTGAACACGGCCTGTGGTGGCTGGTCGGCGCCCTGTTACTGGCGCTGTTCGCACTGATCCTGTACCGCTTCTGGCGTGACCGGCGGGGCATCATCCTGCGCTGGCGACTAAGTCGACTGATGCACATGGTCACTCGAAACCAGCCAAACACCGTTCCTGCCGAGCGGATTGCAACGACATCAATGTGGGTTCTTGCGCGCTATTTCCGCATGACGCCGGCCGTCCAGCGGGCGGAGCTCCCGCCCGAATGGCGGCCGTTGGTGCACACCCTGGATCTCCACCGTTTTGGCCCGACACCGATCAGTTCCGATGCCCTGCTCGACATTTTGCAGGCCATGCGGGCGCAGACCCTTCATCGCCGGGCGGAAACGCCATGCTGACGCTCGTCGCGCCCATCTGGTTGCTGGCACTCTTACCGCTGCCCTGGGTGTGGTACGTCCTGCGCCGCCGCTATGCGGCACGCCCGGCCGCCCTGATGCTGCGCCATCCGGTTATCGAGCGTGAGGCCTCATCGGCACAAACCACACAATCCACGCGCTGGGTGCCGCTGCTCTGGGTACTCACGCTGGCGAGCATGATTGCGGCGTTGGGCGGCCCCGAGTGGCAGGGTAGCTGGATCAAGCCACCGCCCGCAACGCGCTCGATCCTGTTGCTGGTCGATGCCAGCCCCAGCATGAATGCTGCGGATTTCCCGACCGGCAATGGTCAATTCATCCCCCGGATGGCGGCCATGAAGCAGGGTTTGATCCGCTTCATCCAGTCCCGGCCTCAGGATCGTTTTTCGATCATTGTCGTCACGGATTCGGCCGGTAGACTGCTGCCCATGACCAGCGATCATCAGGCACTCGAATTCTGGATTCGCCAGTTAAGCGCCGGGGTAAACGGTAGTGCGACGGCGCTTGGCGACGGTCTGGCGCTGGCCATCCGCGACATGACGGCGCGCAGCCATGCGGGTCAGCAACCGCCATTACTGATCGTCTGGACCGACGGCTTCAGCACCGGCGGCATCATGACGCCTGGAGAGGCGCTCGCCCTCGCGCGCGCCAACCAAATTCATATCTACACGGTGAATCTCGCTCCTGCGGGTAGCGCGCCCGATGATGGCCAGCCGACCTTGGCCGAACTGGCCGATCTGAGTGGTGGGCGCCCCATCCTTGCGGGCGACCTTGCAGCGATGAATCAGGTAACAGACACCATCGCCCGGAGCGAGGTGCCAGAAACCGTCGCACCGACCGCACGCATCCGTACTCCACTCCAGACGCCCTTACTGATCCTGGCCGTCATTTTGTTCCTATGGGCTGGCCTGCTCGATCTACGCCAGCGAGGGGCTGCCTGATGTCCGTCTCCCTCACGCTATTCATCCAACAACTGATCCATCTCTTCGGCCTGCAAGATGTCACGCTCTGGTTGGAACAAGCGCCCATCATCCACCCCCAACTCGCCGAACCGCGCTGGCTGCTCATCCTGGCGCTGCCGCTGGGACTTGTGTTCTGGCGCTGGTGGCAATGGCGCCGGCTGGTTCACTACGCCGATTCGGCCCTGACACCCTGGGCAACAGTCCACCAAGGCGGTGGGCTATCCCTGCGCCGACAGCGGGCAACCAGACTGCTGCTGACCCTGTTCTGGTTGATGCTGGCACTGGCACTGGCGGACCCGCGCGTACCCAGATCTGCCACAGCCCACATGCAAACCCTGCCACCGATCCTGTTTGTGCTCGACGACTCGGCCGCCATGAGCGTGCAGGATGTCAGCCCAGATCGGCTGGCGCGCAGCCTGCAGCTGATCCGGCTACTGATCCCCAACCTGGCCGACCGCCGACTGGGACTGATGGTGTATGCCGATCAGGCCGGCTTGCTCCTGCCCCCCAGCCCCGATCATGACCTGCTACGTTTCTTCCTGACCCAGATCCCCGCGCTCGGGCACCCGGTCGCGGCACCCCGGCCCGATCGAGCATTTCTGCGCGCCGCCAACCTGGCCGACCTCAAGGGCGGTGCCATCGTCTGGCTTACCAGCGGCGATGAAGCCAGTTTTTCGGGCGCGCTGGGCAGCGATCAGCTGGCAGCTGCCGAGCAATTGAAGCGGGCGGGATTGCCGTTGATTGCCATCACCGAAGCGGGGGCGGGTGGCCCCATGCTGGCCGATGGCCAACCGATCAAGGATAACGAAGCCAATCCACTGAGTAGTCGCCCGGCGCCTCAACGCGTCGCCGAGCTGGCCCGACTCACGGGCGGTGCCGCCACCACAACGACCACACTGCCGGCCGACGCCGCCTTCATCGATCATGAGATTCAGGCGCTGCCTGAACTCCCCCCCCGAAACCAGACGGCCAAGCAGACCCGCTCGCTGCATAGCCTGCCACTGCTCGTGGCCCTGCTCAGCCTCATCGGCGCTGGCCTTCTGGGTTTTCCGCCTTTGACGCGCCGAAAAACATCACCGTTTACCGGCGCCTCCACGCTGATCGTGATGGCGATGGCCGGCTTGGTTACGGTGGGAATCGCGCCACCCGCCGCTCAAGCCGCCCAGCTTCCGGAGGCTACCGACCTCACCGGCGGCCTGAGTGAACCCACTAACCGACTTCGCCTGGCTCAGGGTGATCAGGCGTTAATCGGAGGAGATTTTGCCCAAGCTCAAGTGTTGTTCTCGGCCAGCAAGGGATATGCCGCGCGACTGGGCAACGGGGTAGCCGCTTATCGCCGCGCCGATTTCACCTTTGCCACCACCCAATTCCAGATGGCCTCGTGGCTGGCCAGCACCCCTGCAGAGCAGGCACTGGCTCTGTTCAACCTGGGTGACGCACTGGTGATGACCGGGCAGTATGAAGCAGCCTTTGATGCGTTTTCTGCCGTACTCACCATTCAGCCCAAGAACAAAGATGCGCAAAAAAACCGCGATCTTGTCGACAAGTTCAGAAAAAGCATCAGCAAAAATGAAAATGATAGCCCAAAATTCAAGGGCTATCAGAGCGCGACCTATGGGTATTATCACGAACCCAAGACCAGCAAAATGGACCAGGAAGTTCAACAAAGCAGTGGCGGCGTGAATGGGGCGGGCGGGCCAGCCACGGCTACGCAAAAACCCGGTACGCCGTTCTCCCTGACTGAAGCCATTGGGGCGAGCGCCCGCAAGAAACTGGACTTGGTGAATGATCAGCCGGCGCCGCTGCTGGATGGTCTGCTGCGTCAACAGCCCTACCACACGCCGGTACTGGGTGATAATCCATGACAATCCCCACGCAGCGCCAATGGCTCCACGCACTCGTCGTGGCGACGACCCTCAGCATCATGGCGAGCACTCCGCCTCAGGCACAGGCCTTCGACATCCCGACCCCGGCCAATCAACCCCAGGCGCGCGCGCCCACCGAACCACCAAAGGATCTGGGCCCAATTACCCCCCTGCCGCCGACCGCATATCTGGTCAGTGAGGCGGGTGCCGGGC
>JAGXHU010000003.1 GCA_024636015.1 Halothiobacillus sp.
ATAGATCAGCACCCAGGTCTGCGGGGTGTACTCGATGATGCGCCGCTCCATGTGCCCCGCATAGATGAGGTGGTAACCCGCCGTCATACCGAACGTCTCCTTCACCGTGGACGGATCGACAATCCACGGCGAGGTATAAAATACATAGAACAGCGTCAGCACCATGAAGAGCGGGATGAACAGCAGAAGCCCGGCGCGAATGCGCACGGCGTTCTCGTTGATGAACAGATCGGGCTCGCTGGTGTCTCTGAACCAGGTTTTCTTGAACGTATTCACAGGGGGCCTCTGTCGTTTTGAACCCGTCGCGGGCTGCGAAAGCGGGTATCACGCCACAAGAAGACGCCAGAACAGGCATGAGGTTCCCTGTCCTGGTGACACCAGCGGATCAACAGCCGATATCGCACAGTAAATTCGGGATGAGGCCGAGCAATCAAGGGAGCAAAAACCAATGGTGTAAGTACCATTGGTCGAATGAATTACGCCACGTCAACCAGATGACACGGGTGAAATCCCTAGTGATAGACGCTGTAGGTTGGGGTAAGCCTGCGCACCCCAACCTACAATCTGAACGCTCATTAAGATCGTGGAGCGACAATCGCGGAAGCGTTGTCCGGCTCGGCCAGTAGCGCACGAATCTTCGCCACGGCACTGGGCTGATCCCAGTCCGCCCCACCAAACAGGGCGTAACGAATCCGCCCTGTCTTGTCGATGAGATAGGTGCTGGGATAGGCGAATACCTGCCAGGTCTGTACGGCCGATCCGCTGGGATCGAGCAGCACCGGGAAGTTCACCGGATGTGCGTGCAGGAAGGTCTCAATTGCCGGTTTATCTTCCGCCAAATTAACCGCCAGAATCTCGAACGGCTGCCCTTTCAACAGCGTATTCAACCGTGCCATGGACGGCATTTCGTGCACGCAGGGCGGGCACCAGCTGGCCCAAAAATTCAGCAGAACGACCTTCCCCCGATAGTCGCGCAGGTTCACTGGCCGGCCATTTAGGTCTTCCAGGCTCAAGGGTTTGTCCTGAGCGCCCTGGTAGGGCTGCAATTCGGTCGATTTCGTCTGCTCGACGGTCACCGGGCCGGTCGATGCCCTCTGGCCTGCCGCGCGGGGTTTGGCCATGTAAAAATTCAGTGCCGAAATTGCCTGCTTAAGCTGACCCACGAATGCCCTGCCCTGCGCCTGTTCGACGGGCAACGCATCGGGCCGGAAGTAAAACCGGTCCCGAACCTGCGGCAGGAGTTTCAGGTATACGTCGCTACCCGAAGCGGCCAGCTGATCGCGCAACTCCACCATACGCCAGCGCCAGGGCGACAGTTCGGCCTGAAACAGGAACACCGGGGCATTGAAGGCCTGCGTCTCGGGCCAATAGCGGGCCGCCGCGCCTGGTTCCGGCGTATTCACGTAGAGATTGGGATTGATGAAGATGAAACCGACATCGTGCTGAGGTGTTTTCTGCACCGCAACCCAGCCGCGCACGGCCAGTTGGGCCGCCATGTTTTCTGCGACCACAATCAGCGGCATTCCGCCCGATCGGGCCTTGTCGATCAGCTGCGCAATCCATTCCGTGGGTACCTGATCGACGGCGCTGGGTGTGGGCGGCAGAAACAAGGGCTCGTAGAGATCCACGAACCAGCTCTCAAAGCCCGATTGACCCAGCTGGGTCGCCCACTGCTTTTCGGCCGGCAGAATGCCATATTCCGAAGGCAACCAGAGCAGGCGGGCTTTGGGTTCAGCCTGCGGGGCCACAACCTGAATGTTCAGCGGGCCATTCGGTACGTCCAGCGTCAGAAGATCGGGCTGAGTCGGCTCAGCCGCCGTCACGACGGAGAACGGCAACAGGCAGAACAGTGCGATGCGTATCCATCGGGTCGCAGAGAACATGACCATGACAACCCCCGGAGTGCGGATTTAGGGTACGGATTCCCCGCCTAGCGTACGGGATGTCTCACGTATCTGACAATGATCAATGTTCGTCCACCGATGGCCATGAACCGCGCCGAAGCGTTCCCACAGATCATGGGGAACCACGGAGCTGGTCGACTGAGGCAATCCGAACGATTTACAGCCGTTCGATCCGTTCGCGCTGGGACATCAGCTCACCCAGACTGGCCGCGAATTTCTCGACCCGTTCCCGTTCCTGTGCCACCACCGCCGGTGGGGCACGGTCGGCGAAGCCGGGGTTGTCGAGTTTGCCACGTGCCTTGACCAGTTCCGCCTCGATCTTGCCGATCTCACGATCCAGCCGCGCCAGTTCGGCATCCTTATCGATCAGGCCCGCCAGCGGGATATGCATCTGCATACTGCCGACCAGTGCCATGGCGGCCTCGGGCAACTGCTCACCCTCGGCCAACGGAGTGACACTGCTGATCCGACCGACGCCGCTGAGCAAATCGCCAAATCGGGCAAACCGCGCCTGTTCCTCGGCGCTGGCCTGCGTCACCAGAATCGCCAGAGGCTTGCCGGGCGCAATATCCATTTCGGCGCGAATGCGACGCACCCCGAGAATTACCTGCTTGAGCCACTCGACCGATTCGAGTGCCTCCGTGCTGATCCTGCCCTCATCCGCCCGGGGATAAGGCCGGCCCATAATGCTGGACGTCGGCGCCGAGGTATCGATGCCGGCCATCGGTGCCACCCGTTGCCAGATCGTTTCCGTGATGAACGGGATGATCGGATGCAGCAGGCGCAGCAGCGTTTCCAGTACGCGTACCAAGGTACGGCGGGTGCCGCGTTGGGTTGCCGCGTCGCCCTGCTTCAGCGCCGGCTTGGTGAATTCCAGATACCAGTCGCAGTATTCGTTCCAGGTGAATTCGTACAGGGCGTGCGCGGCGAGATCGAACCGGTAATCGGCAAAGTGCCGGCTCACTTCGGCCTCGCATTGCTGCAGGCGGCTGATGATCCAGTGATCGGCATCGCCCAGCGTGATGGGGGCATCACCGAGGCCGGTATCCTGATCCTCGCACTGCATCGCCACGAAGCGGCTGGCATTCCAGAGCTTGTTGCAGAAATTTCGATAACCCTCGATCCGGCCCAGATCGAAGCGAATATCGCGGCCGGTCGTCGCGAGCGCCGCGAAGGTGAAGCGCATCGCATCCGTGCCGAAGGCCGAAATACCATCCGGGAATTCCTTGCGGGTGTCTTTTTCGATGCGTTTGGCCATGGCCGGCTGCATCAAACCCGCCGTACGTTTTGCCACCAGGGCTTCGAGGTCGATCCCGTCGATCAGGTCGATCGGGTCGAGCACATTGCCCTTGGATTTGGACATCTTCTGACCCTGCGCATCGCGGATCAGGCCATGCACGTAGACCTCGCGGAACGGCACGTCCCCGGCAAAATACTTGCCCATCATCACCATCCGGGCCACCCAGAAAAAGATGATGTCGAAGCCCGTCACGAGGACGCTGGTCGGATAGAAGGCGGCCAGTTCCTCGGTTTTTTCCGGCCAGCCAAGAGTCGAGAACGGCCAGAGTGCCGACGAGAACCAGGTATCGAGCACATCGTTATCCTGGCTGAGCGTCACGTTGTCCGCCAATTTGTGGGCGGCGCGCACTTCGTCCTCGTTCCGGCCGACGTAGACATTGCCCTCGGCGTCGTACCAGGCGGGAATACGGTGACCCCACCAAATCTGGCGACTGATGCACCAGTCCTGAATATTTTCCAGCCACTGGTAGTAGGTGTTCGACCAGTTTTCGGGCACGAACTTGATGTCGCCGCCCCGCACGGCGTCCAGTGCCGGACGAGTAATGGCCGCAAGGCCACCCGGACGGCCATCGTCCTGGGTTTCACGGGTGAGATCGACAAACCACTGATCGGTCAGCATCGGCTCAATGACCGCCCCGCTGCGGTCGCCGCGCGGCACCATCAGCTTGTGGTCGTCGATCTTTTCCAGCAGTTCCTGGGCCTTCAGATCATGAATGATGCGGTCGCGCGCTTCATAACGATCCAGCCCGGCATAGGCCTTGGGCAAGGTCGCATCCATGGTCTGGCTCTGCGCACCGACCCGCTCGCATTCCGTGCGGATGCGCGCATCCGGGGTCAGTACGTTCAGTAGCGGCAGGTTATGCCGCTGACCTACCGCATAGTCATTGAAATCGTGTGCCGGCGTGATTTTCACGCAGCCGGAGCCGAATTCCGGATCGACATAATCGTCGCCGATGATCGGGATTTCACGGCCCACCAGCGGCAGGGTGATGGTTTTGCCGATCAGGTGCTTGTAGCGCTCGTCTTCGGGATGGACGGCCACGGCGGCATCGCCCAGCATGGTTTCCGGCCGGGTCGTCGCTACGATCAGGAATCCGGAACCATCGCTGAGCGGATAACGCAGATGCCACATGTGGCCGCTTTCTTCCTCACTCAACACTTCCAGATCGGAAACGGCTGTTTGCAGCACCGGATCCCAGTTCACCAGCCGCTTGCCGCGATAGATCAGGCCATCCTGATGCAGCCGAACGAAGACCTCACGTACTGCTTCGGACAGGCCCTCGTCCATCGTGAATCGCTCGCGCGACCAGTCGCAGGACGCGCCCAATCGGCGCATCTGCTCGGTGATAAAGCCCCCGGACGTGCCTTTCCATTCCCAGACCTTGGCGGTGAAAGCCTCGCGTCCCAGATCATGCCGGGTCTTGCCCTCGGCTTCGAGCTGACGCTCCACGACCATCTGGGTGGCGATCCCCGCGTGATCGGTACCGGGTTGCCAGAGCGTGCGATCGCCCTGCATCCGGTGCACGCGGGTCAGCATGTCCATCAGGGTGTCCTGGAAGGCATGCCCCATGTGCAGACGACCGGTCACATTCGGCGGCGGCAGCATGATGCTGTAGCTCGGCGCATCCGACGCCAGATCCTGGCGGGGCTGGAAATAGCCACCCGCCTGCCAGCGGGCGTAACAAGGGGCTTCGATCTCGGCGGGGCTGTAGGTTTTTTCCATGGAATTCGTCAATCAGATAAAGCAAAAAAGAGGCGATACGGCTGTGTTCATCGGTGGTCAAATACGGTCGTATCGGAGGTTCATTCAGCGTCGCGGTCGACCTGGGCAACCGCCCGGTGCTGGGGTTTGACGCCCGCCTGTTGATAATCGCGCCAGCGCGCGCGGGCCGCCTCACGATTGGCGGCATTGGCATCCACAATTTCGTCGATGGCCTCCCGCTCGGTCACCCGTTCGATGAGCTTGCCGGACAGGTTGATCACATAATCGAAACCGCCCGCAGCGGGGTCCATGCCGATAAACAAGGGGGCATGCGCCGCATCCTCGGGATCGGCGGTGTGCGGCACGAAGGCATCTGGGCGATAGCCCCACAGATACTCGTCGAAGCTCTCGACGTGCTCCAGATTGGCACAGACCACATAGGTCATGCGTTCATCGGCGGCCGCCTGGGCACACAGATCGGCTGCATAGAACCAGAATGCATCGGGTTCTGCATCGTCAATCAAATGAAAAGTTACTGCGCTCATGAATATCGATTCCAGTCTGTGTCGTGTCCTGCCTGCCCGGGGCACCCGGTCATCATCGTACTGCCTTCGGGCACGCCCGGAAAATCAACGCGAAGATCAACCTGTGACGCCATGGCAGCGAGTGCGTATTATGCCCAATCCAGCCCCAACACGCAGTGCCCCATGACCATTCCCGCCTCGAAACCCCGCAGCACCCGCGCCTGGCTAACCATCGCCCTGGCCTGGGGGGCCGTGCTGGCTGCGCTGACGGCGGTGATTATCTGGGTAGGGCCGGCCAAACTGATCGCGCCCTGGCGACACATTTCACCCCTGGCGCTCCTTGTGGCGCTGAGCCTGATGGTGCTGAGCTACGCCCTGCGCGCGCTGCGGATTCAGCGGTATTTTCACCCGGAACTGAACGGGCAATTCTGGCCGACATTGAAACTGTCCACCTGGCACATCCTGCTCAACAATCTCCTGCCGATGCGCGCCGGGGAAGTCAGCTTCCCGATCCTGATGCAGCGCTATTTTGCCCTATCGCCCCGTCGGACCGTCCCCGTTTTGTTCTGGTTTCGCCTGCTGGATCTTCAGGCCATTGTATTGATCGGCCTGCTCGCCGCCTTCTGGGGGACGGGACTGTCCGCTCAATGGCTATGGCCGGCACTGATCCTCTTGCCCGCCCCTTTGATCGCCTATATCGCACGGCATCACGTCGCCCGATGGCTGGCCGGACGCGCGGCGGGCAAATGGCGCGACCGACTCCTCGACAGCCTGAACAGTTTGCCGAACGATGCCCGAAGTTTCCTGGCCACCCTCGGCTGGACCTGGATCAACTGGTTGGTGAAGCTGCTCACCCTGGCCTGGGTGTTGGCTGCGCTGGCGCCCGTCACGATCATTCAGGCTGTCGCCGGGGCGATCGGGGGCGATCTGACGACGGTACTACCGATTCATGCACCGGGGGGGTTCGGCACGTTCGAAGCGGGGGTCATGTTGGCGCTACAGCCCTTCGATTTGTCGATACCGACGGCACTTGCGGCGGCCGTCAATCTGCATCTGTTCTTGCTGGGCTCGTCGATTCTGGCTGCCCTGGTGGTTCTGGCCATCCGCGTGCCCCCACCAAATCGGGATACCGCCACCACCCAACCCTAAGCGCGGTTTAACCTACCTCAGGCGTGGCTTTCGGCCATTTCCGCCGGTTGACCCGACGGCCGAACCGGGAGATCCAGCCACCAGTGCACCGGCGGGTCATTCGCTTCCATCGGCCGGATATACCGTTCGGCTTCCGCTTCCTTGCCTTCGTTATCGTAGGACATGCCCTGTTTGTTGAAACTGGCAAGAATCCGCGCCCGCGAGCCTTCTTCCTTGCCATTGATCAGGCTCGGATGTGCCCGCAACACGAAATCGGGTTGGAAAAAGAAATAGGTGTGATCAAAACCATAAGGATAACGGGGATGATCCGGCGGATAACAGGTGCCGAAGGCGGTGAAAAACATCGGCTCCCCCGCCCACTCGAATTTCCAACCGACGGTACCCACCTCGTTCTGTAAGCACGTCGAGTGAGCCGGATCAATCCGATTCAATTCGTCAAGCAGCAACGCCGTGGTGCGGGATAAAACCGGCACTGAGGCGCTCAACTCAGGGGGGAGGCGTACGGCAAAGCCCTTGAATTTTTCCCGCTTGGCCACGGCCATAAACCGGAACAGCCCATCCGCAAAACGACGGATATTGGCTTCCCAGGAATCGGTACGCACCCAGTCATCAGCCCCCCAATACTTGCCGGAGGGGGCGAAGATGCAATGGGTTTTTTCGATCGAGGTCATGAATTCGATATGCGTCGGGGAAAAAACGGGCTCATAACCGTCCGGATCCCGAGCAAAAGGCTGAAGCTGGGCGAGCACCTCCGGCTGAGCCCAATCCTCCGCCATCTTCATCAAGTGGGCGGGTGTATGAACGGCCAATACCGCAAACAGCGCGTTGGTCAGATCCTGAACACTTTCTCCGTCCTGCTCCGGCAACTGAGGCCCCTGCTCGATCCCGGCATAAAACCACAGCGTGGCCATCAATTTATCCAGCAATTTGGGCAAGCCGTCCAACCCATGCTCGTCAAGATATTCCAAATCACGACAGGTTTTCAGCAGTCGGTCGGCCTGAACATTGTACCGTTGGGCCGTCAGCAAAATGAGAAACGACAACACGGCCAACGGCACACCATCCAAAGGGCCGGACGTATTCAAAATCGGCCGTAACTCCGCCAAAATCTTCAACGTACCCGCATCGTCCAACTCACAGTGCTGCCGCTGCGCAAAGGCCGCGCTTTCGCGCCGACCCAATACAAAAACTTTCATCATATTCATAGTCGATATCGCCAATCTTGATCCGTCGCGAGAATCGGGCACATCCATAAGTACCCGTGATGCAAACAGGGCGTGCATCACGCCGTGGCGGTCGCCCGAACACCTTGGGTGTGTCAGAGCGTCTCGCCAACGCTAAAAATTACCGTAGCCGACAATTCACAAGAATTGGTAGAAGCAGGCGTACCCGCAAAAACGCCGTCCATCATCATTCCGATGGAGGTCTTGTGGCCGACAGGCCCTCCCGGCACATTCATGGTGTGCACGCGAGTGCCCGCAGATTAAAGGATTTCTGTAACCAATTGATGTCGCTAAGGACTAATACCGGACTTCGCCCGGGCTGCGAACCCTACAACAGGACTCGATCAAGCGCAAACTCACCCCCTTAATGCATATATATGTGCGCGGGCTGGAATACCAACAGAATTCATACCCCCATTTCTTGAGTTCGGCTACACCAGGCAACCATAACCGACCACATATCCATTGCCGAAAACAAAACCGCCTAAGCAGGGTCGTAATCTGGTATGATTCAGGGTTCTATTTCCCCTAAAATTCATCATGGCCTTTCGAAAATCATGATCTTTCGAAGGGTCCGTTCATTTTTTTCAATTCTGGAATGCCCATGTCTTTTGCTGAACTCGGCCTTATGCCCGAGCTACTGACCGCGCTCGACGCCGTCGGTTATACCACCCCAACCCCGATCCAACGGGAAGCCATTCCCGTGGTCCTGACCGGCCGCGATTTGCTGGCCGCCGCTCAAACGGGCACCGGCAAGACCGCCGGCTTCACGCTGCCGCTGTTACAGCGCCTCAGCACCACACCTGTGCAACACCCTTCCACGAAACCCCGCATTCGTGCGCTGGTCCTGACCCCCACACGCGAACTGGCTGCCCAGGTAGAAGAAAGCGTCAAGGAATATGGCCAACATCTGAACCTGACCTCAATGGTCATCTTCGGTGGCGTGAACATCAATCCCCAGCGCGATCGTCTGCGCAAACGGCTGGATATCCTGGTCGCGACGCCAGGTCGTCTGCTCGACCACGTCGGTCAGGGTTCCGTCGATCTAGGCGGCGTTGAAATCCTCGTGCTGGACGAAGCTGACCGCATGCTCGACATGGGCTTTATCCGCGACATCAAGCGGATCCTCGCCCTGTTGCCGAAGAAGCGGCAGAACCTGCTGTTCTCGGCCACCTTCGCGCCAGAAATAAAAACCTTCGCCAGCAGCCTGCTCGATAACCCGGCCAAGGTCGAAGTTGCCCCGCAGGTCACCACGGCCGAGCGCGTGACGCAGCGCATCTATCCCGTGAACCGGGATGCCAAGAAAGCCCTGCTGCACAAACTGATCGACGAAGGTCAGTGGAATCAGGTTCTGGTCTTTACCCGCACCAAGCATGGCGCGAATCGTCTGGCCGAACAGCTCGACAAAGATGGCATTCCCGCCATGGCCATCCACGGCAACAAGAGCCAGGCCGCTCGTGAGAAGGCTCTGAGCGCGTTCAAAGCCGGCAAGCTGCGGGTGCTGGTCGCCACAGACATCGCCGCACGCGGTATCGATATTGATGCCCTGCCGCATGTCGTGAACTACGAACTGCCCAATGTACCGGAAGACTACGTACACCGGATCGGTCGTACGGGCCGCGCCGGCGCGGGTGGCGAAGCCTTGTCGCTCGTCTGTGTCGATGAACACAAGCTGCTGGCCGATATCGAGCGTACGATTCGCCAGAAGCTAGAACGCGTCATCGTACCGGGTTTCGAACCCGATCCGAACGCCAAAGCGGAGCCATTGCGCAAGCCACAAGGGCCACGCGCACCCCGTCGCGACGGCCCCTCCTCTGCCCGCCCCGGCAATCCGGGCGCTCGCTCGGCCGGTGCCGGCAACGGAAATCGCCCAGGTGATGTCAATGGCAATCGGGCACCTCGCCCGGCGGGTAATGGCAATCGACCGGACAGCAGTTCCGGTCAGCGTCGGCGGCCACAAGGGCGCTAATTCCCCCTTGTTCCCGATCGCATAATAAAAGGCCCCCATTTGGGGGCCTTTATCGTTGGGTAGGACGTGAAAACGCCAACGGACCCCGATTACTTTTTCAGAATAGCTTCGACCAGACCGACCATGCCCTTGCTGATTTTCTCGGCGGCCGGGCAATGTGGCACCTTGTGCCGTTTGGCGATCCACTTCGGATCGTTATAGCCCAACCAGACTTTACCTGCCGCATCCTGCCAGACCAAAATTTTCAACGGCAGATCGATACCAACTGTTTGCGCACACTGCATGAAAGGCGTGCCGCCCTTGGGATTACCGAAAATCAAAAGCTGCGTGGGTCGGAGTTCCTCACCGACACTCGCCCCCCCCTTAGCATGATCAACCAGCGCAAAGACCGTGAAGCCACGCTCTTTGACCACCTGCTCCGCTCGGCTCATCGTTTCGGCCACGCTCCATGCGCTCTTGTGAACAATCATCCCATTGTCCGCCCAAGCATTACCCGCAAACAAAGCCAAAACCAATACCATGACTCGACGAAAAATCATTATCCTTCTCCCTTCCGTTAGGCCTGCCTGCCGTAGACCGGGGAGAGCCCCCGTTTCTGCCGACAAACACGTACATGAAAAAATCATCCGAGATAACTCTATACCCGTTGCCGTTTCAGTGTAAGCAAAGGGAGGAATAAAATCTCGATGCGTATGAAATATATCGAAAAACTATACGCAGGATCTCGTCCATAATTTGCCGAAATACCCTATCTATAAGACAAACCGATTCCTGACACCTGAACAGCAGAAGGGTCGCCCATCCCGGCCGGGCTACGGTCACCGCGTTCAAAATGAATATCATTGCGATTCGCTGTAAGCTCAGAGATCAAAGATCAAAGATCAAAGATCAAAGATCAAAGATCAAAGGATCGACTAAATAGTGACCAGCTCGAAGACTGGTCCGATAAAAATAGCTCAGCGAGGCCAGACCGCCATGAACCCCATCAGTTTTCTGCGTCAATATCTGTATTTTGGCGAACAGGTTGAGGAGTACCCCGTTCGGGTCATCAACGAACGTGAAGCCCGAGCCGCCGCTGGGATGCTGTTTGTCTTAGCTTTCGCCGCGTTCATGCATGCCTGGCTCACCGCGAACTTTAATTACGAACGGCTACTGATCATTGCGCTCGGTCTTGAGATGTTCATCCGGGTATTCATCAACCCCAAATACGCCCCTTTCATGATTTTGGCCCGACTCATCGTTCGCAACCAACGTGTCGAATACACCGGCGCACCCCAAAAACGGGTGGCCTGGGGCCTGGGACTGGCCATTGCTGTCTTCATGTACTGGCTGGTGTTCATCGAAGCCAACCTGGGGATTGCCAATTTCGCCGGGTGCGTGACCTGTGCCACGCTCCTATTTTTTGAATCAACTTTCGGAATCTGTCTGGGCTGCTTGCTCTACAACCTGGCCTGCCGCCAGTCAGCCCAGCTTTGCCCAGGTGGTGTCTGTGAAGTAAAACAGATCGAGCCAATCCAACGCGTCAGCTGGCTGCAAATTATCCTCGTCATTCTCTTTATCGGCTTTATTGTGTCCATCCCCACATTCAACTTATTGAATGTACAAAACCCGGACATTATTACCCCCGAAAACTTCGACACGATTGATTTCAACAAAATACAGTAGGCACGTTAATTATTTCATTAATTAATTAAATTCTTATCCATTAAACTTTCTCCGCCCAATTTCATTGGGCGTTTTTAATGCTACACCTCACAATACTTCCCCCTCTAGCAGACCAAGCCCTCCATCAATTAATTATATATAATAGTCCGTTACAACCACCTAAGACCTGATTATTTCCCTTCTAAAAATTAGGCCATTCAAGGGATCATCTACAGTTACAATCCAGGCTCGTTTATTAAATAAAAAAGCAGGACGTCAGATGAAAAAAGAACTCGCAGAGCAAATTCAGAGTGATCCTGATTTTCAGGCTCTCATACACCACCGCACACGAACCAACTGGATCATGGCCATCACAGTCATTGTGGTTTACTTCGCCTTTATATTAATGATTGCTTATTACCCCCAGTTACTGGCCATCAAAATATCAGCCGGATCGGAGATCTCCGTCGGCATCGTTGCCGGATTCCTGATCATTGTTTTTGCCTTCCTCATGACCGGTTTGTATGTCCGCAGGGCCAACGCGACCTACGATGCATTAACCGCGCGCATCAAGGAGACCGCACAATGAAAAATCCGATGCTCATTCTCGCCGGACTGGCGGCGCTAATCACCACGCTGCTTTTTTCTACCGGCGCCCTGGCGGCCGATGTTGTACAGAAATCCATCAACGTTCCTGCGGTCACCATGTTCGTGATCTTTGTCGCGCTCACTCTGGTTGTCACCTACTGGGCCGCGAAGCGCACCCGCACCGCCAAAGACTTCTACGCTGCCGGCGGAAATATCACCGGCTTCCAGAACGGCCTGGCACTGGCCGGGGACTACATGTCCGCCGCCTCCTTCCTGGGGATCGCCGCCCTGGTGTATGCCAACGGTTTCGATGGCCTGATCTACTCGATCGGCTTTCTGGTCGGCTGGCCCATCATGCTGTTCCTGCTCGCGGAAAAACTGCGTAACCTGGGCAAATATACCTTTGCCGATGTAGCCTCGTATCGACTGGCGCAAATTCCGGTTCGGACCGTCGCCGCCATCGCTTCACTGATCGTCGTTTCGATGTATCTGGTTGCGCAGATGGTTGGCGCGGGCAAGCTGATCCAGGTCCTGTTCGGTCTGCCCTACAGCTATGCGGTCGTGATCGTCGGTGTACTGATGGTGATCTATGTCACCCTGGGCGGCATGCTGGCAACCACCTGGGTACAAATCATCAAGGCCGTTCTGCTGCTCTCCGGCGCCACCTTCATGGCACTGGCCGTGCTCTATTCGTTCGGTTTCGATTTCAACGCGATGTTCAGCAAAGCCGTGGAAATCAGTCCGAAACACGAGGCCATCATGGCCCCGGGCAGCCTGATTCACGATCCGATTTCCGCCATCTCACTGGGTTTGGCGCTGATGTTCGGGGTAGCGGGCTTGCCACACATCCTGATGCGGTTCTTCACCGTGACCGATGCCAAGGAAGCGCGTAAATCCGTCTTCGTGGCCACCGGCTTCATCGGTTATTTCTACATCCTGACCTTCATCATCGGCTTTGGCGCGATCATCATGGTCTCGACCAACCCAGCCTACCTGGATGCGGCGCACAAGCTGATTGGCGGCAACAACATGGCAGCCATCCACCTGTCGCACGCCATTGGCGGCAATGTGTTCCTAGGCTTTATTTCGGCCGTGGCCTTCGCCACCATCCTCGCCGTCGTATCTGGCCTGACCCTGGCTGGCGCTTCCGCCGTCTCGCATGACCTGTATGCCAACGTATTCCGTCATGGCCGGGTCGATGAAAAAACCGAAATGCGCGTTTCGCGCTACGCCACAATCGCCCTCGGCATTCTGGCCATTTTCCTGGGCATCGCCTTTGAAAAGCAGAATATCGCGTTCATGGTCGGTCTGGCCTTCGCCGTGGCAGCCTCCGCGAACTTCCCGGTGCTGTTCCTGGCGCTGTACTGGAAAAATCTGACCACCCGCGGCGCGGTCATGGGCGGATTGGGCGGCCTCATTACCGCACTGGTGCTTGTCGTGCTCTCGCAGAGCGTATGGGTTGATGTGCTGGGTAATGCGACAGCCATCATGCCGTATAAATATCCAGCAATCTTCTCGATGCCGGTGGCATTTATCCTGGCCTGGTTCTTCTCGATTACCGACCACAGTGTCCGCGCTCAGGCCGAACGCGATCGCTTCCATGCCCAGTTCGTGCGTTCCGAAACCGGTATTGGTGCAGAAGGTGCTGTGGCACATTAACGTTGCCCTCGGCGGCATCTATCCACAGACTGAATAGGTGAAATATCCTGTCGGTTGGATAGCGTAGCCATCTCTAGATATATGCCCGCAATTGCGGGCATTCTTTATGGCACCTCCGAAGCAATCCCTGAACCACCCCACGCAGCTGAATGATTATGTGTGGACATACATTCATGAAACGCTAACATTGAGATTTGCTGATGCACCCGCACCGCTCAACTCAGGATCCAGGTATTCATGAAGTTCCCGCGATTTGCTAACACGCTGGTAGTCCGCTTGATTGGCTTTGGGGTATTACTGGTACTGATCGGCACTGTGGCACGCTATTTCATCCTGTCCAGTTATGTGCGGGACAACCTGATTCAGATAACTTCTGCCCAGCAGGCCACACTGGCGGAAGCCGCGGCAGAAGACATCAATTACAAGCTCATGGAACGATTCTCGTTCCTGAAACGGCTCGCCAAAACGCTACCGCCGGATCTCTTGCAACAACCGGCCAAACTCCAGGCCTGGCTGCAGGAGCGTGCCAAGCTGCAACCCCTATTTTCGCTCGGATTGATGGCCACCGATGTTCAGGGCACGGTGCTGGCGGATTTCCCCACCGTACCGGGTCGCGTCGGACAATCGCTGAGTGGAAACCCCAATTTCCAACAGCTGATTGAGGGCAAATCGGGGATAGGGGCTCCCGTAGTCGGTAGTCTGACCCAACAACCCCTGATCCCCATGGGCATCCCGATCAAGAATGAAACAGGCACCATCCAGGGCGTTCTGATCGGCGTGACCGGACTGTCTGCTCCGAATTTCCTGAACTTCCTGCATCATGCGCATTCAGGTACGGCGAGCGGATTTCGGCTGGTTTCACCGAAAGACCGGCTGCTCATTGATTTCAGCCATCCCGCTGTCATGCTCGAACCAACACCGCCACACGGAGCTAATCCCTTCCTCGACCGCGCCATAGGGGGATTTCGAGGCAGCGGGGTGACGAGGGATGCCCAAGGAGTAGAGGAAATCGCGGCGGCAGCCTCGATACCCAGCATGGGCTGGTTTGTCGTCGCGCACGTGCCGACCTCTGTGGCGCTAGCCGCCGTGGACCAAACCAAATCCTACCTGTTGTGGCACCTGCTTCTGCTCCTCGGGATTGGCCTGCCCGCCATCGCCGGTTTTATCACCTGGGTACTGCGCCCTCTCTACCGATCCGCCGAAAAAGCCGAAAAAATGTCCCGGGGAGAAATCCCACTGCAACCCTTACCCATAGAACGTGACGATGAGGTCGGGCATCTGACTCGAGCGTTCAATAATTTACTGATCAAATTGACAGACAGTCAGGCTGCTCTAGAGCACCTGGCCTATCACGATGCACTGACCGGGCTCCCCAATCGCAGTCTGTTGATCGATCGGATACACCAGGCTCAGGCGCGTTCAAAACGGCATGGCACGCGACTTGCCATCCTGTTCCTGGATCTGGATGGTTTCAAACAGATCAACGATTCGTTTGGGCATGATGCGGGGGATCTGGTGCTCAAAGAGACCGCACAACGGTTGTCCTTGGTTATCAGGCAGGTTGATACGCTCGCCCGCATCGGCGGGGACGAATTCGTGATCCTGGCAACCGATCTGGATACCGAGGCCAAGCAGGCTGTTGACACGGTTGCCGCCAAATGCATCAAGGCCGTCTCGGCCCCGATATCGGTACAGGAAGTTACTTACCAGATCAGCGTCTCGATCGGGGTCGCACTATGCAGTCGGGACTGCACCGCGGAATGCCTGCTCCTGGCTGCAGACAAGGCCATGTACGTCGCCAAACAACAAGGGCAAGGGAGCTATCGAATGGCTTCTTCCTGTGAAGAACACATTCCGGCGCACGTCGACTGAGGCATCTACCCGGACCCTGTATCAGGGACGGGCGTTGAGTTGTGCGGCGGCACCCAAAGGGCACAATCCATGTACAAATTGCGCTGCCACTCCGCTTTTTGAATTTACCAACCACATACATTTCGGATGGTTTGAAATCGAATACGAATTTCAGCACATATGTTGGTCTGACCGGGGGGGAACCTGCGCGCTGAATTTCTATGTGTTATATATTTTGTAGCTGTTTAAGTTGAACTCCGTCTTTATTTACCCAAGCCGTAAGACCATTGGCGCTGCCACCGTGAATCGTAGCCGCTGCCGAACTTGGGCTGGAAAACTCGACATCTTTTTCAAAAATATAAGAGCTATCCTTCTCAACCAGTGCGTTTTCCTCAATAAGCCGATTGCGTTGAACCAAAACACTTGGCCACTTCTGAGCGGAAGCCCTCTCTTTTAGTACAGCCTGAGATCCCTTAAGAACAACGATGCCGTTAGGTGTCAAATACCCCGTGGCAGTCAGATCTTTGATATTACAACTAAGAAGTTCCTTCTTCTGTTTGCCATGTACGGTTGAAGATGATTTATCCAAAAATACCTCCACGCCAAGAACGGGAAGTACCTGCTGCATTTTCTCAAGAAAAATCTCCATATCTTCCCGATCTGACTCCGGCAGTTTTGCACCACTACCCTGACTGTTTATTACAATCGACCTTTCGGCATCACGAGCAATATCGATTAACCTTCCTTCAAGGTATTTGATGTGTGCCTTGGTGAGATTCTCATCTTTTGTAATAAAGAACGTTATGTTATTCCAGAAGTCTCGTGACAAATGCGATTTAACCCTGTCTTTGATGCATTCCGCTTCGCCGATATAAATTGCACTTCTGTTGGACTCTGGATCAATTCCTGTCAAAAAGTAAACGCCTGCTCCAACTGACTCTTCACGTTCCAATACTTTATCAAACTCACTTCGAGGCCCAGAAACAGCCTTTCCAGTCCAATTTGATAGCTCTACGGTACGCAATCTTTTGGGATCCCCATACGCTAGAAACATTTTCAATGTTGCTGTAGCCACAAATCGTCCTTACATATAACGTGATTTAGGTGACACGGGAATTGGCAGGTTACGCCAATCCAAACGATTCCATTCGAACTCGCTCCATATGTTCAGAAAAGTTCATCCCGCATCTTGGCTGTTAGCTAGTAAGACGGAAAAGCGAAGTTCCTTCCGCCAAATTAAGTGGGGAACCTCGCCTTGTAAAACTGTATCGGTGCAGTCTGAACCTCACGGGCGCGCTGCTGAACCACCCCCCGCTTGAGCTTGCCCACCACGTGCATCTCACAGGGCTTGCAGTCGAACACCAGCTTAAGCGTTTCATTGCCGTTGATGAGATTGAGCGGCTCGGCCTTGATCGTGCCGTGCACGCCCGTCACGCCGCGTGTCTGCTTGGGGCAAAGGCTCAGTGAAAAACGCACGCAGTGCTTGGTGATCATCAGGCTCACCTCGCCCTCTTCCTCGTGGCTTTCATACGCGGCGGCGATCAGCTTGACGCCATGCTTGGCGTAAAAATCTCGGGCCTTGTGATTGAACACGTTGGCAAGGTAGCTCAGCGTTTCTTCGGGATAAGCCACCGGCGGATCGACCGGCACGGCGCGTGGCAGCCGATGCAGCGCAGACTGGCGCGCCGCTTCCAGTGCCTCGATCCCTTCGCGACGCAACGCATTGATGCTGGAAGCCGGGACGAACCACGGCTGGCTGAGATTCAACCGGATGTCGGTCGGGGTGAACATCGTGGTGCCGAGCTTGCCGAGGTTCTCGCGCAGGCTCGCGGCCGCCCGGTCGGCATCCTTGGCCATTTCCTTCGGCAGTTCTACCGCTACCGTTGCGACATAGCCGTCGTCATCCGTCAGGCGGAGCGCAAGTCCATCCGGTGTTTCATCCAGCTGCATCACCACGTTGACCCGCCGATCGCTGGATTTCTTGTCCATGACCCGCTGCCAGCTCATGTCGCGGTTTCGATTGATCTCGGTGCCGATACGCAGATGACGCAACTCGGTAATCGGGTCTTTCGGCACCACCCGCCAGCGGCCGTCACCCAGCGCTTCGGCGGTATTAATCGCCATGCCGACCAAGGTCTTCTGCAAGTCGAAATAGCACATGCCATCGCCATTGTGCAGCGTGATCTCGACAGGAGATTCGATCTCGACCGAATCCCGATTGATCTTGCTGACAGCACCGATCAACTGACCCGGATTTTTCGGACTATCGAACGCGCCGATGTCTTCCTTACGACCCTGCACGAAGTAGTCGGTCGCATCCCGGTTGAAGTTCTGGTT
Organism: Halothiobacillus sp.; assembly: GCA_024636015.1. GTDB lineage: Bacteria > Pseudomonadota > Gammaproteobacteria > Halothiobacillales > Halothiobacillaceae > Halothiobacillus. The sequence continues at coordinate 17,850 of JAGXHU010000003.1, forward strand.
CGGGTCCGGCGTGAAGGTATAACGGCAATGACCGCTGGAACCGGCGGACAGGTCCGGCCGCTGCGTCAGGATTTCATCCAGCAAGGTCCGGTAATGGGCGGTGATGTTCTTCACATAACCCATGTCCTTGTAACGCCCTTCGATCTTGAAACTGCGGACGCCCGCATCGACCAGCGCCGCCAGATTGTCGCTCTGGTTGTTGTCCTTCACCGACAGCACATGCTTGTCGTGGGCGACAATACCGCCTGCGCTATCGGTGACCTGGTACGGCAAGCGGCAAGCCTGGCTGCAATCGCCCCGGTTGGCGCTGCGGCCGTTCTGGGCATGACTGACATAACACTGGCCGCTATAGGCGACACACAACGCGCCATGCACGAAAAACTCCAACGGAACCTCCGTTACGGCCCGTACGGCGCGGATTTGTTCGAGGGTCAGCTCCCGCGCCAGGACCAGTTGGGACAAACCCGCATCCTGCAGAAACCGGGCTTTTTCCGGACTGCGGATATCGCACTGGGTGCTGGCATGAAGCTGGATCGGCGGCAGGTCGAGTTCCAGCAGGCCCATGTCCTGAATAATCAGGGCATCGACACCGGCTTCGTACAATTGCCAGATCATCTGACGCGCAGGTTCCAGCTCGTCATCCCGCAGGATCGTGTTCAGCGTGGTGAAAATGCGGGCATGGAAGCGATGTGCGTGCGCGACCAGCCGCGCGATATCGGCCAGATCGTTTTCCGCACTTTTGCGCGCGCCGAACGAAGGCCCGCCGATATAAACCGCATCAGCGCCGTGATTGACGGCCTCGATGCCGATGTCGATATCCCGCGCCGGGGCGAGGAGTTCCAGTTGATGATTAAACATGATTTACCCGCGCATCCCGATACCACGATGGAACAACCGCAGCGTGACGCCAAACAGCAACACGATACTGACGATCAGGATCACATAGGTGCTGTACACCGGCACATCTGAAATCCCCAACATGGCGTAACGGAAGCCATTGATGATGTACAGAATGGGGTTGAACATCGAGACCTGCTGCCAGAAAGGCGGCAGCATATGAATTGAATAAAACACACCACCGAGATAGGTCAGCGGTGTCAGGATAAAGGTCGGCACAATCGTGATGTGATCGAAACTATTCGCGTAGATGGCATTAATCAAACCACCGAGTGCGAACAAGGCAGACGTCAGAATCGCCACCCCCAGCAGATCAACAATGCTGTGCACATCCAGCGCGGCAAAAAACACGGCCACCACAGTCACCGCCGCACCAACCGCCAACCCGCGCGCCATGCCCCCCGCGATATAGCCCAGGATAATCAGCCAATGCGGCATGGGCGACACCAGCAGTTCCTCGATATGCCGGGCGAACTTCGCCCCATAGAACGAGGACACCACGTTCGCGTAGCTCTGGGTGATGACCGCCATCAGGATCAACCCCGGCACCAGATAATTGATATAGGGCACCCCATCGATCTCGCCCACACGCGGGCCGATCAGATGGCCGAACACAATGAAATACAGCGAGGTCATGATCATTGGCGGCAGAATGGTCTGCATCCAGATCCGGCCGAAACGCAGGACCTCACGAATCAACAAGGTGTTGAAAGCATTGAATGTTTGCCGAATCGTCAACCCCTGCTCGACGGCGGCATTAACATGGTGTTCGATACGGGGACTCATTGATTCGCCTCATTGCTGTTTTTCACCAATTTCAGGAAGAGCTCTTCCAGACGATTGGTTTTGTTTTTCATCCGCGTCACGTTAATGCCGTGGCCACGGAGCACCTCGAACACCTCGGATAGCGATTGCTCCTTGGCCAGATCAACCTCGATCACGTCCACATCCGTCAAACGGGCACTGATAGCCGGTACGGCCGGCAGCGAACTGACGGACTGGTCGCAATACAGCACGAAGGTTTCCTGGGACAGGTTGTCCAGCAAGTACCGCATATTGGTGTTTTCGATAATCCGACCTTCATTGATGATCGCAATATTCCGGCAAAGCTGTTCCGCCTCTTCGAGATAGTGCGTCGTCAGAATAATGGTCGTGCCCGCTTCATTGATGTCGGTCAAAAACTGCCACATGCCGCGGCGCAGTTCGATATCCACCCCGGCGGTCGGTTCGTCCAGAATCAGCAGGCGCGGCTCGTGCACCAGAGCGCGGGCAATCATCAGGCGGCGCTTCATCCCGCCAGACAATTGTCGCGACATCGATTTGCGCTTTTCCCACAAGCCCAGTTCCTGCAACAGATGATCGCTGCGCGCACGCGCCGCTTTACGGGTCATGCCGTAGAAACCGCCCTGATTGATCACCACTTCTTCAACCGGTTCGAACTGATTGAAGTTGAATTCCTGCGGCACAATACCGATCTGCGACTTGACCCAGGAACGGTCGGTGTCCAGATCCCGGCCAAACACCCGAACCACCCCCTCGCTCTTGCTCACTAGAGATGAGAGAACCCCGATCGTGGTCGACTTGCCCGCGCCATTAGGGCCCAGCAGGGCGAAAAAATCACCGGGCTCGATCATCAAATCGATGCCTTTCAGCGCTTCGGCCCCGCTGGCATAAGTTTTAGATAGATTGTGAATTTCAACGGCAGGAGTCATGAATATCCAGGGTTATTGAGTTAGGAAGCACGCGCAGCGGGGAGGTGCCAATGATAGACGATGCCAAGCCCCCGGATGATCAGGGCGGCCACGAAACCGACGATCAGCGCCCAGATCGGCTGATGCAAAAAAACAGCCAACAGAACATAGACCACCCCGCCGACCAGCGCCGCACTGGCATAGATTTCCCGGTGCAGCAGCAGGGGCGGCTCGCCGGCCAACACGTCACGAATCAACCCGCCGAACGCGGCGGTCATCATACCCATGATAATGGCGATAAACGGGTTGGTTCCACTGGCGAGGGCGATCTGCACACCGAGCACGCTGAACGCGGCCAGTCCCACCGCATCGGCCCAGAGCAACCAGCTCAATCGGCGGTGGACGTGCTGCAACAGGTAAAACGTGGTCAGGGCCGACACCACGCAAATGACGATGTATTCCCAGTGTACGACCCAAAACACGGGTCGAGCCAGGATCAGATCCCGCAGCGTGCCGCCGCCGATCCCCGTCACCGTCGCTAGAATGGAGAACCCCATCCAATCCATACGTTTGCGCGCTGCAACCAGTGCGCCGCTGATGGCAAACACCACCGTACCAAAGTAATCGAGGCCCCGCAGTAAATCCGCAATAATCAAGTGAACGATCCATCCAAAATCGCAATTCCGAGTAAAAAACTCAGGCGAAGAGAAAAAGTGAGTCTGCTATTGTATGCGAATGTATGACCAAACATCCCACCGCCCTCCGGCTTGGTCGTTGTTTTCGTGAGAACCGCCATGACTACGTTTTTTACGCCAGCCACCCCCGACGCCCTGCCGACCGCCGCCGCCAACCTGTTCGAGCCTGAGCTGATCCGTCGCTACGACAAATCCGGGCCCCGTTATACCTCCTACCCCACAGCAGTTCAGTTTCACGATGAATTTGGTGAAGCGCAGTATCACGTAGCCGCCCCACGCTCGAATGAGGCGGGCGGCCCGCTGTCGCTGTATGTGCATATCCCGTTCTGCGACACCGTGTGTTATTACTGCGCCTGCAACAAGGTGGTCACCAAGGATCGCGGCCGCGCTCAGCCCTATGTGGATGATGTCGTGCGGGAACTGGCCCTGCAGGCGCCCCTGTTCGATACCGGACGGCCGGTCGATCAACTGCATTGGGGGGGCGGCACGCCAACCTTCCTGTCCGACGATCAGATGCGCGAGATCATGCAGGCTACCGGCCGGCATTTCGAACTCAAAACCGACGACACGGGCGAATACTCCATCGAAATCGACCCGCGCGAGGCCGATGCCCATACCATTGCCGTGCTGCGTGAACTGGGCTTCAACCGCATCAGTCTCGGCGTGCAGGATTTCGACCCGACCGTGCAAAAGGCTGTCAATCGCATCCAGAGCATTGCCGAAACCCGCACCGTCATCGATGCAGCCCGTGCCGAGGCCTTCCACGGCGTGAGTCTCGACCTGATTTACGGCCTACCGTTCCAAAGCCGCGATTCGTTCATGCGTACGCTGGATACCGTGATCGAGATGGCACCGGACCGGCTGTCGATCTTCAACTACGCCCATCTGCCCACCCGCTTCAAACCGCAGCGCCGGATCGATACCGACGATCTGCCCACCTCCGCCGAAAAACTGGCGATTCTCGGGGGGAGCATTGAGCGACTGCAAGAAGCCGGTTATGTCTTGATCGGGATGGATCATTTCGCCCGCCCCGACGACCCGCTGGCCATCGCCCAGAGCAACGGCACCCTGCATCGCAATTTCCAGGGCTACTCCACCCACGCCGAATGCGACATGGTCGCCGTGGGCGTGTCCTCGATCAGTCAGGTCGGCGATGCCTTCAGCCAGAACACCAAGGATCTGATCGCCTATCACGAAGCCGTGAGCGCCGGGCGCCTACCGATCGAACGGGGCTATGTCCTGACACCGGAGGATCACATCCGCCGGTTCGTCATTGTGTCGCTGATCAGCCATTTCCGGCTGGATTTCGCCGCGGTGACCCGACGCTTCGGCATCGACGTACCCAGCCACTTTGCCGATGCGCTGGCACAGTTGCAGCCGATGGCGGCGGACGGACTGGTCCGATTGAGTCCCAACAGCGTTGATGTTCTGCCGCGCGGGCGGCTCTTGATCCGAAATATCTGTATGGCCTTCGACGAATACCTGAACCCGGAAGGCCTGCAGCGCTTCTCGCGCGTTATCTGACGCCATGACCCCAGAACGTATCCCCGTCACCCTGCTGACCGGCTTCCTCGGCAGCGGCAAAACCACTCTACTGAACGAATGGGTACAGCAGCCGGAATTTGCCCGCAGCCTGATCATTATCAATGAATTCGGCGACGCCTCGCTCGATCATCTGCTGGTCACCCATAGTGAGGAACAGCCGGTTGTCGAACTGGCCGGTGGCTGTCTGTGCTGCACGGTACGCGGCGACCTACAAAAAACCCTGATCGATGCGCGTTGGCGCTTTGCCCGTGGCGGGCAACGTCAGTTCGATCGGGTGATCATCGAAACCACTGGTTTGGCTGACCCCGTGCCTATCATCAACACCCTGGTCAACACCCTCACCTCAAACGACACACTGGCCCGCCATTACCAGTGGCAGGGTGTGGTCACGACAGTCGATGCCCTGCAGGGCGCGGACACCCTGGCGCGTTTCCCCGAAGCCGTTCGACAAGTCGTATTCGCCGATCTGGTCCTGATCACCAAATCAGATGAAACCGATGTCGAACGCACAGAATCCCTGAAACAAAAAATCCAGTCTATGAATCCATCGGCAGACCTATTGACGACCAGCCTCACCACGGCTGACCCATCGGTACGAAACCGACTCTTTTCAGCGCTGTCGGCCGTCACATCCGGCGCGGTTCATCCTGCAGCCACAAAGGGCATACCGGGGCTGCACATACGGAAAATTCATACCCTCGTCAGCAAGGAGTCACCCGAGGTAATACATCAGGAAACGATGACGAGTTTCAGTTGGATCGCGGATCAACCCATCGCCACCCAGGATTTCGCGGCATGGTGGACCTTCGTGCAGTCGGAAGCCGGGGCAGGGTTATTGCGGCTGAAAGCGCTGATCCAAACCACGGATTCTCAGAATCCGCAGTTGATGCAGATCGTGCAACACCGGGTGCACGCACCAACAACCTTGGCCGACTGGCCGACTAACGACCATCGTAGCCGAGTCGTCGCTATCGGGGAACCCGACGTGCTGGAAGCTATCGCAGTGGCTACCGGACAAATGAGCGCGCATCGATCCTCAGAAACAGGTTAATTCACGCCCATCCGGCGGAAATAACCCATCACTCGGTCTGACAGGCCGGTCAGTAACGGCTTGGTCGATTTCGCAACGGCATGTCGCTTACGCGTCTCTGGTTGCAGCTGCAGAACCTGGTGGTAATCAAGCGCCGACTGCATGTTTTTCGTGAAGGTACCGACATGGCCCGGTTTGGGATGGAAGCGGAAGACCTGCCCCTGATTGATCAGTCCGACCAGCAACTCGTAATCCCGCAACTGGGTGAGCACGATGGTAACGAGATCCGGGTGCGTCTGCTTGAGGGCCTTGATCGCCCCGACATGACTCGCTTGACCATCCATCACATCCGCGACCATGACCCCGATATCCTGCTGATCCAACAACTCCATCGCCTCATCCAGATCGCGCGCCCAGAACAGGGGATTGCTGGGTGGCGTGGCTCGTCGTACCAGTTCGTGTGCCAGAGGATCCCGATCCAGCAACAAAATACCGGTACGGGCTTTTGCGGCTGATATCGCTGGTTGAAGATCTTGACGACTGGCTGCCGCAAAGCTCAATTCGGCCACCTCCGCCGCTGCCCGGACATCGGCCCGAATCTGCTCGGCATCCCAGGGTTTTTGCAGAAAGCGGAAAATCTCGCCTTCATTGACCGAACCGATAACCGCCGCGAGATCGGCATACCCTGTTAATAGGAGACGCATGGTATTGGGAGAGACCTCGCGTATACCGCGCAGCACTTCCACACCGCTCATGATGGGCATGCGCTGATCGGAAATAACGACCGAAATGGTTTGCTGACGCGCCATTTCGATGGCCTCGTGGCCGTTATCGGTGGTCAGCACATCGAACTCGGTGCGAAATAGCATCTTCAATGATCGGGTAATTCGCGCCTCATCATCGACCAACAGCAGAGTGGGCTTGGTAAACAGTTCGCTCATGATTAATTCCTCAACTGCTAGGCTTGCACGGAACCGACCTTGGTCGTGTCCTCGGACAATTCATCTTGATTGGGTGAGAGCATCCCTGCGGTGATTTGGGCATCTGGCGCCATGGCACTGTCTATGCCTTCGGTTATTTCATTGTCATCGTTGGAAACGGCAGGGCCATTGATCGGCAGGCTGATCTCGAATCTGGTGCCGATCCCCTCCTTGGTCGCCAGACGGATATCCCCGCCATGATCCTTGATGATCCGGTAGCTGATCGACAACCCCAGCCCCGTGCCCTCACCGACCTTTTTCGTGGTGTAAAAAGGCTCGAAAATCCGTGCGACGTGCTCTTCAGGAATCCCGCTGCCATTGTCTTCAATACTGATACAGGCAAACTCGCCCCGAACGTAGGTACGAATCAGCAATCTACCCCGATCATGCGTGATCGCGTGTGCGGCATTCGTAAAAATGTTGAGCAGTACCTGGTTGATTTGGGACGGGGCGCAAGGCACATCGGGTAGTAACTCAAACCGCTTTTCAATCGTTACCTTATTTTTCAGATGATGTTGCCCAACCGTCAACGCCGTTTCAATATTTTCAATCAGATTCACGCGATCGGTTGTCGCCCGGTCTACGCGGGCGAAGTTCTTGAGGCTTTGAACAATTTCACCAATCTGTTTGAGACCGAAACGCGTGTCCTGGAACAACTCGGTCAGGTCGGCGAGATCCGACACGACGTCGAAATCCTCGCGAATCGAGGCGATCGACTGGATTCGCGACTCAATCTCCTGAGGTTCTGCCGTTTGATTGACCAGCCCATCGAACAGTTGTTCGTATTCCTGGAGCAGGACCTGAATCTGAGCGAGCATTTCCTGAGCCATTTGCACATTGTTGCCAACATAACCGAGCGGTGTGTTGATCTCATGTGCGACGCCAGCCACCATCTGACCTAGTGCGGCCATTTTCTCCGACTGAATCAGGTGCGCCTGTGAAGCCTTGATTTCCTGGTTGGCCTTGGCCAGGGCCTGATTACGCTGCCCCAGACGCTGCTCGACCATTTTCAGCACGTCGGCTACGGAGCCCATGCCTGCATAGGTGCCATCGATTTCGGTAAAGATGAAATCTTCGACGATCGGGATACGAATCTGACTCGTGACCGTGGAAATCACATCTGTCGTCGCGTCCGACAGCGAGACGATGACCGGCATCGCATTCATAAAAAAGCGAATCGGCCGTTTACCGAATAAGTCCCGAGAGTATTTGTTCAGCAACAATTCCATCAAGGCATGGCGACTGATCAAACCCACTGGGGTGTTCGTCTCGTCCACAACCGCCAACGACAGCATGCGCTCGAATCCGCCCTGCTGGAATCGATCCGTCACGTCACTAAGTGCCATATCAGCAGACAAGGGAAGAACAGGTTCTAGCAACGCACGAAGGGGCGACGACATCACGGACAACTCACAGAACTTAATTAGTTTTGAATATTATTGAAGCAATGTGACATCTTTATGATCACGCCCTGTTTATCGCCGCCAAACGAAGGGCCAGACACGCGTTCGGTAGCCCGACAGAACCCCGTTTACCAGATGAATAGCACCCACGTCCGCCGTATTGATTACGGGGATGTCCGCGCGCCCATATCGGGCCAGTATGGTCGGATTCGGATGGTGAAACTGATTGAACCGCCCTGCACTCACCAACGCACTTCGGGGATGAACTGCGGCCAAGAAGGCAGGTGTGGATGAGGTTTTAGAACCATGATGCGGCACATAAAGCCAGTCTGCCGCCAACTTATGCCGCGCAATCAGATCATGTTCCGCGCGTTTTTCGATATCCCCCGTCAGCAGCAGGCTGCCCCGGTGGTCCGTCACCCGCAGCACACAGGAGTGATTATTGTCGCTGCGCATATTTTCAGCCTGAAACAACTCGAACTGAACCCCGTCCCACGTCCAACGCGATCCGTCACGACACGCTTCTGTCGGCACCCCGGCCAGAGGCTCACCGGAAATCACCGGCGTGTTCGGAAATGCCGTGAGCACACTCCTCAGACCACCGGCATGATCCCGCGCATGATGGCTGATCACGATCTGATCCAGTCGGGTCACGCCGAGGGCACGCAATGCCGGAATCACGGTGCGGGATCCCGCATCGCTCGTCAGATAAGCCGGACCGGTATCATACAGCGCAGCATGGTGTGCCGTTTTCAGAATCACGGCTAGTCCCTGCCCCACATCGAGCAGCCAGATATCGGCCAGCTCCGGCGGTACTGCGGGCGGACGATAGATCATCGCGGGCACACAGAGCACCAGACCCAGATACCGCCGAGGCCAGCTGCGCGGCATCAACATCCAGGCAACGCCCAGTCCGGCCAGCAGGATCGCCCAACCGGGCGGCGCAACGACCTGACTATCCGGTGCCAAACGCGCCAGGGTACGCAAAGCAACGAACAACCCCTGAGCCAGCCAATCGACGGGAATCATCAATAGATGTGCGATCGCCGGTGCCCATACCGAGAACAGCGCAGTCAACAAGGCCAGCGGAGTAATAAGCAAGGTGATGAGGGGGACAGCAAGCAGGTTCGCCGGCAGGGATGACCAAGCTACTCGATCAAACATCAACCAGACCAACGGCAAAAGGGCTAGGGTCAGCACCACCTGCAGGCGTAAGGCATCGCGCCAGAACGAGAGCGTGGGCCTGTACTGCAACCAGAGCAACATGACGAGAACGGCGCCGAACGATAGCCAGAATCCGGCCGTCAACGGCGAAAATGGATCAAGCAACAGAACGCCCAGCAAGGCGACCAACCAAAGGTCCAGTAGTCGCCAGGCACGTCCGAGTAAAACGCCAGCCAGCAAAATGCTGATCATCAACGCCGTCCGCTCGGTGGGTACCGACATACCCGCCAGCAACGCATACCCCCACGCGGCGGCCACGGCCACAAAAGCTGCGATGCGCCGCGCCGGGATGGCCTCGCACCAGCGAGTACGAGCCCACAATCCGCCCACAAGCCAGGCAAACAGGCCCGCCACCATCCCGACATGCAACCCGGAGATGGCCAGCAGATGATTAGTCCCCGTCGCCAGCAGCACATTCCAATCGGCCTGACTCAAAAAATCGCCGTCACCAATCGTCAACCCCAGCAACAAACCACGCCCCGGATCATCGGGTCGACCAGAATCCGACACGTTCAGCATGTCGGTTCTGAGTTCGGCCCGCAGCGCGGCCAATCGGAGGGCAAAGCCGGTACCGGTCGAAGCAAGCAGGGTCGGTGTACCACGGGCACTGGCCGTCGCCACAATGCGCTGGGCAAACAACCAACGCTCATAATCGAACCCGCCCGGATTCAAACTGCCATGCGGCGGCTTCAGGCGTAGCGTGAATTGCCAGATTTGCCCGCCCGCGTAGGCCGGCGGATGGCGGGCATAGTCCCGAATGATCAATCGCTGCCCCACCTTGAACTGCTGACAGGTGGAATCTTCGGAGTCCGCTGATACGGTACGTATCTGTCCCAGCAATCGTTGCATGCGGTCGCCGGGTTTCGGCAAATCGGCAAGACCAACCGTCATGGAGCAGGTGATCGGTGACTCAAAACCGGCGGGCATACTGCGAACGAATTCGCCCATATTGGCCAGGGACCACCACATCCCGCCCAACACGGACAGCGTCAGAATAAGTCCACGCCAAATCGAGCGCCTGCCGTACCGGCTACGGGAGTGCGCGTATTTCTGATTGAATCGAATTACCCCGAGGCAGAGTGCCAGAAGGCTGAGCAGGGCGATCACGGGATAAGTCCCTGCTGACAATCTGGCTATGCCCCGAACGAAGGTGGCCAAATGATCGACCGGCCAGCGCACGGACAGTGCCCACGACGAGTCCAACGGCGCCCAGGGTATCAGCCAGGCCACAAGGGCGCCGGCCGACCACGCGATCAGCCAGGAGACACCCAGAGGGACTTCAGAAGGCAGGATATTTGGCGTGTCGGCACGGACGTGCATGGCGACGACTCCCATGCGAGGGGATAATCGGAGAGTAACTTAACCATCTGCCCAGCCCCATCGGCAGGGCAATCAGCGCTTCAGGCGGAACGCCATCCCCCCACCAGGCAATCGTTCGACATCGAACCGATCACTCAATTGCTGAACGGATTCGGAGGCACCCAGCACAAGGCGTCCATTCGGCACCAGCGCGTCCGCGAGCCGATTAATGATTTTCGACTTCGTTTCGCGGGAGAAATAAATCAGAACGTTACGGCAGAAAATGATATCGAACCGCCCCAGGCCGCTAACCGAGTCCAGCAGATTCGCCACCTGAAAGCGAACGCGCCGCCGCAACTCCGGCTTGAGTTGCCACCCTCGCTCGACAGGCTCGAAAAACTGCCGCCGCCGCGCGTCGGACAACCCTCGCCCCAATGACAGCTCATCGTAAATACCCGATTTGGCCTGTTCCAGCACACGAGAAGAAAGGTCGGTCCCCACGATTTCTACCGAAAACGGGGGGTTGACCTCACTGACAATCATACTGAGCGAATAGGGTTCCTGCCCCGAGGAACAGGCAGCCGACCAGATCCGGATGCTTCGTTTATGGGCGGGGATTTCCGGGAAAAAAACATCCCGCACTGCCTGAAACGGATAGTCATCCCGAAACCAGAGTGTTTCATTGGTCGTCATCGCCTCAATCACGGACTTCAGCAACGCTGAATCGTGACGCTTCAAAATGCGATCGACCAGCTCCTCCATCGACGACAATTGCTGCTCACGCAGCACGCGGCCAAGGCGGGTTTCCACGAGGTAGCGTTTGTCCGCACCCAACAAAATACCGCTCTGACGTTCGAGCAGCTCGCAAAACTGCTGATATTGCTCGGCTTGCATCCTTATACCGATTCAGCCAAATGCATCGGTCTATTTTTCAATGCTTCAGCAATCACTCGGGCCAGATCGTCAGGATGGAATTTGGCAATGAATTGATCAGCCCCAACCCGCTTGATCATCGACTCGTTGAACCCACCACTCAGCGAGGAATGGAGAATCACGTACAACCCCTTCAAACGGGCATCACGACGAATTTGAGTAGTAAGGGCATAACCATCCATGATCGGCATTTCAATATCCGAGACAATTAGGGCCAACCGATTCAGCTGCTCGGGTGAACTATCCGCCCACCGGCGCAGAAGATCAAAAGCCTCTTTGCCATTGTTAGCCATCACGCAATCGAGCCCCATCTGACGCAGCGTATTGCGCACCTGGTTACGGGCAACCAGGGAATCATCGACCACCAGAGCAATACTGCCCACGGCGGCCAGACCCTGAACATCTTGTAAAACATCGGAAGAGATATCTTCCTTCACTCCGACAACTTTAGCGAAGATCTGTTCGACATCGATAATCTCGACGAGCGATCCATCCACCCGCGCGACGGCCGTCAGAAAGTTTGATGTATTGGTTCCTGTCGGCGGCGGCATGACCTCTTTCCAGGAAAGGTTCACAATCCGATCGACCGAATTCACCAGAAAGCCCTGCACTGCCCGGTTATATTCAGTGATGATAACGAATGACTCGGCTACAGCTGCGGGCGTCATGCGCTCTGACCCGATCGCATCCGACAGGTCGATGATGGTAATCGTATGACCGCGCACGTCCGCAATACCCCGAACGGCTGACGTGGCCTTGGGCACATCGGTCAGCTTGGGGCAACGAATGACCTCGCGCACCTTGAAGACGTTGATGCCGAACAACTGATCATCGCCCAGCCCGAACACCAACAGCTCAAGGCGATTGTGTCCTGCCAGACGAGTGCGGGAATCCACCGAAGATATGACATCTTTTTTCACGACGGTACTCAACCTTATTTAATTGTGACTTATGCGAACTGAAGTACTTATCGGCCCGATCCCGGCGATCTTTAGGGTATCCGCACAAATGAACCAACCTGGACGATTTCCGACCTTGCCCCTAGGGGCTGCCAGCCAGGTATAACCCTAGGCCGCAGCCGGACATGACGGTCCAGACATTTTAAGGATTTCACTCGATTCCACCCGCCCCGCAATCGGACGTCCGGCATGGAATCAAATTCCTTTTGAAAATCATAACGGATAATGACATAAATTGCGTCCTCCCATTCTCAGAGATGCCTGCCGACCGAACGCAATGGCCCATCTCACCAGGCAGATCATTGCCCGCTAAGCCCGTCATCTGCCCCTCCCCCCAGAGCACTGCGCCATGCGCTGTCAAAACAATGTCACAAACACCCCGCATGATGTTGTCGTCGGGAATACAAAATTGATGCGCCCCCCTCCACTACCCGCAGGACGAGTCCTTCCTAAATGCTCAAAGAAATCCGCTTTGCCGGCGATTTGTCGATTGAAGCCAGCGCTATCACCCCCGACTACAAGAATGAAGAAGTGCTCGGCTTGTTTGCGCAAAAATCGAGTTTACAGAATCTGCCCGTGTTACTGGCGGATGGTCGCCCGATGGGGCTGATTAACCGAAACCTATTCCACAGCAACATGACCAAGCCGTTTTACCCCGAGCTATACAACCAGAAAAGCTGTATCGCGTTCATGGACAAAAACCCCCTGGTTGTCGATGCCACCATCAGTATCGAGCAGCTGACCGCACTCGCCGTCGAGGCGGGCAATAAGGTCTTTACCGATGGGTTCATCATTGTCGAACAGGGTAAATATCTCGGCATCGGACAGGTGCTCGATCTCATGCAGGCGATGACAGCCCTTCAGGCCAGGCAACACCGACAACTGATCGAGAGCATCGAATACGCCAGCGTCATACAACAATCCCTACTCAAGCCTTCCCGCATTGCTCTGGAAAAACATTTGCCTGACGATCATTGGCTGATTTGGGAACCGCGGGATGTTGTGGGCGGCGACATGTTTCATTTCGTCCCGCTCGATGACGGTTTTCTCGCCGTCCTGTTCGACTGCACCGGGCATGGCGTACCCGGTGCCTTCATGACCCTGATTGCCGAATCCGCCCTGGAACAGGCGTTAATCTCCGAAGGCAGGCATGATCCGGCCGCATTACTTAGCGCCATCAATCGCCACATCAAGCGGGTACTGAACCAGCATACCGACGCATCCGGCGGCCAGGAAAACTCCGATGACGGCCTGGATGGCATCGTTGTCCGCTATAACCAAACACATAAAACGCTCACCTATGCCGGCGCGCATCAATCCCTGTTCATGGTCCCCCTCCAGAATGATGCACCGGTCGTGGTTCTAACTGGAGATCGCCAAGGCGTCGGGTACATCCGCACGCAAATGACGGCGACCTGGAAAAATCACACACTCGATATCAACGAACCCTGCCGAATCTTCATCCTGAGTGATGGGGTGATTGATCAAGTAGGCGGCCCAAAAAACATCGCCTTCGGCAAGCGACGGTTAACCCATTTTCTAACGCAGACGCGCCACGAGGCCATGTCAGACCAGCAGATCGCCTTTCTCGCCCTATTTGCAGATTATCAGGGACAGCAAATCCGACGAGACGATCTGACCCTGGTTGCACTGAATATCAACCCAAATCCGAATCACAGGGAATCCCCGCATGACGCATGAATCTTTATCGCAGGACATCAACCCCTGCTTCCCCGGCCTGGACGAGAACCTGATTTTTTTCTATGCCGGTTATTTTTCGCAAAACATCATCAATGCCATCGGAGACTCCGTTCGTCTGCGGATTGGTCAATCCGATGCCAGCGGCAGTGTCCGTCGCAAGATCTTTTCGACCTTTATCGAAATGGCCCAAAACATCGTCCACTACTCCAGCGACAGCCTCACGCCGCCAGAGCAGACCAATCTGGAAATGCGTGCTGGCTCGGTCCTGGTCACCCATGTCGACAACGCGTTCCTCATCCTCTGCGCCAACCCGGTGAGCCAGGCGTTTGCCGAACAGCTCACGCCTCAGCTCGAACCGCTCCGCGTCATGTCCAGTGAACAGATCAAAGATGCCTATCGCAAGGCTTTGCGCTCGGAAACCAGCGAAAGCAGCAAGGGCGCAGGACTCGGTCTCCTGACCATTGCCAAGGACAGCAGTGCGCCCATCGAATACGGCTTCAATCCGATGGGCAACGGCATGCTGATGTTTACCTTGAAAGCGACCATCTGACGTCACTCATGAAAAAAACAGGATAAAAACATGAATCAACTGTATCTGGCCTCCACCAGCAATACCCCCGAAGTCGATTTCGACTTTCCGACTCGTCGACTAATGCTCAAGGGCGAATCCTATCCGGAGAGTGCCGCCGCATTCTACGGAGACATCCTGAGCCAGACCGCCGAATTTCTTGGCTCACTGAAGAACGAGGATTTGCAGGTCATCGTGCAACTCAACTACTTCAACAGTTCCAGCACCAAAATGCTGTTCAGTTTTTTTGATCGTCTGAACCAGGCTGCAGAGGCGGGGAATCGCATCATGCTGGACTGGCATCATGACGTGGACGACGAAACCATTCTGGAGTTCGGCCTGGAAGTCGCCGAAGACTTTCCCGCCATTGAATTCCATGCGCATGCCCTAGAGTCGTAATGGAACAGTCCCCGCTGATACATCCCGATCTCTTCGAGCGAGAAAAGGCAGTACTCGACCAGGCCATAATGGCGCATGCGCAAGGACCCGACACGCTCCACCGCCCTGCACTGGGTGAGTTGATTGGGGAATTCGAACGGGTTATTCGTGAAATGCGGCGCGTCATCGGCCACTCCGATCGGACGGAACTGGAACTGAACATTGCCAATGTACGACTGCGTGAACTGACCGAGGCCCTGACCTACCAGAACCGGCATGATGGCCTCACGCGCCTGTTGAACAGAAATACACTGATTCACGAAGCCGAACGGCTTCTGACGCGGGGGCCAATGGCCATCATTCTGCTGGATATCGATCACTTCAAGCAGATCAACGACCGCTACGGCCATCCGGTTGGTGACAAGGTGCTATCCGGTCTGGCAAATGAAATATCCAAACTCGTGTCCTACCCGGGATTCACCGGTCGACTGGGTGGCGAAGAGTTCGCCATGGTCATCCCCACCAACGATATCCGACAAGCCATCATCCTGGCCGAAGAGGCCAGTCACAGCATCCGCAGTCTCCGCTCCAGCACCGAGGAAGGGCTACGCATCACGGCCTCACTGAGCGTCACCATCGCCCCACGCGGGTTTTCATTTGAAAAACTGTACCTCTGTGGGGATGACGCGCTTTATCGCGCGAAGCACAATGGCCGCGACCGCATTGAAATTGTCTGGACGCCCCTCGGCCCGATGGACGAGAACCAAACAGGTAAAACCGGGGAACACGCCGATCAGATTTCGGATTAAGAGGCCCCGCAACCCGCGCGGTTTCTGTTTGCAGACAGCACATGGATCAGGCCAGCTCCCCTGACACGATCGAAAATCTGCTGTACAGTCAGACCATTGCTTCAGCAAAAACCCCGAGGCACCTGGCATGACCCGCACGAATCTGTTGGCTTCGATCCTGCTGCTGCCCATGGGTGGATATTCGACATCAGCGCTTGCCGCCGATAGTCGGCTGGCACAATGCAAGGCACTGTTGGCAAACGATGCCCGGCTGGCCTGCTACGACCAATTGGCCCAAAGCATCGAAAACGCCCCGGCTGAATCCGAGCAGATCGTCTCACCCATCGCGCTCCGGCCGACTGCCCCACCACCCGCGGATCCGGCAACGACCGCATCAGCGCCGCCAGAGGTTGTCAAAAACGACGCCCTTGCAAATCGTCTGGCCGAAGAAAGTCAGAAGAACAACAACCTCTTCCTGATTCGTGCTTTAAAGCCAAATTACTTTCTGTTTGCCACCTACACCCCGACAAACCTGGACAGGTCGGTTTACGACTTCACCCCCCAACACGTCGAAGCCAAGTATCAACTGTCCTTTCAGTTCGACTGGTGGGATCGCCCTTTGGGCAAAAATACCGCCTTCTATTTCGGATACACCCAGCTATCTTTCTGGCAACTCTACAATACGGAATTCCTGGGTTCACATGCCTCGGCTCCCTTTCGGGAGACGGACTATGAACCGGAAATCGGCCTGAATCTGGACACAAAATACCATCTGGCAGGTCTGGATTTTCGCAAGTTTCGGTTCAGTTTTATCCATCAATCCAACGGCCAGGGCGGCGCACGGTCACGCAGCTGGAATCGTCTGGCACTGCAGACCGCCTTCGGCGCCGGAAATTTCGCAGGGGTGGCTCGTGCCTGGTATCGAATTCCCGAAGCACGGGCAACGGACGACAACCCCGACATTACGGACTATCTGGGCTATGGCGATTTGACCTTTGCCTACAAGCTTCAGGATGGCACCCTGTCGGCGACCTTGCGCAACAACCTGAAACGGCAGAATCGGGGATCCATCGAAATCAACTACAGCCGCCCAATCAACAAGCACATTCGCGCATATGTGCAGTACTTCAACGGTTACGGGGAAAGCTTGATCGACTACAACCGTTCCATCAGCCGGTTCGGCATCGGCCTGGCCCTGACCGACTGGCTCTAGGCGTAGTCAGTCGAAGCGTAGCCAGACGAGATATCAGTCGTTCGCATCCGGAATCGATTGCCGGGTTTTGTCGGCCATCATGGCCTCTGCGGCGCGCGCGACGGTTTCCTCGATCTCGTCAATCGGGTCAAACGCAACACCGCCTACCGCAGCCGAAATTCCCGCTTCTATCAGCGCATTCTTCAACTTGCTGCCGAGTTTTTCGGAGCCCGTCGCCCCACACTCAAGGGCCAATACCCCGAACTCATTCCCCTCGATGCGCGCCAAAATATCGCTTTCACGGACACAAGCGCGCAGGCATTCAGCGGCGCGGCTGACAAGCGCATCGTCAATCGTGACATCTGATGCTCCTGCCTCAATCTCGACCACCAACACACAAACTGCAACGCCATAACGCCTGACTCGGGCAGCTTCAAGAGTAATCCCCGCTTCCCAGCCACGTCGGTTGAGCAACCCCGTCAACATATCGGTTTGCGCCGCCTCCAACGTCCGCTCCAGCAGTCGCTGCTGATCGACCGACCGCAGCTCATTCTCCAGAACGAGACCCAGTAACCGGGCCAGCAGCTCCACCAGAGGCAGCACCTGATCAACATCAACAGACTGCGGCTCGGGATCGATCGCACTCAGCGTGCCCAGAAAGGAACCATCCAGACGGGTCAACGGCACCCCAATATAAGCCCCCGTCGGCAATTGCGCACCGAGCGGCGCCGCTGCATAGGCAGGTACATCCCGCACGTCTGCGGCCACATGGGGGCCTTCCTCATTCAACATACGAGCGCAGAAGGTGTCCGCCCAGCGGAAAACGGCCCCTTCATGCACATCGTAGCCATGATTTTCGGCCTGAAGGATAATCCAGTCGTTTCCTTCGGTTCGGGTTGTCATCCACAACTTGAAACCGAACTGTCGATGCAGATAAGCCAGGATTGCCCGACTCGCAAATTCGAATCCCTCGGTGGTGGTCATGTGCAATGGATGGGGATAAAACCCTTCGTCCGGCAGGGACAAGGATGGCGGTATGTGTTGATCCTGTGACAACTGATGACTCCCTCTACTGGCACCTTGCATAAAACACAGCAGTTTCAGAATTTCAGATCAAACGCATGACCCACGAAACTGCCCTGCAACCAGGTGGTTTCCTGTTACTAAATACGAAATGGATCCGAGGCACTCACCCCGCTCCTTCGCAGGTTTAATATACCGAAATAGGCCAAATTCGCTACTCTGTAAAAATTCGGTGCCATTCTTATTGTCTATCGCGATCAAAACCAGCAACCTAGGTCAGGACAACACCCCATCGGAGCAGTAGCGTATTCCCCCGTCGGCCAAACCCCCGAAGCGCCATATCACGAGCCACTCAATGGGCTGAAACCAAGGTGCCCCCCTGTGGCGAGGCGGCGAACCAATTTTTTGGAGCGAAACTTAATAATTAGTATGCTATCTTTAGTTGCTACTTTTGGCCTGCGCCGCGTGATGCGGGTTTTACTTTCAGCACCGGGCGACGACCTTCTTCGCCGTAACGATATTCATGACGAGGAGTGGCTTTAAACATGCGTGACTGCCCTGCCCGGTTCCACTCTATGTGGGTACCGCTCCGATCTGCCTTGCCGCTTGGATTCATCCTGCTGGGCCTGACGGGGTGCGCGACGGTTGGCCCGAACTTCCGCAGCCCCGAAGCACCTGCGGTCGATCGGTACACGCATGCGCGCCTACCCGATCACACCCGCGCCACACCCAACATGCCACAGGGCGACAGCCAACATTATGTCGCCAGCAAGCAAGCACCTGTCGAATGGTGGCAGATGTTTCATAACGCCCCCCTGAACGCTCTGGTCGCGCAAGGCTTGAACACCAGCCCCACGCTGGCTGCGGCCGAGGCAAAATTCCGTCAGGCGCAACAGACTTTTGCTGCGCAGTCGGGCTCTACGGAACTCCCCCAGGTCAATGGAAAACTGTCTGCACAGAGCCAGGGCATCAACAATTCAGCCTTCGGGCAACCGGGTGGAAAGCGGTCTTTCGAACTCTACAACGCCGGACTGACAGTCAGTTACAACCTTGATCTATTCGGGGCCAACCGACGCGCACTCGAAGCCCTCGCCGCCCAGACGGACTATCAACACTATGCGCTGAATGCCGCACGCTTGACGCTGGCGGGCAACATCGTCATCCAGGCCATTACCCAGGCCATGCTGAACGAGCAGATCTCAACGACCCAGGCCATCATCCACGCACAGCAGGACCAGCTCGATCTCGTGCGCCAACGCCTCAAACTTGGCGCAGCCACGCGTGGCGACGAACTCACTCTGCAGACACAAATCCAGCAGACACGTGCCACCCTGCCCCCGCTGAACACCAAGCGGTCGCAAGCAAATCATCTCCTGGCCACACTAACCGGCCAGATGCCGGGTGCCGCCAACATCCCACAGTTCACGCTGGCTGACTTCACCCTGCCTGCGTCTGTGCCCGTAGTTGTTCCCTCCGAATGGGTCAGAGCACGACCGGACATCCAGGCCTCAGAGGCCTTGCTGCATGCCGCCACCGCCCAATACGGGGTCGCTGTCGCGGATCTCTATCCACAAATCAACCTGTCCGGCACGCTGGGTTCTCAGAGCATTTCGCCCCAAAAGCTCTTCACCCCGGATTCATTGATCTGGAGTCTGCTCAGCGGCCTCACCCAGCCAATATTCAACGGCGGGTTGAAAGCCGGGAAGGACGCCGCCCACGAAGCCCTGTCGGCAGCAGCAGCCAATTATCAACAAACCGTGCTGGATGGCCTGCGCAACGTGGCCGATGTCTTGCAGGCCAGCGCGAACGATGCCGATACCCTGGCGGCACAGGCAGCAGCCGAGCAATCAGCGCGGGAATCCCTGTCGCTGGTCGAACAACAATTGAAACTGGGCAGCGCCAACTATCTGCAGCTGTTGATCGCTCAACAACAGGCCGCGCAAACCCGGTTGCTGACGTTGGCGGCACGGGCACAGCGACTGACCGATACTGTTGCCTTGTATCAGGCCATGGGGGGCGGCACACAGGCTGCGCAAGCCCCAATGGCCAAAAACAAATCCACCGCCCAGACCCCCACCCCATAACACCGGAGAGAGAGAAAATGTCGAAAGGAACCCCTCTGCGCATGATTGTCATGCTGTTGCTGGTTGGTCTGGTGTTTGGCGGGATCTATGGCTTTCAGCAATTCCGCAATCACATGATTGCCAAGGCGATTCGTGGTCACGGCATTCCGCCGCAGACGATTTCCACGATCGTTGCCGAAAAATCCAGCTGGCAGCCAACGACTCAGGCAGTGGGCACATTACGTGCCTCGAAGGCCACCCAACTCTCGGCGGAAGTGGGTGGGTTAATCACGGCGATTCCCTTTGAGTCCGGCAAGCAAGTCAAGAAAGGGCAAACCCTGCTCGAAATCAATGCTGACCCGCTGAAGGCCCAACTGGCCCAATTTAAGGCCAATGCCGAACTGGCTCGACAGAATCTCACCCGCGACCGCGCCCAGCTGAAAATTCAGGCCGTGAGTCAAGCCGTTGTCGACAGCGATGCGGCCACACTCAAAAGCGCCGAAGCCCAGATTGCCACGCAACAGGCCTTAATCGACCAGAAAATCATTCGCGCCCCTTTCTCCGGCGTGCTCGGCATCCGTCAGGTGGATCTGGGGCAATATCTGGCACCCGGCGCGAACATTGTCAGTCTGCAACAACTCGACCCGATGTACATCGATTTCACGATACCGCAGACACAGATCGACTTGATCCACCTTGATGAAGCGGTAGCCGTCAAAACCGACGCCCGCCCCGGCAAGACGTTTGAAGGAAAGATCACGGCTATTGAACCGCAGATCAACACGGCCACGCGGAATCTCACCGTACGCGCCTCAATCGCCAACCCCAAGAGCGAACTCC
Source organism: Halothiobacillus sp. (assembly GCA_024636015.1). Taxonomy (GTDB): domain Bacteria; phylum Pseudomonadota; class Gammaproteobacteria; order Halothiobacillales; family Halothiobacillaceae; genus Halothiobacillus. The sequence continues at coordinate 39,059 of JAGXHU010000003.1, forward strand.
TGCCCGGCATGTTTGCCACCCTTACGATCAAACAGGGCCCACCTCAGGAATTCCTCACCCTGCCGAGCACCGCAATCGCCTTTAACCCCTACGGCAGCACCGTGTTCGTTGTCGATCACGGCAAATCCAAAGAGGGCAAGGAAACACTCACGGTATCCCAGCATTTCGTGACGACCGGCGCCACACGCGGCGATCAGATTGCCGTACTCACCGGCATCAAGGCCGGTGACACGGTCGTGACCTCCGGCCAGATCAAGTTGCGCAACGGCGCACCGGTACTGATCAACAACAGCGTTACACCGACCAATAATCCGCACCCCGAGGTGACTGACGAATGAGTACGGTCACGGCAAACATGCGCAAATTTACCGACATTTTTGTCGCGCGCCCGGTCCTGGCCACCGTCATCAGCCTTGTTTTGCTGGTATTGGGTATCCGATCGTTCGGCCTGTTGCCCATTCTCCAGTTCCCCTACACCCAGAACGCGGTTGTCACGGTGACCACCGCCTATCCAGGCGCCGACGCCAATCTGGTCGCTAGCTTCATCACGACACCGCTGGAAAATGCCATTGCGCAGTCCAATGGCATCGACTACATGACCTCGAACAGCACCCAGGGTCTGAGCAACATCACCGTCAACCTCCGGCTCAACTACGATCCGGACAAGGCCCTGACCGAGATCAACACCAAGGTGAACTCGGTCCTGAACCAGCTACCGCCTCAGGCACAAAAGCCCACCATGTCGGTGAGCATCGGTCAGACGATTGATGCCATGTACATCGGCTTTTACAGCGACGTGCTGAAGCCCAATCAGGTCACTGATTACCTCCTGCGGGCCGTGCAACCCAAACTGCAAGCCGTCGAAGGTGTCCAGAACGCCGAGTTACTTGGCGCCAAGAATTTTGCGCTTCGTGCCTGGCTCAACCCCCAAAAGCTCGCCGCCGTCGGCCTGACTGCCGCAGACGTATACAGCACGATGGCTGCGAACAACTACCTGTCGTCCAGCGGGCAAACCAAGGGGCAGATGGTTCAGATCAACCTCAATGCCTCGACAGCCCTGCATTCGCTCGATCAGTTCAAGCAAATGATCCTGAAGCAAGACAAGGGCTCCATCGTACGACTGGAGGATGTCGCCAAGGTCACCCTCGGCTCGGACGACTATGACTCCAGCGTCTCCTTTGACGGGCGCAAGGCCGTGTATGTGGGGATACAGGTCGCCCCCGGCGCCAACCTGCTGGATGTAATCAAGCGCGTCCACGCTGCGATGCCGAATATCGAGGCCCAACTACCCCAGGGACTGAAGGCCAACATCGTCTACGACTCCACCAAATTCGTGAATTCATCGATCCACGAGGTGCTAAAAACCCTGATCGAGGCCATCCTCATCGTCACCGTGGTGGTGTTCGTATTCCTGGGAAATCTGCGATCTGTGCTGATTCCCGTCATCGCCATCCCCCTGTCGTTGGTCGGCACCTTTACCGTGATGCTGGCTTTGGGTTATTCGATCAATCTGCTCACCCTGCTCGCGTTCGTGCTGGCGATTGGTCTCGTCGTGGACGATGCGATCATCGTGGTGGAGAACGTCAGTCGCCATCTCGAAGATGGTTCCAGTCCGTTACAAGCCGCGACCCTGGCCGCTCGGGAACTCGCCGGCCCCATTCTGGCCATGACCGTCGTCTTGATTGCGGTCTACATCCCGATCGGTTTCATGAAAGGGCTCACTGGTGCGCTCTTTACCGAGTTCGCCTTTACCCTGGTTGGGGCCGTCACGATGTCGGCCATCATTGCCCTGACGCTCTCACCCATGATGTGCTCGCGTTTGCTTCGCGCCCCCAAACGAGATGGCGGCGGATGGCAGGATCGGCTGGTGGTGTGGCTCGACAACCAATTCGACAAGGTGCATGCCGGCTATTCCCGCAAGCTGAATGGTGTATTGAATCACCTGCCGGTCGTCACGGTATTCATCTTCTTGATGCTGGGTGGGATCTACTTTCTCTACTCCACATCAATGACCGAACTCGCCCCGCAAGAGGATCAGGGCGTATTGCTCTCCATTGCCTTCAATTCGCCGACAGCCACCCTGCAACAACGCGACTTGTATGGGAAGCAGGTCATCAAAACCTTCCAGAAATTTCCGGAAACCAACCATATATTCCAGTTGAACACCCCCACCCAGGTCATCAGTGGCATGGTGCTCAAGCCCTGGGACGAGCGCACCAAAACCGCCGGCCAGCTACAACCGGTGATTCAAGGCGACTTGAGTCATATTGCCGGCACCCAGAATGCCGTTTTCCAACCGCCACCGCTGCCTGGTTCGCGCGGGCTACCGATTCAGTTCGCCATCACAACCACCGAGCCGTTTGACCAGCTCTTCAAGGTGGCCAATGACTTCCTGAATACGGCCCTGAAAACCGGTGATTTTATTTTCCTTCAGTCGGATTTACGGATCGATCTGCCCCAGACGACCGTTGTTATTAACCGGGATATGGCCGCCCAACTCGGCATCAACATGAAGGATATCGGCTCGGCACTCTCGGCCATGCTGGGGGGCGGCTACGTCAATTACTTTGAACTGGGCGGACGGTCCTATAAGGTCATTCCCCAGGTGCAGCAACGCTTCCGTCTGAATGCCGATCAACTCAATCACTATTACCTGAAAACTGCCAGCGGAACGATGGTGACCCTGTCCACTGTTGCCAAACTGGAAACCAAGGTGGAACCGGAGTCGATCAACCATTTCCAGCAACAAAACACGGCCACGATCCAGGGGGTGAATTACCCAACCATTCCGCAAGGTGTCGCACTGGATAAACTCACCCAGTTGGCCAAAACCACCCTACCGGTGGGCTATGGCTATGGCTACACGGGGCCATCACGGCAATTCGTCCAGGAATCCGGCGGGATGGTGGTGACCTTCTTCTTCTCCATCGTCATCATCTTTCTCGTACTGGCTGCGCTGTTCGAAAGCTTCCGGGATCCGGTCATCATCCTGGTGTCTGTTCCCCTCTCGATTGCCGGCGCCCTGATCTTTATCAACCTCGGTATCGGGCGAGCCACGCTCAATATTTACACCGAGGTGGGCCTCGTCACCCTGATTGGCCTGATCTCCAAGCACGGGATTCTGATCGTGGAATTCGCCAACAAGCTGCAGGAACAGGGGAAAACCAAGCACGACGCGATCATTGAGGCCGCTGGCATGCGTCTACGGCCCATTTTGATGACCACCTTCGCGATGGTGCTGGGCGTCGTACCGCTGATCATGGCAACAGGCGCTGGCGCGGTTAGTCGATTCGATTTGGGCCTCGTCATCGCCAGCGGCCTAGGCATCGGTACTTTCTTCACTCTGTTTATTGTGCCTGGCGTCTATATGCTTCTGGCGCATGATCAGGGCAAGAACCGGGACAAACCGAATATCGATGCCCTGCCCCCACACGTGCCGTCATAATAGGCTCGGCTCAACAATGGGCGGAAGCCCGCAAGAGAGCGATGTTCAGCCTTGATTCAACCTCGCGACAACCGTGATTCCTGACGGTTGGGCGGTGGACAGCCTCCTCCCAAACGGCTATGATTCGCGCTCAAAATTTGCGCCCGTAGCTCAGATGGATAGAGTACAGCCCTCCGAAGGCTGGGGTCACTGGTTCGAATCCAGTCGGGCGCACCACATAAGTAATTGATTTTCATCAATCAACGTGAAAACAAAAACCAACTAGAAGCCGCCTTGTGTGGCTTTTTTTTGTGCTTTTTTGTATCTAATTGTACCTATTTTTGTACCTGTTTTCCCCCGGCATGCCAGGACGGCGCACAGACCTGCCCTACCATCATGCATTTGAAAATAAATATTCTGTGCGCTTCGATAGGTATGACGAGGTAGAAGGGTTATGGCTGGGCTTGAGGGGTCCTGTGAGGGCGATTTGCTCGCTTGAGGCCACGGCGTGCGCAGCGGTCAGCCGATAATGGGTACAAAACAGGTACAGATTTTCTAAGTGTCGGGGGATGCCGGCACCTGCTTGGTGGGCTGGCGAGGGCAGGGATTCTTGTACTTGCCATGGTGGGCCGGGGGATTCAGTGATGCCTGACGGGCGGTTAAATGGTCCTGCTCATCCGAAGGTCAAAAATGACCTAAATTTATCTGAAGGATGTTTGGTGTATTCTGGTGTATAAAGTCTGGCACGCAAACCTATAAGTATTGACATCTAACTCAAGGAGCAACACTCGTGACTGGCAAGAACGCGCTCCCCGTCTTTGATGAAGAATCAACTTATGCAGCTATATTTTCCGAATTGGAATCCGGGGAAACTCGATCTGGTCTATTGGCTAAGGCTTTTGCCGAAAGTGACGGTGATGATGCCAAAAGCAAAGCCTGACGGCGGCAGAAACTGAGTGCAACACCTGATTTGCCCGGTACGGTGTTGCCCCTATGTTTTATTCCGAACTTAGCGTTGAAGAGCGCGCCACCATTCAAATCGGTCATGCTCAGGGTCTCAGTCAGCGCAAGATTGCCAGTTTGATCAACCGATCCCCTTCGACCATCAGCCGAGAGCTGCGCCGCAATCGAAACGACTGTGGAGACTACTC
>JAGXHU010000034.1 GCA_024636015.1 Halothiobacillus sp.
GCCTGGGGCAGGGCGTTGTAGACCCGTTCGGGGTGGTTGTCGAAATCGTTGGGATCGGCTGGCCCCGGATCGAAATAACTGTTGTCCAGAATCAGTTTGCCGGTGATTTCGCGCACGCCCAGATCTTTGAGTTGACGCATCAGGTCCCAGAGATCTTCGCTGCGGAACCAGGGATCGCCGGAACCCTTGATGTAGACGTTCCCGTGAATGACGCCGTTGACGGGCAAGGCGTCGGCATACACCCGGGTGGTCCATTGGAAATTGGTGCCGAGGATGTCCAGCGCCGCCACGGAGGTGACGAGTTTCATCACCGAAGCGGGATTGAACAGATCGTCCGGCAGGTGCGTGATCAGCGGTTTTTTGCTGTCGACGGCCTGAACCCAGATGCCGAGGTCGGCAGCATTGAGCTTCTGCGCGCGCAGGGTATCCAGCACGGTTTTGGGTAGTCCCGCCTCGGCAGCCAGGACCGGCGAAATGCCGGTCAGAAAACCGGTCAGCCCGAGCAGGCTGACAACGATAAGATTCTTTAATATGAGGCAGAATCGACGCATGGTGTGGGGCTGCTCTGGCGGGTTGCCGTTAATGAACGAATGATCAGGAATGGAACTGGCAGAAATAGGCAACGTCCGCAGCGCAGCGCATCTGGAGGTTGCTGTTGGCGGGCGCCTCGAACACGGTTCCGGCTGGTGCCTTGAACTCTGCTGCATCATCGATGGTAACAAACATTTCGCCGGCGACAATGGTCATGGTTTCTGCAGCTTTGAGCGGGAACAGATAGGTGCCGGGCTGGAGTACGCCGACGCTGGCACCGTCTTTGGCAAAATCGAAACGCAGGGATTGAACGGCATCATCGTGGTAGCGGCTGTGTTTGATGGTCATGGTGTTTCCTGAAAACGGGTTAAATGGTGATTGGACGGCGAATGGAACGTATTTTGGCTGGTTCGATTCGGTGTCGCAGTCTAGCTGAATCCTCGGGGAATTTTTAGTGGGCGATTCGTCCCGGTTGGCCGCATCTGTGCGGCAATGCGATACACTACGCGGCCTTGAAAATGCAACGTGAATATCACCCATGATCGAAATCAATCCGATCCTTTTCAAAATCAAAGACCTGTCAGCGCGCGCCGCCGCGCTGAGGGGGTATCTTTGACTTTGATGTCAAGAAAGAACGTTTAGAAGAAGTCGACCGCGAGCTCGAAGTGCCGGACATCTGGAATAATCCGGAGCAGGCCCAGGCGTTGGGGCGCGAACGCGCATCGCTGGCCCGTGTGGTGGAAACCCTGTCTGATATGGCAAAGGGGCTGCAGGACAATGCCGATTGGCGACCATGGCCGCCGAAGAGGACGACGAAGAGACGGTCGCATCCATCGAAAAAGAGGTCGCGGAATCCGAGCGGCAGATTGCCGATCTGGAGTTTCGCCGGATGTTCTCGGGTGAGATGGACGAATCGAATGCCTTCCTCGATATCCAGGCCGGCGCGGGCGGTACCGAGGCGCAGGATTGGGCCAGCATTCTGCTGCGCATGTATCTGCGCTGGGGCGATCGGCGCGGCTTCCAGACCGAGGTGGTCGAGATGTCGGATGGCGATGTGGCCGGCATCAAATCCGCAACGATCCATTTTGTCGGCGAGTATGCCTTCGGTTGGTTGCGTACAGAGATCGGTGTGCACCGACTGGTGCGCAAGTCGCCCTTCGATTCGGACAACCGGCGGCATACCTCGTTTGCTTCGGTATTCGTCTCGCCTGAGATCGATGACCGCATCAATATCGAAGTGAACCCATCGGACATCCGCGTCGATGTGTATCGGGCATCCGGCGCGGGCGGGCAGCACGTGAACCGGACTGAATCGGCCGTGCGTTTTACCCACTTGCCGACCGGCATCGTCGTGGCCTGCCAGAATCAGCGCTCGCAGATCCAGAACCGCGATCACGCGATGAAGCAATTGAAAGCCAAGTTGTACGAACTGGAAATGCAGAAGCGTCGGGCCGTCAGCCAGGCGCTGGAAGAGACCAAATCGGATGTATCCTGGGGCAATCAGATCCGTTCCTATGTGCTCGATCAGAGCCGGATCAAGGATTTGCGTACCGGGTGCGAAACCGGCAATACCCAGGCCGTGCTCGACGGGGATCTCGATCCCTTCATCGAGGCCAGTTTGAAAAGCGGGCTGTAAGCCATGGCCCCGCGCTGCCCGAACCGTATCGACCGAGCGCCCCGCACTACGGGCGTTTCTGACCATTCATCTACCGGAAGTTGACCAGCATGTCCGATATCTCTGATTCCTCAGCCACCGAAGTCATCGACGAAAACCGCCTGATTGCGGAGCGGCGCGACAAACTCAAGCGTATTCGAGAAGCCGGCAATGCGTTTCCGAACGACTTCCGGCGGGATGCCAGCGCGGGCGACCTGCATGCGCAGTACGCCGAGAAGGACGCTGGGTTTTTCGATGAAAATCCGCTTCGGGTTATCGTCGCCGGTCGTGTGATGGCCAAGCGATTGATGGGCAAGGCAAGTTTCCTGTCGATCCTTGATCACACCGGACGCATTCAGCTTTATGTGGCACGCGATGCCTTGGGCGAGGCCGTTTACGATGATTTCAAAACCTGGGATATCGGCGATATCGTCGGTGGCGAAGGTTTGCTGTTCAAGACTAACAAGGGCGAGCTCTCGGTCAAGGTCGATAGCCTGCGCCTGCTGACCAAAAGCCTGCGCCCGCTGCCGGATAAATTCCACGGCATGTCCGATACCGAGCAGCGCTATCGGCAGCGCTATGTCGATCTGATCATGAACGAGCCAGTGCGCGCTACCTTCCGCAAGCGTACACAGATCATCCAATTCATTCGCAACTATCTGAACGAAAAGGATTTCCTGGAAGTCGAAACCCCGATGATGCACGTCATCCCCGGCGGTGCCTCGGCCAAGCCGTTCACGACCTTCCACAACGCGCTGGATATGGATCTGTACCTGCGGATTGCCCCCGAGCTGTATCTGAAGCGGCTGGTTGTTGGCGGCTTTGAGCGGGTCTACGAGATCAACCGAAATTTCCGCAACGAGGGCTTGTCCACGCGGCACAATCCCGAGTTCACCATGATCGAGTTCTATCAGGCCTATGCCGATTACATCGATTTGATGAACATGACCGAGGATCTGTTGCGCCAGTTGGCCCGGGCCGTCTGCGGTTCGTCGACCATTACCTATCAGGGCATCGAGTTCGATTTCGATCAGCCGTTTGCCCGGTTGTCGGTGGTTGATGCGATCCTGACCCATAACCCAAATCTCAGCCGTGATGACATTACCGAAATTGGTCGTGCGCGCGCTGTGGCTGAAGGCCTGGGGATCAAGCTCAAGGACAGTTACGGTCTGGGCAAGATCCAGATTGAAATCTTTGATGAAACGGCCGAGCACAAGTTGATTCAGCCGACTTTCATTACCAAATATCCGGCCGAGGTCTCCCCGCTGGCGCGACGTAGCGATGCGGACCCGTTCGTGACCGATCGTTTCGAGTTTTTCGTGGGCGGGCGCGAGATCGCCAATGGCTTCTCGGAATTGAACGACGCCGAAGATCAGGCCGAACGGTTCCGCAAGCAAGTGGAAGACAAGGATGCCGGGGACGAGGAGGCGATGCATTTCGACGCGGACTATATTCGCGCGCTGGAGCACGGCATGCCGCCGACAGCGGGTGAGGGTATCGGCATCGACCGGTTGGTGATGTTGCTAACCGACGCGCCGTCGATCCGCGACGTGCTGCTGTTCCCGCACATGCGGCCGGAGTAATCGGCAGGGGCTTCGGTCCCAACTGCCTGAAAATTCGCCATCCCCCGTCATCATCGTCCCACGCCTGATCGGTTTTTTTAGTCGTCAGGCGGGGGCTGCGGTAGTCTGTATTTATTTGAATCCCGCAGGACTGGCCGGTGGCCAGCTCTGCGGGGCGATCATCAGACTGTTTGGGAGGTTGAGGCATGGGCTTGTTTGGCAATAAGGCGGATCCGGTGAAGTCAGCGGCCTTGAAAGAGGCGATCGGCGCGCTTGTCGACCCACATAGTGGCGAATCCCTGGCGCGTTCTCAGGCGGTGGAGCGCGTCGAGGTCCGCGGCGATCAGGGCGAGGTTGATATTGTGCTCGATTATCCGGCCGCCAGCTGGGAGCCCGAGCTCATCGCTCTGATTGAGCAGGTGGCCCGCACGGTCGACGGCATCCGGAACACGAAGGTGACCGTCGCCTTCGTCAGTCCGCTGGGTAGTCAGCAGCAGGGCAAGGCCATGCCCGGTGTGCGCAATATCATTGCCGTGGCTTCGGGCAAGGGCGGGGTTGGGAAATCCACCACCAGCGTCAATCTGGCGTTGGCACTGGCCGCCGAGGGCGCACGCGTCGGCCTGCTCGATGCCGATATCTATGGTCCCAGCCAGCCGAAAATGCTTGGTGCCCGGGAAGAACCCCAAATTCAGGAAGACCGCTCGATGCGGCCCGTGATGGCCCATGGTCTGCAAACCATGTCGATCGGGTATCTGGTTGACGATGAAACGGCGATGATCTGGCGGGGCCCGATGGTTACCTCGGCTCTGATGCAGTTGCTGAACGATACCCGTTGGGATCACCTCGATTACCTCATCATCGATATGCCACCGGGCACGGGTGACATCCAGATCACCCTCTCCCAGAAAGTGCCGGTCGCGGGCAGCGTAATCGTCACCACGCCCCAGGACATCGCCCTGCTGGATGCCCGCAAGGCTATCAGCATGTTCGAGAAGGTCAATGTGCCGGTCCTCGGGATCGTCGAGAACATGGCCCTGCATGTGTGTTCGCAGTGCGGTCATATCGAACATATCTTTGGTGAAGGCGGCGGCGCACGTCTTGCGGCGGATAATCAGGTCGAATTGCTGGGTAGCCTGCCGCTTGATCTGCGCATTCGGACGGATCTCGACGAAGGCCAGCCCACCGTCATTCGGGCGCCGGATTCGCCGATCACGCGCGCCTATCGCGAAACAGCGCGCAAACTGGCGGCTGTGCTGGGTCGTTCCCTGCGTAGCGGCGAACAGGATCAGGGGCCGCTGATCACCATCGAAGAGTAATCAGGATGTTGACTGTTGAGGTTCCCGGCCACGCGACATTCGTGTTCCAGTATCTGGTTCTCGACTACAACGGCACTCTGGCCGAAGACGGTCTTCTGCTGGCCGGGGCCGCCGCGCGAATATCTGCGCTGGCTGATCAATTGGCGGTGCACGTTGTGACGGCCGATACCTTCGGCAGTGCTGCGCAACAACTCGGCGCGTTGCCCGTCAGTTTGCACATCCTGCCCGCCATTGAGCAGGATGTGGCCAAGCAGCAGTATGTCCAGTCCCTGGGGGCGGCGCAGTGCTTTGCAGTCGGCAATGGCCGAAACGACGCACTGATGCTGGCCGAGGCGGGCTTGGGTGTTGCTGTGATTCAAGCCGAAGGCGCCGCGCGTGCGGCGGTCGAATCGGCCGACATTCTCTGTACATCCCTACTCGATGCATTGGATTTGCTCTTGATCCCCAAGCGGTTGATTGCCACATTACGTCTCTAGGGAATTCCCGTATTTCATTTCTTCAACCAACAGGAGCATAGGCATGAGCAACGTAACTTTTCTGGGTGAACCAGTCGCCGTGACAGGCAAGCTTCCGATGATTGGCGAGCCCGCACCGGCGTGGATGCTGACCGCCGAAGACATGAGCGAAAAGACGCTGGGCGATTTTGCCGGCAAGCAGAAGATCCTCAATATTTTTCCGAGCCTTGATACGCCGACCTGCGCCGCCTCGGTACGTGCCTTCAACGAGAAGGTAGGTAGCCGCGCCGATACGGTCGTGCTCTGCATTTCCGCTGATCTGCCATTTGCCCAAAGCCGGTTCTGCGGCGCAGAGGGATTGGATCACGTGGTGACTCTCTCGACCTTCCGGCACCCGGGATTTCTGACGAGCTACGGCGTTCAGCTGGCGGAAGGGCCCTTGGCTCATCTGGCGGCACGCGCGGTGGTGGTGATCGATGCCGACGATCGGGTCAAGCATGTCGAACTCGTACCGGAAATCGCCGACGAACCCAACTACATTGCGGCCTTTGCTGCACTGTAAGCTCACGGTGGTTTCGTTGTTGAGAGACGAGGGTTGTGTATGCTGCGATTAGGCGTGGATCTAGGCGGAACCAAGATCGAGGTTGCCGTACTCGACGATCAGGGGGCGACGCTCTGGCGTCAGCGGCTACCCACCCCGCAGGGGGATTACGCCGGCACGATTGACGCTATGGCTACGCTGATCGCGCGCGCCGAAGATGATCTGGGCCGGATGGATGCCATCGGTATCGGCACGCCCGGCACGGTATCCCCGCGCACCGGCTTGATGAAGAACGCCAATTCGGTCGTGCTGAACGATCGGCCCCTGAAAGGCGATCTGGAGCAGCGGTTGGGGCGGCGTGTCGCCATGGCCAACGACGCCAACTGTCTGGCGCTTTCCGAAGCACGGGATGGTGCGGCGGCCGGGGCCAAATCCGTGTTCGGGGTCATTCTCGGCACGGGCGTGGGTGGTGGTCTCGTCATCGATGGTATGTTGCATGCCGGTCATAACGCCATTGCTGGCGAGTGGGGACATAATCCCTTGCCCTGGCCGGAGGAAGGCGAATTTCCGGGACCGACCTGCTGGTGCGGGATGAAGGGCTGCATCGAACGCTGGCTGGCAGGGACGGGCCTTGCGCGGGATTTTCATGTTGTGACCCGGCGAGAGGGTACGGGCCACGACGTGGCGGTCTGGGCCGGTGAGGGTGATTCCGATGCTCAGGCTGCGCTGGATCGCTACACCCATCGATTGGCAAGGGCGCTGGCTCATCTGATCAATATCGTCGATCCGGAAGTTATCGTGCTGGGTGGCGGGATGTCGAACGTCGCCAGCCTGTACGAAGACGTACCTCGGCTCTGGGACCGGTTCGTTTTTTCCGATCCGATCTCGACGCGTCTCGTCGCTCCGCAACACGGGGATTCCAGCGGTGTGCGCGGGGCGGCCATGCTGCCCAAGGCGGAATGATCGGGTTCCATCGGTTTGGGCGGAAAGTCTCTAGCCGTTAGAGTGCCCCTCCTGTTTTCGCGCTTCTTCTCACCCCATCGGGTTTTCACGCATGTTGCCTGCTGTTCTCATCTTTCTTTTTACGCTTACCCTCGTCATCTGGCAGCCCAAGGGGCTCGGCATCGGCTGGAGCGCGTCCCTGGGGGCCGTGCTGGCCTTGCTGTTCGGCGTTGTGCAGCTCTCGGACATCGGTCTCGTCTGGGCAATCGTCTGGAATGCCACGCTGAGTTTTGTCGCCTTGATCATCATCAGCCTGCTGCTCGACGAGGCCGGATTCTTCGAATGGGCGGCACTGCATGTCGCGCGCTGGGGTCGAGGCAGCGGTCGCCGTCTGTTCGCCTTGCTCGTGTTGCTGGGGGCGGCGGTGGCGGCACTGTTTGCGAACGACGGCGCGGCGCTGATTCTGACCCCAATCGTGATCGGTGTGTTGCTGGCTTTGCGGTTCTCCCCGGCTACGACGCTGGCCTTCGTGATGGCGGCGGGATTCATTGCCGATACGGCCAGTTTGCCGCTCGTGGTCTCCAATCTGGTGAACATCGTTTCGGTCGACTATTTCCATATTGGGTTCACCGAGTATGCCTCGGTGATGTGGCCGGTGAATCTCGTGTCGGTGGCGACGTCCTTGCTGGTGTTGTTTATGTTCTACCGGCGGGATATCCCGCCCGTGTATGACGAATCCCTGTTGAAAGCGCCACAGGCGGCCATTGTCGATCACGCGACCTTTCGGATGGGCTGGTGGGTACTCGGCTGGCTGCTGATTGGTTTTTTCGGGCTGGATCGTTTCGGCGTGCCGATCAGTCTGGTGGCCGGGATCGGGGCTGCGGCCCTCTATATCGTGGCCATGCGGGGCCAGCACATCGATGCGCACCGCGTGGTACGCAATGCGCCCTGGCAGATCGTAGTGTTTTCCCTCGGTATGTACCTTGTGGTGTTTGGCCTCCGCAATGCCGGGCTCACCGACACCCTTGGTCATTTGTTAAGTGCATTCGCCCAGCACGGCGTCTGGGGGGCTGCCTTCGGGACCGGGCTGCTGGTCGCCGGGCTATCGGCCGTGATGAATAACATGCCGACCGTACTGATCGGCGCCTTGTCGATCGATGCCAGTCATGCCGAAGGCGCAACTCGCCTCGCCATGATCTACGCCAATGTGATTGGTAGCGATTTAGGACCGAAACTGACGCCGATCGGCAGTCTGGCGACCTTGCTGTGGCTGCATGTGTTGGCGCGCAAGAATATTCGGATCGGCTGGGGCTATTACGTCAGGGTGGGGGCAGTACTCACGATCCCCGTTCTGCTGGCGACCCTTGCGGCGCTCGCGCTGCGGTTATCTATCTAACTCATCTTCTGCACGAACGGGGCATCGACAGGCATCTATGGGGACTTCGATCTTATCGGTCTACTCGCTCAATCAACTGGCCAAACAAACCTTGGAGGCGAGTCTGAGTGGCGTTCAGGTGGCCGGGGAAATCCGCTCCCTGACCCGTGCGGCTTCAGGGCATATGTATTTCACGCTCAAGGACGAACAGGCCGAGGTGCGTTGCGCGCTGTTTCGTGGCCAGGCTCAGCGGATTCGTGCGGTATTTGAGAATGGCGATGCCGTGGTGGTGTTGGGTTCGGTGTCGCTCTACGCGCCCCGAGGCGATTACCAGCTGATCGTGCAGGGTGTGGAATTGGCCGGGGACGGCCGTCTGGCCGCCCTGTTCGAGGCTTTGAAGAGGAAACTGCTGGCTGAGGGGTTGTTCGATGCGGCCCGCAAGCGCCCCTTGCCCGCGACGCCCCGCCGGATCGGGGTGATTTCCTCGCCGGTTGGCGCAGCCCTGCACGATGTCGTGTCGGTGCTGGCCCGTCGCTGGCCCTTGGCGGCGGTCACGCTGTTTCCCGTCGCGGTTCAGGGTGATGCGGCAGCGAGCGAGTTGACTGCTGCCGTCTCGTCGATTCGGGCCGAGCAGGGCTTGGATGTGATCCTGATCGTGCGGGGCGGCGGTTCCATGAGCGATCTCTGGGCCTTCAACGATGAGGCCTTGGCGCGGGCCATCGCGGCGTGTCCCGTGCCGGTAATTTCCGGTGTGGGCCATGAGGTCGATTTCACCATCTGCGATTTCGTGGCCGACGTGCGTGCCGCCACCCCGACGGCGGCGGCAGAACTGGCCACGGCGCACACGGTGGCGGAGTGGTCGCAGCGCAGTCGTCTGTTGCACCTGAGCCTGAGCCAGATCATGACCCGTCGACTGAATGATCTGGGCCAGCAGCTCGATCGCCTGACGGCGCGGCTGCAGACTGAAGCGCGGCGTTTTGAGGCGGAAAACAATCGACGGGTTTCGTTGGAACTGCGTTTGCAGCGGGCATTGCGTCAGGGGTGGCAAGCTCGGCATCAGGCTTGGCGCCATCTGTTGGCGCGCCTGGTACGGGTTAGTCCGGTGCGTTGGCTGCGCGACAACCAAGGTCGGGCAGAGCGAATCGCCTGGCGGTTGCAGCGCGCGACTCTGACCGTTTCTTCGGCAAGAGCGCAGCATCTGCAGGCCCTGCAGATGCGCATGGGGCAGGCCTTCGATCACCGCATGCAGGATCGGCAGACACATCGGCTACGGTTGCAGGATGGATTACGTGCCCGCACGGTTTTGCTACCGCTGGCTCGGCAGCGCCAGTCACTGGCCGCGCTGAGGCTGCGCCTCGACCATGCGGGGCACTTGCGCTGGCAACGTGCGAACGATCAATGGCGGCAGGTGGGCGATCTGTTGTCAGCTTTGAACCCTCAGCGAATTCTCGAGCGCGGGTACGTGCTGGTGGATAGCGAAGCGGGGCTGGTGATGCGTGCCGACCGCCTCAATGCGGTGCTGGCCGCATCCGATCAGGCACACCCACTGACCTTGCGTTTTGCTGACGGCCCCGTCCACATCCGAGCAAAGCCCGACGCTGCTATCGAGTCCTGATCAGCTTATTCCTTCATCCCGGGGATTGTCTTTCCTGGCGTTTTCTTCTGACGTGCGGTGTTGATGCTGGCGGGCGGTCCGGAGCACTTCTTCGTGCTTGCCGCTGACGTATAGGGCATAGCTAAGAACTTCGGCCACCGCACGAAACAAGGCTTCGGGAATGTGTTCACCGAGATCGAGCTGACTGAGCGCCTGAGCGAGTGCCGGGTCTTCCCTCAGGGGAATGTCGGCATTCTGCGCCCGGTCGATGATCTGTGCGGCGACCAGACCCTGGCCGGAGGCAACAACCTGCGGCAGATCATTCCCGTCATATTTCAGGGCGATTGCCCGGGTCTTGTTTGGTGCCCCAGGTTTTGGCGGGGTACGCCGGGATGAGCTCATACGCGCCAACTATATTGTGATGAACCATCCGGTTTCGTTGGTTCGGGGGTCAGCCGTGCCAGCACTGCGTTTGGCGGCGGACCGGGATACACCGTCAATTCCATCGGGTTCAGATTGGCCAGACGCAGATGCGCAGCCAGCTGATCCAGCGACTGGTTCAACTGCTGACGACTATCGGGCTCATCGGCGTACAGCCGAACGGCCAGGTCGGTTGTTTTCAGATGAAGACTGCCGTGCAACGGTCCTAGTCCGGGCAAATCGATCGAGAAATCAAGCTGCCAGCCTGCGGCATCGCCCGACTGGGTGACTTCTTCTTCCTCCTGGCTGACCGTGAGCCGGAACCGTTGCGGCTGTTCCGCCACCACGACCGGCACATCAATCAGCCAGCTGGGCTGCCCCTGAACCTGTTGCAGCGCCGTGCGCAGCTGGCTGACGTCCATGCGATTCACCCACTCCGAGAGCTGGCTGAGTACCTGAGACTGATGGGTGGGTGCCGGGGTTGATCGGGCGTCCGTCGCTGGGGCCGATTGTGTCGTCAGCCCGGATTTGATGACCTGGGCAGCCAGCTTGAGCTGGGTTTTCAGATCGCTAGCAGCCACTTGCCCACCCACAGGGCGCATGATTTGTTCCGGCAGGCTGAGTGTCGTCACCAGTTTGGTGAGCGTGCTTGCCATGATGGCCGGTACCGGGGGTACATCGAGTTTCGGCAGGGCTGTGCGAACGGCAGCCGGTAGGGCGCTCAGCAACAGGGTAGCGTTCTTGGCGATCACCATCCCGGCCGTCAGATTGGCCTGCTGGCTGGTTTGTGTTTGGCCCGCTGAGGTTGTCGTTTGAGGCGAGGATGTTGTCATCATTCGGGATGCCGTCATCGCGGCGGACGTCCCTGACTGAAGGATGTTGGAACCTTGAGCGGGCTGATTGGTGCGCTGGAACAGGAGCATCAGTAGACGGTTCTGGGTATCCTGCGTGGGCTTTGAGCCAATGGATGTTGGGCCTTCGGTCACGGGCTGGAGAATCACCGGTGGGCCGAGATCACGCACGGCTAATTTGAGCGCCATACCGGCCTGGAGTGGCAGACGGGTTTGTACGGAAAGCTGCCCGCCCGCCAGTGACAGTAAGGCTTCGCCATTGGCATTGCTACTTCGCAGGACGATAGCCGCCAGCACCTGTCCCTGCTTGAGCGGTACGCCGCGCAGTTCGGTGGTGGTGCTGGAAATGATCGGGCTTTCGACCTTCATGGGATGCCGGGTACCTGGGGAAGTGTCAAAGTGGTGGCGCTGTAGGGCGCCGCTGATTAACGTGCTCAAAAACCTGTTTTAGTCTCGATGGCGTGAATCAGAGGCGCCATGGGGATAGCGCATTCATGCGGGTTTATCTCGCTCAAGTCAAGCCTCGATGGGTGTTTGGCGCACAATTGCCGGCTACATTGGCCGTCTGACAAAATTTTGACAGAGCAGGCCCGCCCGGTTAGGGTTCAGACGTGAGCCGCCTCTTGATAGGGAGGCCAGTCTGTTTTTGACCCCATGCAGAATGCCTGCCCAGGAAAAGTTCAGTTATGTCGGATCATCAACCTAGCGCCTTGATTGCAGCACCCCCGGAGGTCGAAGCGGCCTTGCGCCAATGGCTGGCCTTGCTGGGCATTGATGGGATCCCCCGTCCGGATGCCGGTGTGCCGCCGCAATCGGATCATCTGATCGGCGGGTTCTGTTATGGCGATCACTGTGCCGACTGCCTGCAAGGCGCGCGGCAGCTGCCCTGGGTGGCGCTCGACCCCGAACCCGGCCGCTGGCTCGCCGAGGAACATACGCCGTTCGCTGCCCTTTCCTGGCCCTGTACCTTGTCGTCATTGCAAGGCGTGACTGGCCGGTTGTTGAGTCGCTGGCGGGGTGAGCAACTGGTGGCGGCGGGACGAGGTTTGGTCGGGCAGAGCTCGCCCATGCGCCAGCTTCGGGCCGAGATTGAGCAGGTGGCGCCGAGCGAGGCCACGGTGCTGATTCTGGGCGAATCCGGCACCGGCAAGGAAGTGGTGGCCCGCTTGATTCACCGCCTTTCGAATCGTGCCAGCAAACCCTTCATTCCCATCAATTGTGGTGCCATTCCAGCCGAATTGCTGGAGTCGGAACTGTTCGGCCATGAAAAAGGGGCATTTACGGGGGCGATTAGCGCTCGAGCCGGTCGATTCGAGCTGGCCGAAGGTGGGACTCTGTTCCTGGACGAGATCGGCGATATGCCGCTGCCGATGCAGGTAAAGATCCTGCGGGTATTGCAGGAACGCACCTTCGAACGGGTGGGCGGCCGCCAGACCATGACGGCCGATGTTCGGATCATCGCCGCCACGCACCGGAATTTGGAAGCCCATATCGAGGTGGGTAGTTTCCGTCAGGACTTGTACTACCGGCTGAATGTTTTTCCGCTGGAAACGCTGCCGCTCCGGGCATTGCGCACGGATATCCCGTTGATTATCGAAGCATTGGCGCGCCGATTCTCAGCCGACGGGCGATCGGTTGGTCATCTCACCGATCGGGCACTGGCGGCGCTGGCCGCATTGCCGTGGCCTGGTAATGTGCGTGAACTGGGTAATGTCGTCGAGCGACTGGGGATTCTGTATCCCGGTCAATCCGTGGATCTGGCGCAATTGCCGGAGAAATTGCTGAATCTGTTGCCAGCCGAGTGGCAGGCTGAGCGGGAAGCTGCGCATGAAGCGATACCTGATGCGGTGGTTGCGCCCGAGTCCGCGACGCCACCCATTCGGACAGAGGCCGTGGACGCCACGAGTGCGGACCCAGACCCCCGCCAGATTTTCGCCATGGGCCGGGTACAAACGCCGATGTTATCCGGCGAGCAGCGGGTGTTACCGACCGATACGCAAACCCTGGCACAATTTGTCGTCGATTTGCCGGAAAGCGGTTTTGATCTCAAGAGTCAGCTGGAGGCGATCGAGCAGGCCTGGCTCGATGCCGCGCTGAATCAGAGTGATGGGGTTGTCGCTCAAGCGGCCAGGTTGCTTGGTATTCGACGAACCACCCTGGTCGAAAAACTCCGCAAGTATCAGATGTCCTTCCGATCGGGTGCTCAGGAAGAAGCGTAGATTACGCACCACTACGGTTTGTTGGCACAAACCATGCATAACTGTTTCTCACAACGTTCGCTCCGGTTTCGATCCATGGAATCCGGGCTGGCAAGGAGAAACGGAAATGAGCAGTTCGATGTCGGTGGATCAGATTCTTTCGCAGATGCGGGTCATGCGGGCCGAAGCCCAGCAGCGTCTGTCCGCGCCGGCTCCGGTGGCACCGCCAGCGGGCGGGGATTCCTTTTCTACCCTCCTGTCGCAGGCCGTCGGCAAGGTCAACGAGTTGCAGCAAACCTCGGGGAGTTTGAAAACCCGATTCGAGCTGGGCGATCCCAATGTGGACCTTACTCAAGTCATGCTTGCCGCGCAAAAGGCGTCCCTCGGCTTTAACGCCACCCTGCAGGTACGTAACCGCCTGGTGCAGGCTTACCAGGACGTCATGAACATGCCGATCTAGGCGTGAACAGACCTCATTGAGATAACATCATGGCGCAAAATACACTTACTCCCAGTCCGATGAACCCAAATACCGGCATGGCTCCGATGGGCGGGACACCCCGCTGGATTCAGCAGCTGGATGGCTTTACCCAGTCCAACAGTTTTCGACAACTGCTGATTCTGATTGCCTTGGCGGCCGTTATTTCGTTTATGGTCGGGTTTTTTCTATGGGGCCAGAAGCCAACGCTGGTGCCTTTGTATACCAATATCAGTGCCAAGGAGTCCGCCTCGGTGGTGGATGCCTTGCGTGCGGCCAAAAAAACCTACCAGTTGAGCCCGGAAGGCGCGGTCCTGGTCGATCCCAGTCAACTGCCGGCCATTCGGATGCTGATGGCTTCCCAGGGGTTGCCCGTGGGTGATTCTGTGGGCCTGGAGATGTTGAACAAGGATCAGTCGCTGGGCACCAGCCAGTTTGTGGAACAGGCGCGCTATCAACATGCCATCGAGATCGAGCTGGCGCGCTCGATCGAAACCATTCAGGGGGTACAGGCGGCCCGTGTTCATCTGGCGACCCCCAAGCAATCCGTGTTTGTGCGCGAACGCCAACTATCGACCGCCTCGGTGGTGCTCGATTTGTCTTCGGGGCAGTCACTGTCCTCCGAGCAGGTGCGGGCGATTGTGCATTTGGTTGCCTCCAGTGTGGCGGGACTGAAACCGGCCGATGTGAGTGTGATCGATCAACGAGGCGAGTTATTGAGTCAAAATTCCGACGATGCCAGCGGCATGGGGCTGACTGACAAGCAGTTCGCGTACCGTCAGCGCGTAGAGCGGGCGTACCAGCGCCAGATCGAATCCCTGTTGGCACCGATTGTCGGGGCCGATCGGGTTCGGGCACAGGTATCTGCGGATGTGGATTTTGCGCGCCAGGAAGGCACGAGCGAAACGTATGGCCCAAAAACCGGCGCGGTCCTGAGCGAGCAGACCCAAAATAACGTGCGTGCACTGGGTGATCAGGGCGTAGGTGGCGGTGTGCCGGGTGCCATGAGCAACCAGCCGCCGGGCGGTGGAACCGTGACACCTCCGACGAACGGGGGGTTGCAACCGCCGGGCAATCTGAACGTGCAGCAGTACCAGCAGATTATTCAGACGCCGGTCAGCACGCAGAAAAACGAAACGCGCAATTACAATGTCGACAAGGATATTCGGCATACGCAATACGCCAGTGGTGCGATTCAGAAGTTGAATGTGGCCGTTCTTCTGGATGAGAAAACCGTTAAGGCAGCTGATGGCACGATCAAGCAAGAACCCATGTCTGACGCGGAGATCGCCCGGATCAAGGAATTGGTTGCCCAGTCGGTTGGTCTTGATGAGAAGCGTGGCGATAAATTGACGCTGGCCAGTATCCC
Source organism: Halothiobacillus sp. (assembly GCA_024636015.1). Taxonomy (GTDB): domain Bacteria; phylum Pseudomonadota; class Gammaproteobacteria; order Halothiobacillales; family Halothiobacillaceae; genus Halothiobacillus. The sequence continues at coordinate 15,287 of JAGXHU010000034.1, forward strand.
GTTTGTCGAGCAGAAAATCGAGAAGGTGTCGGTACCCCTATGGGAGCAAGCCTGGTTCATGCCGCTGCTGAAGAATGTGGGTATGGGTATTGTCATGCTGCTGGTCTTCCTGATGGTCGTGCGTCCCCTGTTGAAAATGCTGGGAGAAAGACAACAGCCCGCCGGGGCCAAGGCAGCCTTGGCTGCGCCGGGAAACGACGATGAGGTGCACATGGATGAGCGGGAACAGGCATCCGTCGGCGGCGAGGGTACGCATCAGGCAGGAGCACTGGGCGTCGATGATCTGGACGATCTGGAAGGGGTGCCGCAGTTGGTGGGTGCGGCCAGTTATTCCGATAAACTGCGTCAGTTGAAGCAAAGCATTAATCAGGATCCCAAGGCCGTGGCCTCAGTGATCAAGCAGTGGACTCATTCGGAGAGCTAATCGTGGCCGAAGCAAATGCACCTGAAGTCAGTGGTAAGGATTTGATTGCGAGCCTCAAAGGCCCCGAGCGGGTAGCTATCCTGATGATGGCGCTTGGCGAAGAGTCGGCGGCACAGCTGTTCAGTCAACTCGATCCGCGCGAGGTACAGAAAATCGGCCAGGCCATGGCGGTGCTGCCGAACGTCACGCGGTCGCAAATTCAGGCCGTTCTGGATCAGTTCGTTCTGGATATTGGGGATCAGACCGGGTTGGCGCTTGGTACCACCGACTACATCCGCAACGTACTGACCCGGGCGCTGGGCGAAGACAAGGCAGCGGGGCTGCTCGAACGCATCAGTTCAACCGGCAACCGACGCAATCTGGAGTTTTTGAAATGGATGGACTCCCGTTCCATCGCCGAGATCATTCGTTACGAACACCCGCAAATCATCGCGATCGTATTGTCGCATCTGGAGAGTGACCAGGGTGCTAATATCCTCCAGATGCTGCCGGAAAACATGCGTGCCGACATCATGCTGCGCATCGCGCATTTGGATGGCGTATCGCCGCAGGCCCTGCTGGAGCTCGATGACATCATGGAGCGTCAAGCTTCCGGCGCTTCCGGCGGAAAATCCTCGAAGGTCGGGGGGGTCAAGATCGCGGCCGGCATCATGAACTTCCTGGAAAGCAACGTCGAAGAAACCGTGATGGGTGCAATCAAGTCCAACGATGCGGATCTGGGCGGAAAAATCGAGGATCTGATGTTCGTGTTCGGCAACCTGATCGACGTGGACGACCGTGGAATACAGACGATTCTGCGCGAGGTGCCGTCGGACCGACTCTTGCTGGCGATGAAAGGGGCGGACCCCGATCTCAAGGAGAAATTCTTCAAGAACATGTCGAAGCGAGCATCGGAAATGATGCGCGACGATCTCGAATCGCTTGGTCCGACCCGTCTGTCCGACGTCGAAGGCGCGCAGAAGGAAATTCTGCAAGCGGCCCGCAAACTCGCCGAAGAAGGCAAGTTAACCTTGGGAGGCAGCGGTGAGCAGTTCGTCTGATCCGGCTGAACGTCCCGAGGCGGCGGTCATTCGTCCTATCGACCCGGTGCAGGGCGTTACCGCCTGGACACTGCCTACACTCAATCAGTGGGTTGAACCTGCTGTCGTCGAGTCGGATGACTCGCCCCCACCACCCATACTGACCGAGGCCGATCTCGTTGAGGCGCGCCGATTGGCAGCCCAGAACGGGTACGCTGAAGGCCAAGCCCTGGGGAACAAGGCAGGGTTTGAGGCCGGCTATGCTGAGGGCATGGCGGCGGCACGGGATGAAACGGAGCGTCTGGAACGTCGGCTGCAAGGGTGGTTGCAAACCCTGGCGGAGCCCCTGGCCGATCTGGATAAAGAGGTGGGTAGCCAGTTGGCCCGTTTGTCCACCCAGATTGCCCGCGCCATCATCTACCGTGAATTGACACTGGCTCCCGAACAGATTGAGGCCGTAGCCCGAGAGGCACTCACCGCATTGCCGACGGCCGTCCGCGCCGTCGTTCTTGTCTGCCATCCGGAGGATCTGGCGGCGCTGGAGGCGGCGGTACAGGCCGGTTCACTTGCGCAGGCCCGAGGGCAGTCGTTCGAGATTCGAACTGATGCAGCGATACTTCCGGGCGGTTTGCGTATTGAATCGGGCGATTCGGGGATTCAGGCCGAGGTGGATGCTCGGTTGGATGCCCGCTGGGCAGCATTGAGCCTGAGGTTGCTGGGTGTGGCCGTTCCCGGACCGGGCGAACCGATCTTACTGAGTGATGCCCCGGACGATCAGGAAGTGAGTGATCAGGAACCGAGTGATCTAGAAGCGGGTGATCTAGAAGCGGGTGATCAAGAAGCGGGTGATCAAGAAGCGGGTCACCAGGAGCCGGGTCACCAGGAGCCGGGTGACCGGCCCGGTTCGGATGATGTGACTCGGGATGCAGACGCATGACGGCCCACTTGGATCCTGCTGTGTTCGATGCGCCTCGTACGCAGGGTTTGCCGCATGGTTTGGACTGGGCGCGTCAGCTCATGGGATTGCAGGCGCGTGTGCAGCGTCCCGCTTTCCAGTCCGAGGGGCGGATCGTTCGAGTCGTTGGTCTGGCCCTGGAGGCGAGCGGACTGACCGCAGCCATTGGGGATCAGTGCCGAATCTATCTCGACGGGCGAGATTTCGAACGGCCGGGGCATGAGACGGGACGTTATGTCGATGCCGAAGTTGTGGGTTTTACCGAACGGAATACCTATCTGATGCCCCTGGAAGTTTTGCGCGGCATGGCACCAGGGTGCCGCGTGATCAATCAGGGCGGGTCGATCCGTGTGCCAATGAGTCTGGATTTGCTGGGTCGGGTGCTGGATGCGCGGGGTCAACCCTTTGATTCTGGGCCGCCCTTGCAGAGTGATACGCCCGTCGATTTGCTGGGTCGTGCGAACAACCCGCTGAAGCGTCGCCCGATCCGGGAGCCGATTGACGTGGGTGTTCGCGCCATCAATGCCCTGCTCACAGTTGGGCGTGGGCAGCGGATGGGGATTTTTGCAGGCAGTGGTGTCGGCAAGAGCGTGCTGCTGGGCATGATGACGCGTTATACCGATGCGGACATCATTGTCGTGGGCCTGATTGGCGAGCGGGGGCGAGAGGTACGCGAATTTGTGGCGGAGATTCTGGATGATGAGGCGCGCAGTCGCGCGGTGGTGATCGCGGCGCCGGCCGATGCATCACCCCTGATGCGTATGCATGGCGCGAGCCTTGCGACTGCGATCGCCGAGCATTTCCGGGAGCAGGGGTTTAATGTTCTGCTGTTGATGGATTCGTTGACACGTTACGCGCAGGCGCAACGGGAAATCGGTTTGGCGATCGGAGAGCCGCCCGCCACCAAAGGCTACCCGCCATCGGTGTTTGCCCGCTTACCAACCCTGGTCGAACGGGCGGGTAACGGCGAATCGGCGGAGGGCAGCATGACGGCTTTTTACACCGTGCTGGTTGAGGGGGATGATCAGAACGATCCCATCGCCGACGCTGCCCGGGCGATTCTGGACGGGCATATCGTTTTATCGCGCGCCATCGCAGAACGGGGTCGGTACCCGGCCATTGATATTGAGGCGTCCATTTCCCGATTGATGCCCAGTCTGGTGCCGCCGGAACAGATGGATCTCATGCAGCGCTTCAAGCAGCTGATGAGCACCTATAATCAAAGTCGTGATCTGCTTTCTGTGGGTGCCTATCGGCGTGGGCACGATGTTCGTCTGGATCGTGCAATTGACGCGCAGCCTGATCTTGAAGCCTTTTTAACCCAGTCGATGTTCGAACGCGCAGATATGGCCAGCAGCGTTGAGCAGCTGGAAATATTGATGAATCACGCCTGACCGCTGTGCGATCGGCAAGGAGCGAATGACCATGAATCAGGAGCGTATCAACCGGGTTAAGGGGGTTGAAAAAATCACCGAGCACGGCGCAACCCTGGCGAAGGAAACGGTGTTGCGGTGCCAGAAAGATCTGGAAGAGCAACAGGCGCGACTCCTGCAATTGACGCAATATTTCGATGAGTATGCGGCTGGTATTGGATTTGCGACCGGTGGCCGGGCACAGGCTTTCGCGCTGCAGAATTATCGTTCCTTCATGGCGCGTATCGAGCAGACCATCGCGCATCAGAAAAATGTCTGTGTCCAGCTTGAGGCCGAATTGGCGACGCATCAGCGCGCAGCGGCTGAGGCCAATAGTCAGCACCGCTCCGTGGAGAAATTACGGGGCCGTTTTGAAACCGAACGTGATCGGTTGAATGACAAGTTAGAGCAACGGACGAACGATGCCCATGCGGCGCATCATCATCGCGACCCCTTGGGAGGATAATCATGGCACAGTTGAGCAGCAGTCCGGCATTGAACATGACGACGGGGGCGCGTTTGGATACACCGAGCGCCAGCGTACCCGGGGTGAGCAAGCCAGGCGATTCGCCTCAGGACTTTGCTCAGATGATAGCGGGGGTCATGCAGTCACAAACAGCAGCCCAATCAACCACCGCGACGACTGCAGCCGGCTCGAAGCCCGGGGCGGCAAGTCAGGCCAGAGATTTGATCAAGAGTCTGCAGGTGCAAATCCATGATCTGCAGGGGCAGAAATCCCTGCCGGCGAATGTTTCTGCTAGTTTGACTGCGCTGCAACAGCAGCTCGTTTCCCTGCAGCAGAAATTGGGTACCCTGGGGACCTCTTCCGGCGCGGGCGGCCAAACGATGCTGGATGCGCTGGTAACGCAGCTACAAAAGATTCGCGGTCTGTTGACCCAAAACACGCCAATGGATGCCGCCTGGATTGCGCAATTGCAGAGCGCGGCCATGGGGCTGAATCCGGAGTCTCCAACGACGGCGAGTAGCACCAAGATAGAATCGACTGTAACTGGCCAGGGTGGTCGGAGTATGCCTGCCGGGGCTGGGGGGGCGGGTAATGTCCCCGCATCTTCTAGCGGCACCCAGTCCGCTTCAGGCAATGATATATCGGGCTCGAGTTCATCGTCGTCGAATCCGATGATGACGAAAACGAATGAGCAAATGAATACGGCGATAATTGGTAGTAATCAGTCGAATAATGCTCAGGTCAATAACTCGGTAAATAACTTGGTTCAGGCCTCTGTTTTGATGTCGGGCAATCCGAATAAAAAAGTAGATGGCGCGATTTTGACAACATTTAACTCTGCTATTGATTCAACGAACGCGGCAATTTCAGGCGCTAATTCCTCTGGATCGAGTCTGAGCGGGTTTGGGTTTGGTACGACACAGGCCGGTAATTCACCATTCCCGGCTTTGCCCAGTGTTCTGGATTTGAATCAGCCAAAACTTGCCGATAACATGGGGCAACAAATTCAATGGATGATGGGCAAGAATATTTCCAGAGCGACTCTGGAGTTAAACCCTGCTCAGTTGGGGCCGCTGAAGATCACGATTGATATGCAGCAGAATCAAACGAACATTCAGGTGTTGGCTGCACATCACCTCACGCGGGATATGCTGGAGCAAAGTTTGCCCCGTTTGCGTGAATTTCTTCAGGATGCCGGTCTGACCAATGTGCAATTCAGCATTGGTCAGGACAGCGCGCAGGGACAGGGCGCATCCCAGGGCCAGACCGCCAACTCGGGTGGTCAGTCTTCATCAGGCGCTGCTCCGGGCGGAGTGGGTCCGGTTGGCGCAGGACATGAGCCCGCCTCGGCGGGGGCAACGACCTTGTCCACGACGACCTGGCGACTCGATACCTTTGCTTGAATGGTGCGGTGGCTATGACGCCGCTTCAAATGGGGGCGTTTCCTAAGCTTTGTCGGGGTTTTGTTTTAGTCTTTTTCAGATGATCTGGTTGTCTAAATTGCAGATTTTCCCCGGATAAAGTTCTGTCGATTTAATTAATGTTGTGTCTATTTCATGAATGGGATTTGACGGGCGTTAACAAGTTGCTAAAATATTACGGTCCGGATTGATCCGATCAATAATATCAAGGTGAAAATAATGGGTTCTATCGATTTAAACAGCTTGTCTGCTGACGATCTCAAACAATTGATGGCTAATGCCGAGCGCACTCTTCGCGAGCGTCATCAGCAGCGTGTTCAAAGTCTGCGTAAAGAAGCTGAGGAACTGGCCAGTTTATTAAATGTCTCCATCGCCGAGTTATTCGGTTTGGAAAAATCATCCAAACTGGCAAATAAGAAACTGCCGGCCAAGTACGTGAATCCGGCCGATGCAAGTCAGACTTGGTCTGGCCGCGGCAAGCGTCCGCATTGGCTGGCTGATGCGTTGGCTCGGGGCGAGTCGCTCTCCAGTTTCGAAGTTTGATTTTCCGGCCCCTCTTTTAGTTAGGGGCCATTATTAAAAAGCCGGCTAATGCCGGCTTTTTGCATTTATGTCGTTGTGGATCGGCTGGGATTAACCAGCCAGCGCGGCGGGTTTTTAACCTCAGTGAGCAAGGCATTTCGTGTTCGTTCGATGATGCCATGCTCCCGGTACAGACGTTGATCTTCCGCCCATTGCTTCACGGCGGCCTCTGGGACGCCCTGATGCTTAGCTACGCTGATCAGCTGAACCATTGCGTCTCGATGCCAGTGTGCGCGCTTGATACTGCGCTCATCGGGCAGCTCGGCGAGCGCCATGGCAGCAGCGGCAATCAGGGGGGCTGATTCGGCTTGGCGATCCTGATCTCGCAGCAGCAGATTGGCGGCCAAGGGGGCGGCAATGTCGATTGGGGCCTGGTGGGTCAGGGCAACAATGAAGGCAAGCAGTGTGATATTTCGGTCACGCCGGGCCTCCGCCTGCTGGTAGAGGTATTTGATCAGGGGGTCGGGGTAACCAGCTTGCAGGAAGAGTTGAGCGCCCCGATCCACGGCTGTTGGCGGCAGTTGCTCCGCGAGCCGCATGAACGCTAGTTCCCAGAGCGCCAGTTGCGTCGGGATGGGCTCATCGGAAAGAAACGTGCTCAGGTAGTCCCAGGCTTCATCCGCACCTCCTTGCTCGATCAGTTGTTCGGTGAGAAAGCGCAGGCCGTCCAGCAGCAGCTCGTCGTTATGATGTTGCTGTGCGAGTGCGATGGCCTGTTTGGCAGGGTGAATGGCCTTGAACAGGGATTTGTTCTGTTGGAACAGGTGGGCAAGGTCCAGCCAGGCCTGACCAATATGTTCGATGGGCACGCCTTGGTCTGCCAGTGCGTTCGGAGCCTGAGCGTCCAAGGCTTGCTCCAGCGTGCTGATCGCCGCTTGTCCTTGTCCTTGTGCTGCCAAGGACAGGGCCAGGGTGTGCGACAGGCTGAAATCGGGCTGGGTGGCCAGCACTTCGCGTGCCAGAGCGATTGCCGATTCGATCTCGCCGGCTTCGAGTCTTAGAACGCAGACGGCATCGGTCATCTCCAGGAGTTGTGCGCTGCCGCACGTGTTCATCCAGTGCCGAAGCCATTCGAGTTCGGTGTGCTCGGCTAGGCCGGTGTGCCAGCGTTCGCGGTAAAACCAGTCCGTAAGCGCAGCGATATCCGCGGTGGGTGGGCTGGTTAGCGAATCTGAGCCGGTATTCATTCGCTGGAAGGTGGGCAGTAGCGCGGCCGGTAGATCGGGGGGCGTGGGAATGGGTGTCATATCGCGTTCATAGTCAGAGTGTCGGCGTAGTTTATCAGGCTTGTTCAGATGCAATGCGGCCGGTTTCTGCTAGTATGCGCGCCGGAGTTGGCCAGACTGTCGCGGCGCAGCAATGCGTGGAGGAAAGTCCGGGCTCCATAGGGCAGGGTGCCAGGTAACGCCTGGGCGGCGTGAGCCGACGGAAAGTGCAACAGAAAATAAACCGCCGAACGGTGTCGCAAGACATGCGTGGTAAGGGCGAAACGGTGCGGTAAGAGCGCACCGCATCCGTGGTAACACGTGATGGCACGGCAAACCCCACCCGGAGCAAGGCCAAATAGGGAAACGTTCACGCGGCCCGCGTGGTTTCCGGGTAGGCTGCTTGAGGGCATCGGTGACGATGACCCCAGATGAATGACAGTCCAAGACAGAACCCGGCTTATCGGCCAACTCCCCCCATTCCATTGTTCCTATACGTCTACCCCGCTGCTCTCGAATCGGGCATGGCGACGCAGGTTGTCATCTTTTGTTCCTTGCCGCTCGGCGGGGTTAATTTCCAGTAATTACATAAGCTTGCATTGGCGCCCATTGATTGAGCTCGGCGGGGATGCGCTCGGACCGTGCATCGGGTATTCATATCTCATTCTTCGTGCTCTTTCTCATTAATGCTACGTAACTTGCTGTTTTAATCCAAAAATCGTATCGCAATACCCTGATTTTTCTTTCGTAACCCTATGTGATGTAAAGAAAAATAATCAAAAGAGGGCTTGTCTGTGGTGTTGGGTGTCGATATAGTGCTTCTACGTGGGAAAAAGTGGGGAGCGGTGGGAAAAAGTGTTTAGAGGGATCACCAACCTGAATCTGGATGGTAAGGGTCGTTTGGCAATGCCGACGCGCCATCGGGCAGCTTTTGCCCAGGATGAAGGCCAGCTCGTGATCACGATTGATACCGATGAACGCTGCCTGCTGCTCTATCCCCTGTCGACCTGGTTGACCATCGAGCGTCAGATCGATGCACTCCCTTCCTTCAATAAAACCGCCAACCGCATCAAGCGGATGCTGATCGGTCATGCGACCGAGGTATCCCTGGATGCGGCCGGTCGGATTTTGATCCCAGGTGAGTTACGCGGCCATGCCGAGCTCGACAAAGAAGCCGTTTTGGTCGGTCAAGGCAAAAAACTGGAGCTATGGGCGCAGGGCAACTGGACCCGGTTGACGGATGCGTTTTTGAACGAGGGGGAGGATGAGGCACTGCCTGCGGCACTGGAGTCGCTATCGCTATGAGTACGGATGCTGCGTTTGTACATCAGACGGTACTGCTGGAAGAGGCGGTGGACGCACTGGCCCTCCGTCCGGATGGTGTCTATCTGGATGCCACCTTCGGTCGCGGTGGGCATAGTGAGCTCGTGCTTGCCCGATTAGGCCCGGCCGGCCGTGTCTATGCCACCGATCAAGATCTGCGTGCGCTCGAATCCGGGCATGACCTCTCCGCTCGAGATCCCCGATTCCAGATTTATCATGCGCCATTTTCCGCTGCGGCCAATTGGCTCACTGAACTGGGTCTGTCTGGCCAGGTCAATGGGGTGCTGTTCGATCTGGGCGTGTCCTCGCCACAGATCGACGAGGCAGAGCGGGGTTTCAGCTTTCAGCGGAACGGTCCGCTCGATATGCGGATGAACCAGCAGGCGGGTGAAACCGCCGCCGAATGGCTGGCGCGGGCGGAAGAAACCGAAATAGCCAATGTATTGTTCCAGCTCGGGGATGAGAAATTCTCCCGGCGCATTGCACGGCGCATCGTTGAAACCCGTGATGCCCATCCGCTGATGACCACTTTCGATCTTGTGCGTTGCATTGTGGAAGCCACACCACGTCGCGACCCCCGCAAGCATCCGGCCACGCGGAGCTTTCAGGCCATTCGTCTACATATCAATCGCGAACTCGATGAGATTACCGAAGCGCTGTCGAAGGTGGTTGATCTGCTGGCGATCGGGGGGCGGCTGGTGGTGATTAGTTTCCACTCGCTGGAAGATCGCATTGTCAAACAATTCATTCGGGCCGAGAGTTCGGTCGACAAGGATTTTTTCGGCCAACCCGTGGGCACGGCGCGTTTGGCACGGGTGGGTGCTGCCGTGCGGGCCTCCGAGGCCGAAATTGCCAGTAACCCACGTGCGCGCAGTGCGATCATGCGGATCGCGGAGCGTGTGGCGTGAGGTTTCTGGGGATTATTCTGGGGTTGGCGGTATTCGCATCAGCGCTGGTAGTCGTGGATCTGGCCCAGCGCGACCGGGATCTGACCCGCGCACTCAGCGAACAGCGACAGGCTATTCAGAAGCTGAATGTCACTTATGCCGAGTTACAGCTTGAAGAGGGTGCGCTGGCAGCACAGGGGCGAGTTGATCAGATTGCTCAAACCCGGCTGGACATGCATATGCCCAGCCCGGATCAAATTACCATGGTGTTCCGATGAGCCGGCCCGCCAATGTTTCGCGTAACCAGAAGAAGATACCGCCGTCAAAGGCGGCATTGGGCCGAAAGCCTTGGCGCTCCTGGGTGGGGGATCGCTGGCGTGTCGCCGTCGTTTTCGTGGTTTTCGGGAGTTGTGCCCTGATTCTGTTGGGGCGGGCCGTTCAGCTTCAGATCAGCGAGCAGGGTTTCTATCTGCAGCAAGGCGGGGATCGGCAGCAACGTGTCCAGGTAATTCCGGCGCATCGGGGCATGATTACGGATCGAAATGGCGATCCCTTGGCCATCAGCGTACCGGTAGATGCGGTCTGGGTGAACCCGACCGAGATGACCAAGTATTACCAGCAGCTGCGCACAGATCCGAGCGCCAAATCGAACAAGGATACGGACCCCATCAAGACGTTGGCGGCCTTGTTGCAGATCCCCAGAGCGACATTGCAGGCACAGATCGACAGCAATCGCAGCAAACAATTCATCTACGTGCAGCGTCAGTTGCGCCCCAGTGTGGCGCAACAGATTCGTGCCGCGAAATTACCTGGCGTGGGATTGCAGCGGGAATATCAGCGTTTCTATCCGACGGGCGATGCAAGTGCGCCTCTGGTGGGTTTTACCAATATCGACGATCACGGCCAAGCCGGGCTGGAAGCCAGCTATAACCAATATCTATCCGGGAAGGCCGGGAAACGGTTGATTCTTAAAGACGCCTACGGGCACGAGATCGACGATTTGGGTGTGCTTTCACCGGCGCAACCAGGCAATGATCTGGCGCTTTCGATCGATCGCCGGCTGCAATATCTCACCTACAGTGAGCTGGCCAAGGGTGTGGCCGAGCATCAGGCCGAATACGGTTCCGCTGTCCTGATGAATGTCTCGACGGGTGAGGTGTTGGCTATGGCCAGCGTGCCCTCGTTCAATCCGAACAACCGGGCGACGATGACCCCCGCGCTGACGCGGAACCGAGCGATCGTCGATCAGTTTGAGCCCGGTTCATCCGTGAAACCATTTACGATTCTCGCCGCGCTGGATAGTGGACGTTGGCAGACGCAAAGCACCGTAAATACGAGTCCGGGCTGGGTTCGGATCGGTGGGTTCACGATTCGCGATCACCGTAACTACGGCGTGTTGGATCTGCGGGGTATTCTGGAGAAGTCCAGCAACGTCGGCGCCAGTCACATTGCCGAGGATATCGGCAACCAAGCCTTGTGGACGACCTTTCATGATTTTGGTGTGGGGCAGGACACAGGTGTTGCCTTCCCGGGCGAAGTGTCCGGCAAAATGGATAACTGGCGGGATTGGAGTGTCAGCGGGACAGCCGCCCATTCCTATGGTTATGGTTTGAGCGTCACCACCCTGCAAATGGCCGCCGCCTATGCGGCACTCGCCAACCATGGTCGCTATATCCATCCGACCCTGCTGCGTCGTACGCACCCCCCGAAAGCGGTTCAGGTAGCGCCCGCCAAGAATGCCGATATCGTGGTTTCCCTTTTGCAGGCCGTTGTTTCACCGGAAGGCACAGCCCCCAAGGCGCGGATACCGGGTTTCCACATTGCAGGCAAGACCGGGACATCCCGGATGATCGGGGCGGATGGTAAGTACTCAACCGACAAATACAATACGGTTTTTGCCGGCATCGCCCCGGCCAGTGATCCGAGATTGGTGCTCGTGGTCGTGGTGACAGATCCCCAGAAAGGCAGCTATTACGCGGGCGATGTGGCCGCGCCGATTTTCCAGCACATTATGGCTGGCGCCCTACGGATGTTGAATATTCGTCCTGACGATCTGCCCAATGAGCCCGCCCAGATGACGGCTCAAACCATATCCCAGATGTCATCTTCTCCTGCGCCAGTTCGATCGGGTGGGGGTTGACATGACTTTGTTGACATTTAACCCCCAAACCGTTCAAACCCTGCTTTCCGCATGGGATGACTCGTTGCGCGTGTGCGATCTGGTTGCGCAGCAAACCGTTCGGGCGCTGACGGACGATTCAAGAGAGGCCGGTCCGGGGATTGTCTTTGTTGCACGCGCGGGCGTTCGGCACAGTGCGACGGAATATATCCCCATGGCTTTGGCGTGCGGGGCATCGCTGGTACTGACCGAGCACGACTGGTCGGATGAGCGTTGTGTCACGATACCGAATCTGACCAGCAGCCTGTGGCGACTGGTGGGTCAGGGCTGTGGCGCGGATCTTTCTGGGCTGCAGATCGTCGGCGTGACAGGGACAAACGGCAAGACGAGCGTGACTCATTTCATCGCCGGCGCGCTGATTCGGAGCGGTGCACCGCATACGACCGCCGTGGGTGTGATCGGCACCCTCGGTGCGGGGCTGTGGTCTGCGGGTCTGGAGCATTTGAAACCGACCGGAAACACCACGCCGGGGCCGCTGGAAATCCTGGCCCACTGCGTGGCGTTTGTCCGATCCGGGGTGCGCTATGTGGTGATGGAAGTTTCCTCCCATGCCCTGGATCAGAATCGTCTGGATGGCGTACCGGTGTCCGTCGCTGTCTTCACGAATCTCAGCCGCGATCATCTGGATTATCACGGGGATATGGAACGGTACTTTGCGGCCAAGGTAAAACTGTTCACGCGGCCCGAACTCAAGGCTGCCATCATCAATTTCGACAGCCCTGCAGCGGATGCGCTACTTGAGGTCATTGGGAATACTGCGGTGTGTTGGGCCTATGGTCTGGGCGATCCGGACTGGCGGGTTGCGGATTGTCAGCAGGTTGCCCTGACGGAAATGAAGGCGAATCCGCAGGGGCTTAAGTTGACGGTTCATACCCCATTGGGGGATGTGGCGCTGGTCTCCCCATTAATCGGTGCATTCAATGCCGGCAACATGCTGGCCGCACTTGCGACGCTACTCTCGTTGGGGATGCCGCTGGATATGGCTGTGTCCGGGCTGTCCCAGGCGGGCGCACCTCCCGGCCGAATGCAGGCATTCAGCCTTCCCGGCGGGGGGCGGGTCATTGTTGATTATGCCCATACCCCCGATGCCTTGGACCAGGTGCTGCGTGCGGTGCACGATCATCGTGCCGGACAGGGGCGTACCATCTGCGTTTTCGGCTGCGGCGGTGAACGCGATCACGGGAAGCGGACCCTGATGGGCACGGTTGCCGAGCGGTTGGCTGATGTGGTCGTGCTGACCAACGACAATCCGCGCAGTGAATCCCCGCAAGCGATCATCAATGACATTCTGTCGGGAATATCGGTCCACGCCACGGTCGAGATCCAACCGGATCGTGCGGTCGCTATTCAAACAGCACTGGACATGGCCGGACCGACGGATTGGGTGCTTATCGCCGGCAAAGGACATGAAACCACCCAGGAAATCGCCGGAGCGTTTCTGCCGTTCAGCGATGTCGAAATGGTTCGTCGCTGGATCGGGGAGCGTGCGGCATGATCCGTGCTCCACTCAGTTTGCTGGCGAATTGGCTGTCCTGTCCCTCGGTGATGCGGGATGTCGAAGTGCGTGGTGCCAGTACCGATTCGCGTCGGCTGCAGTCCGGGAATCTATTCATCGCGCTCAAGGGCACGAATTTCGACGGCCATGATCATCTGAAACACGCTGCGGAGAAGGGGGCGGTTGCCGCCGTCGTTTCAACGCGCAATGCTGCCATCAATCTACCGCAACTCGTGGTACCCGATACCCTGCAGGCCCTGCAAACTTTGGGCGTGTGTTGGCGAGGTCGGGTAAATCCCACGGTCATCGGCATCACCGGTAGCGCGGGTAAAACCACTGTCAAGGAACTGCTGGCTGCCCTGTTTGCGCAGGTCGGCCCCACACGCGCAACCGTGGGCAATCTCAACAACGAGATCGGTGTGCCGTTGACCCTGCTCTCGCTCTCCGATACCGATCAATTCGCAGTGATTGAACTGGGCGCCAATCATGTGGGTGAGATTGCGCGTCTGACGACCCTGGCACGACCAGATTTCGCCGTGGTCACGATGGCCGGCAGTGCGCACGTCGGTGAATTCGGTTCCGTGGATGCCATCGTTGAGGCAAAAGGGGAGTTGTATGCCGGCCTGGCACCGACCGCACAAGCCCTGATCAACCTGGATTCCTACGGCGCTGAATATTGGATGACACAAACGGCAGCACCTTGGGCGGGGTTTGCTCTCAAGGGCTGCCCGCTGGCCAATCGGGCACGCTGGTTAGGTGAATACGATGTTGGCACCGCCACACTCACGATCCTCGAAGCCGGTCAGGTGATTTTGTCGCGCTGCCCGCTGCCATTACCCGGCGCCCACAACGCGGTCAATGTCTTGGCGGCGGTTGCCGTCGCCCGGGCCTACGGTCTGGCCGCCGACACGATCGCGGCGGGGCTAAAGGCGTTTTCTCCGCCAACGGGGCGAATGGGGCTCATCGCGCTCGACGAAACCATCACCCTGATCGACGACACCTATAACGCCAATCCCGAATCAATGCGCGCTGCACTTGATTATCTCGTTAGTCGGCCGGGTGTCCGTGTGGCTGTTCTGGGCGATATGGGCGAGCTGGGCACCCAGAGTGGTTCTTTGCATCAGGCCTTGGGTGACCATGCCTGCAGTCTGCCGTTGGATGCGGTGTTTACCCTTGGTGAGGCGATGCTTGGGCTAGTGGCGCGTTGCGCGATGTCCACGACGGGCTGCGTGCCCCGGGCTTGTGTGACGCCGGCTGAAATTACAGCGTTGCTGTTGCCGTATCTCGCGCAGTCTCGGCGGGGCGGAACACCGTTGACGATCCTGTTCAAGGGATCCCGCTTTATGCAGATGGAACGTGTGATGCACTTGTTGCAATCACAGAATCAAACCGAAGGAGCGCTTTGACATGTTGTTGGCCCTGTTTGACTGGTTGGCGCATTACCACAGTGTATTCGGCGTCTTTCACTACCTGACATTTCGGGCCATGTTGGGTGTATTGACCGCGCTGGTGATCGCGTTGTGGATCGGCCCGCCAATGATTCGCTGGTTGCAATCGGTTAAAGCGGGGCAGCCAATCCGCGGTGATGGGCCGCAAAGTCACTTGACGAAAGCCGGCACGCCGACCATGGGCGGTGCCCTGATTCTGGCCGCCATCGGCGTGGCCATGCTGCTGTGGGGCGACCTGACCAACAAGTATGTCTGGATTGCCATGCTGACCACCTTCGGGTTTGGCGTGATCGGTGGCTGGGATGATTATCTCAAGCTCAGTCGGCGCAGCAGTAAGGGGCTGTCCTCTCGCTACAAGTATTTCTGGCAGTCGGTCATCGCGCTGATCGTGGCCGTGGTGTTGTTCAATATCGCCAAGACACCGCAGGAAACTGGCCTGATTCTGCCTCTGTTCAAGGATGTCCTAATCCCTCTGGGTTTCGGCTACATCCTGCTGACATATTTCGTGATCGTTGGCAGCTCAAACGCGGTCAACCTCACTGATGGGCTGGACGGCCTTGCCATCATGCCGACCGTATTGGTGGCGGGTGGCTTGTCGGTATTCGCGTATGTGACGGGCAATGCCAAATTCGCCATGTATCTCGGGATTCCCTATGTGCCGGGTGTCGGCGAGCTGGCCGTGTTCTGTTCGGCCATCGTCGGCGCCGGGCTCGGTTTTCTTTGGTTCAACAGTTATCCCGCCCAGGTTTTCATGGGCGATATCGGTGCATTGGCACTGGGTGCGGCGCTGGGCGTGGTGGCGGTGATGGTTCGGCAGGAAATCGTGTTGTTCATCATGGGCGGCGTGTTCGTACTGGAAACGGTGTCCGTCATCCTCCAGGTCGCCTCGTTCAAGTTGACCGGTAAGCGAATTTTCCGAATGGCGCCCATTCATCACCATTTCGAGCTCAAGGGCTGGCCGGAGCCGAAGGTGATTGTTCGCTTTTGGATCATCACCGTCATCCTGGTCCTGATCGGCCTAGCAACATTGAAGGTACGTTAAGCATGAGCCACACCCTGATTATCGGTATGGGCAAGAGCGGTTTATCCGTGGCGCGGTATTTCACCCGCCACGGTGTCTCGTTTCGCGCCGCCGATTCACGGGGAGATTTCGCATTGCTCAAGGCCTGGCAGACAGAATTCCCGGCTTGCGTGTGCACCCTGGGTCCGCTGCAGCCCGAACTGTTGGAGGGTGCGCGTGAAGTGGTGGTGAGCCCGGGCGTTCCGTTGACCGGCACATGGTACGAGGCCGCTTTGGCGCAGGGTGTGACTGTACGGGGGGATATCGATCTTGCCCTGCACGCCGCCCAAGCGGCGGGTACGCCAACTATTCTGATCACGGGTGCCAACGGCAAGAGTACCGTCACGGCGCTCGTCGGGGCGCTGGTGGATGCGCTGGGATTACAGGGTGGCGTCGGCGGAAATTTTGGTACGCCTGCCCTCGATCTATTGACGCAGCCAACCGAGGTGCTGGTGCTGGAAGTATCCAGTTTTCAGATCGAATCCACGCATTTCGAAGGTTTGAACCCGACAGCCGCGCTGGTGCTGAACATCAGCCAGGATCATCTCGATCGGCACGGCACGATCGAACACTACGCGGCGATCAAGGCACAGATTCTGCATCGGGCGCGCGTGGCTGTGATTAATCGGGACGATGCCCGTGTGGCGGCCATGGCCGGACAGGTTCAGGGTCAGATCGTCTCTTTTGGACACCAGGCGCCGCAACGGCCACAAGATTTCGGTTTGCGCCAGGCCGCAGACGGCATCTGGTTGGCGCAGGGAGAGACACTGATCTTCCCGGTCAAGGAACTCGGGATCAAAGGCGTGCATAACCAGCTGAATGCGTTGGCGGCCCTCGCTTTGCTTCAGGGGCTGATGCCGGGAGTCAATTTAGCTGACGCGCGGATTGCCGCCGTACTGAGTGGCTTCAGTGGCTTGCCCCATCGCGCGCAACTGGTTGGATCGGTGGAAGGCGTGCGCTTTGTGGACGATTCGAAGGCTACCAACGTCGGCGCTGCCGTCGCAGCTATTCTGGGGATGGATGGGCCGTTGGTCCTGATTGCGGGCGGTCAGGGCAAGGGGCAGGACTTTTCACCCTTGGCCGATGCCCTGCGCGATAAATGCGTCGGACTGGTCTTGATTGGCGAGGATCGGGCGGACATCGGCACGGCTGTCACGACGGTGCTGGGTAAGGCCGTACCCGTACGGCGGGCCGAGCGCATGGATCAAGCTGTAACAGAAGCGGCCCATTTGGCCCCCGCTGGGGCAACAGTATTGCTGGCCCCCGCCTGCGCCAGTCTGGATATGTTTCAGAGTTATGTGGATCGCGGCCAGCAATTTGCAGCGGCAGTAGCCGCTCTGGCCATTCGGGGTGGCGATGTGCCTCCGGGAGTATCGTCATGATGCCTCTGCTAGAGCGTCTGCTTCCCTGGCTTTCCGCTAGCGCTTCGGCCAATCCGGCCAACCCGCGTCACAACGAGGTGGCGATTCGTGTCGATCCAATCCTGTTGGTTGCCGTGCTTATTCTGCTGGCCTGGGGATTGGTGATGGTGACATCCGCTTCCGCTGAACTGGGGGAACGTTTCGGAAGCCCATTTTACTTCGTCATCCGGCAAAGCGTGGCAATTGGTATTGGCGTCATCCTGGTGATGACAGTATTCCTGCGTCAGCCGATTGCACGATGGGTTGAGCTCAAGTCATTGATCCTGATTGGTTCGCTCTTGCTTTTGCTTGCCGTGTTGGTGCCCGGAATCGGTCACTCAGTAAACGGAGCCAATCGCTGGATTCCCCTGGGGCCGGTGAATATTCAGGCCTCAGAGTTTGCGCGTCAGGGACTCATTGTCTGGATGGCCGGTTATATCTCAACACATACCATCAAACTTCAGAATCGAATTACGGGAATGTTTGGCCCGGCACTGGTGATCGGCCTGGCGAGTTTTCTCCTGCTGATGCAGCCCGACTTTGGCACCACCGCCGTATTGGCCATCACCCTGTTCGCGATGGCCTGGCTGGCGCGCGCCCAGTGGCAAATGATGGTGGGGTCGACGGCAATTCTGAGTTTTCTGGGTGTGATTGTGGTGCTTTCCCAGCAATACCGGGTTGAGCGGTTGTTATCGTTTTCAAACCCTTTTGCCGATCCGTTCGGGCATGGCTATCAACTGGCCAATGCCCTGATCGCGATTGGCACCGGTGGCATTTTCGGCCGTGGACTGGGCGAAAGCGTTCAGAAGCTGTCCTATCTGCCCGAAGCACACACCGATTTCATTTTTGCCGTCTTGGCCGAAGAGCTGGGTTTGGTCGGCGTTATCTGCCTGATGCTCCTGTACGGGGTGATTGTCTGGCGTGGGTTCGTGATCGCCGGTATGGCCTGGCGGGAACATCAGATCGCGGGTGCCGCGCTGGCCTGGGGCATCAGCTTCTGGTTCGGCATGCAGGCGCTAATCAATATGGGCGTGAACATGGGCGTGCTGCCCACCAAGGGTTTGACCCTGCCCCTGATGAGCTACGGCGGTTCGGCGATCATTGTTGCCATCATCTCGCTGGGATTGTTGATGCGTGTGCATCACGAAGCCGCGCTCATCATGGAAATGCGGGCATCCGTCGAATCAAAACGGCGTCGTAACGATAGGGATCAGCAAACACAGGAGGTGTATTCATGAGCCAGTTTTCAATGATTCGGGGTTCAGCGGTTCAGAGTTCAACGGTTTATGTCATGGCTGGTGGCACGGGTGGTCATGTGATTCCTGCACTGGCGGTGGCGAAGCAGTTGTCCGATCAGGGTTTCGATATTCGCTGGTTGGGCACGCCTGCCGGGATCGAGGCCAGATTGGTACCCGCTGCCGGGTTCCCGATCGACTGGCTGGCGATCGGCGGGGTTCGGGGCAAGAGTTGGCTGACGCGTTTAATGATGCCCTTCCGGTTGATGCGGGCGGTGATCCAGGCGCGGAAGCTGTTTGCGGTACATAAACCCGTGCTCGTGGTGGGCATGGGCGGATACGCCGCAGGTCCAGGTGGCTTGGCCGCCTGGTGGTTGGGTATTCCCTTGGTCATCCACGAACAGAATGCTATTGCAGGCCTGACGAATCGGGTGTTGTCAAAACTCGCCCGTCACACGTTGTCAGCCTACATCGGCGCGTTTCCGAACCCGCCGCACAATTTTACGGTCGTGGGCAACCCGGTTCGGCCAGAGATCGTGGCGTTACCCGTGCCGCGCCAACGTTTGGCTGGCCGCAGTGATCCGGTGCGGATACTGATGCTCGGCGGCAGCCTGGGCGCGAAAGCCTTGAATGAGCTCGTGCCCGCCGCGTTGGCCCGGGTGGGGCAGTCGATCCCGTTGTCGATCCGGCATCAAACCGGCCGCCAGAATCTGGAAGCAACCCGCACGAACTATGGTCTGAGCCAGTGGGCGGCTCATTGTGACTATCAGGTATTCGAGTTCATCGACGATATGGCGGAAGCCTATGGTTGGGCGGACTTCGTGATTGCCCGCGCCGGGGCACTGACCGTGGCCGAGATTAGTGCTGTCGGTATTGGCGCGTTGTTCGTGCCGTTCCCCCATGCCGTCGACGATCACCAGACGCGTAACGCGATGCCCTTGGTTCAGGCAGGGGCAGCACATCTGATTCAGCAACGGGATTTGACGGTTACCGGCATGGTCGAATTGTTGCGTCCGCTATTGGCGGATCGGGATCAGCTGATGGAGATGGCCGAAGCAGCGCGCACGCAAAGCCTGCCGAAGGCAACCGAGACCATCGTGCGTATTTGTATTGAAGCCGTGGGGCAGCCCAGGCTGGAAGGTGCGCAATGATTAACCCCGTGCTGATTGATCACCGTCCTGTCGCCGATATCCGGATGCGTCGCGTCCGGCAGTTGCATTTTGTCGGTATCGGCGGTGCAGGCATGAGCGGTATTGCCGAGGTGCTGAAAACGCTGGGGTTCACCGTGACGGGGTCGGATGTCGCCGAGTCCATGGCGGTTTCCCGGTTACGCAGTCTGGGGATCGATGTGTGGATTGGTCACGATTCGGCACATGTGTCCGGGGCGGATGTCGTTGTGATTTCCACGGCAGTCAAGGCGGATAACCCTGAGTTGGTCGCTGCGAAAGAATTGCGACTGCCAATTGTGCGCCGTGCCGAGATGCTGGCCGAACTGATGCGTTTCCGGATCGGCCTGGCCGTGGCGGGCACGCATGGAAAAACGACGACGACCTCGCTGCTGGCCGCGATTCTGGCCGAGGCGGGTTGGGATCCCACCTATGTCATCGGGGGCAAACTGCTTTCGAGTTCATCCAATGCCCGCCTGGGGCGCGGGGAATATCTGGTGGCCGAGGCGGACGAATCCGATGCCTCATTCCTGCATCTTCAGCCGCATGTCGCCATCGTGACCAATATTGATGCCGACCATCTGGAAACCTATCAGGGAGACTTCGAGCGGTTGGTGGATCACTTTGTCGAGTTCATGCACAACCTCCCTTTTTATGGGGTGGCGGTGATCTGTGCGGACGACCCAGTGGCGGCCCGCATCGTGCCGCGCATCGGTCGTCAGGTACTGACCTACGGTATCGATGAGGCAGCGGATGTCCGTGCGACACAAGTCATCGAATCCGGGTTCTGCAGCCGTTTTACGGTTGAAGCGCCGGAGACGGCCGCGTTCGACTGTGAATTGGCCATGCCCGGCCGACATAACGTGCTCAATGCCTTGGCGGCGATTACGGTCGCGCACGATCTGGGTGTTCCGATCGTTGCGATTCAGCGGGCGCTCGCCGGATTTCAGGGTGTCGGTCGCCGATTGGAACGTCGGGGGCGACTCACGATCCATGGGCACCCATACCCGCTTGTCGACGATTATGGCCACCACCCGCGCGAGATCGAGGCAACGGTACAAGCGGTTCGTGCGGCGTGGCCGGATCACCGGCTCCTGGTCATTTTTCAGCCGCACCGGTTCAGCCGGACGCGGGACTTGTTCGAAGATTTCGTACGTGCCCTGTCGATGGTGGATCAGCTGATTCTGCTGGACGTCTACCCGGCCGGTGAGACCCCCATCGCAGGTGCCGATGGTCGAAGCCTTGCGCGGGCGATTCGTAATCGCGGCGTGGTAGATCCGGTGTTCGTGACGGAGGCCGAGGAGGTATCGACCGTGTTGCCGGATATGCTTCGGTCCGCCGAAGAGGAAACCGAACCCACACTGATTCTGACGCTGGGTGCGGGCAATGTCGGCAGTTTACCGGGCCTGTTGCTGGGATGCTTTCCGGAGGTGCGCAATGCGTGATCCCAAAGCCTTCGGTCGGGTCTTGCTGCTGATGGGGGGGTGGTCCTCCGAACGTGCCGTCTCCCTGAAAAGTGGAGCCACCGTGTTGGCCGCACTCGAACGCGCGGGAGTGGACGTCACGGTCATGGATATCGACCGTCACTGCATCTCTGCCTTGGTTGCGGCACATGCCGCGCGTCCGTTTGCCCGCGCATTTATCATCCTGCATGGCCGGGGTGGCGAGGATGGTCGCATTCAGGCGCTGCTCGAACTTTTGGATATTCCCTATACCGGTACCGATGTTGCGGGTTCTGCCATCGGCATGGACAAGCTCGCTTGTAAGCGCATCTGGCGCGGTGAAGGGTTACCGACGCCGCCTTGGGCTTTGGTCGACACCTTGGCCGAAGCCAATGCAGCCCTGAAAGAACTCGGCCTGCCGGTGATGGTGAAGCCCGTGGCCGAGGGTTC
Organism: Halothiobacillus sp.; assembly: GCA_024636015.1. Lineage (GTDB taxonomy): Bacteria > Pseudomonadota > Gammaproteobacteria > Halothiobacillales > Halothiobacillaceae > Halothiobacillus. Next base: position 36,856 of record JAGXHU010000034.1, read on the forward strand.
GAGTGTCGGGGTGGCTAAGGTGGACCGCGCAGAAGATCTGGCCGCTGCTTTTGCCGAAGCACAACGGTATGGCTCCGTGATGATGGAGCGATTCGTGCGTGGCGGCGAGTACACCGTGGCGATTCTGAACGGTCAGCCCTTGCCAGCGATCCTTCTGGCGACACCGCATGCCTTTTATGACTACAACGCCAAATATCTTGCCGACGATACCGAATACCGCATTCCCTGCGGGCTCGACCCTGCGCAGGAAGCGCAGATGAAAGAGATTGCCGTACGCGCTTTCGATCTCATTGGTGGATCGGGTTGGGGCCGGGTGGATTTCATGCGGGATGAGGCCGGACATAACTGGTTGATCGAGGTAAATACCGTGCCGGGGATGACGGATCACTCGCTTGTGCCGATGGCTGCGCGCGCCGCCGGAATCGATATTGAATCGCTGTGTCTTCAGATTCTGGGTACCGCAGACAAATCCGAGTCGAAGCCGGCGAGGGGTGCAGATGATGCTTTGGGACAATTGTGATGGGATCTGCACGCCGTCCGGTTCAGGCCAGGCCCCGCTCGCCTTCGCTGCGCGAGCAGTGGGACGTTTGGTGGTCGAGTCTGAAACGGGCAATGGCCGTGCTATTCACCTGGTTCATCACACTGAGCCTGCTTGGTTTGCTCGTCCTGGCTGGTTGGGGTTTTTGGCAGAAGTTGCAGTTGCCGGTGACCGAGATTCGGGTTGTTGGCGCGGAAGGCGAGGTCAGCGCGGACTGGGTTCGCTCCGAGCTAAAACCATTGATCGGGCAGGATATATGGCAGGTGAGTCTGCCCGTCGCCCGCGCCTTGCTGTTGCAGAACACCTGGTTGACGGATGCCCGAATCCAGCGGAGTTGGCCGAATGCGCTGGTCGTGCAGGTTTCGATTCATCATCCAATTGCGCGCTGGCAGGGCGACCAACTGCTCGATACCGAGGGGAATGTATTCCTACCGACAGGCAAGTTGCCGGAGAAGGTGGGAGATCTGCCCCAACTCAGTGGGCCGGATGGTCAGCAATGGGTGCTTTGGGAGCGGTATCTGAGCTTCAAGTCGGCGTTGCAGACCGTCGGGCTGAATACCACGGGCCTGTTCGAGGACTCGCGAGGATCTCTGGATGTGATCGTACAGGGGGGCGTCCGGATTCGACTGGGTGTACAGCAGATCGAACCGAGACTTCAGCGCCTGCTGGATGTGTATGGCAAGACACTGGCCGGAAAGCTCGATCAGGTCGCGGCCATCGATTTGCGCTACAGCAACGGATTTTCGGTGGTGTGGCGCGCAGCGCCGACGACCGTCAAGAAAGCAGAGCGCCAGAAGCAGAAATGATTAAGAGGATGGAATAAAGCCATGTGTGCAATAGCAGTACGAAAAGGGGAACGGGACCTGGTGGTCGGCCTCGATGTTGGCACCACCAAGATCGCCGCGCTGGTTGGTGAATATGATGCCGATGGTCATCTCAGTCTGATCGGTTACGGGCAATCTCCGACAAACAAGGGGCTGCGTCGCGGCTCGGTGGTGGATATCGACTCCACATCCCGAGCCATCAAACGGGCCATCGACGCCGCTGCAGCCATGTCCAACTGCGAGATTGGCTCGGTCTGGGTCGGCGTGGCGGGTGATCACGTCATCAGTATGGATTCCAAGGGCATGACCGGTACGGCGGGGCGTGAAATCACTCAGGCCGATATCAATCAGGTCGTGCAGTCGGCCAAGGCCGTCAAGATTCCCGACGGACAGCAGATTCTGTACTGCGAGCCACAGGAATTCCGGATCGACGGACAGGACGGCATCCACAAGCCGCAGGGCATGACCGGCCACCGACTGGAAGCCGATGTGCATATCGTGACCACGGCCACGAACAACGTGCAGAACATCATCAAGTGCGTGGAGCGTTGCGGCTTGGCTGTGACCGGGACGGTGCTCGACCCGATAGCTGCCGCGACCGCCGTGCTGAACGAGGACGAAAAGGAACTGGGTGTCGCATTGATTGATATCGGTGGCGGCACCACTGATATCGCGATCTTCACACGGGGCGCACTGCGCTACACCACGGTATTGCCGATTGCCGGCGAGCAGATCACCAACGATCTCGCCTACGGGCTGACCACGCCACCGGCGCAGGCCGAGGAGATCAAGCGCAAGTATGCCGATCTGCGTCCGTCGGATGATCGCAGTCACAGCGAGGAGATCGAAGTCCCCGGCGTGAGCGGTCGCCCACCCCGTCGGATTTCACGCGACATGATGATGCGTATTTCCCGGCCCCGCGTTGAGGAAATCCTGACCTATATCCAGGAAGCCATCCGGCGTTCGGGGTACCACGAAATGATTAACGCTGGAATCGTGCTGACCGGTGGATCAGCCGCGATGCCGGGTCTGGTCGAGCTGACCGAAGATTTTTTACAGATGCCAACGCGTCTCGGATTACCGCAGGGAATCAGCGGCAATCACGAGGCGTTGAAGAATCCGGCCAATGCCACCGGTATTGGTTTGATCCTGCATGGCCGCAAGGCTGAGTTGCAGAGCGAGGTTGCCATACACACGGATGTGCATGGCGATCCTATGTTTCTCCAGCTGAAACGCTGGTTCAAAGACCATTTTTAATTGTTTGAAAGAGCCCAACCTCTATGTGTGTAGGAGACGTAATCATGACCTGGAAAATGCTGGAAACCCAAGGCGAAACCGCCAGAATTAAAGTAATCGGCGTTGGCGGCGGCGGCGGCAATGCCGTGGCCCACATGCTGGCCCGTGAACTGGAAGGCATCGAATATATCTGTGCGAACACTGACTCCCAGGCCCTGCGCAAGAGCCAGGCGCAGTCGCAGTTACAGATCGGTGGCAACATTACTAAGGGCCTCGGCGCCGGTGCCGATCCTGAGTTGGGTCGTCAGGCCGCTCTGGAAGATCGCGAACAGAGTCAAGAAGCGATCAAGGACGCAAACATGCTGTTCATTACGACCGGCATGGGTGGTGGCACCGGTACGGGTGCGGCACCCGTGATCGCCCAGATTGCCAAGGATATGAATATCCTGACCGTCGCCGTCGTTACGCGTCCGTTCAGCTTCGAAGGAAAGAAACGGACCAAGACCGCCATGGAAGGGATCGAGGAACTGGAAAAGCACGTCGATTCCCTGATCGTGATCCCCAATGACAAGCTGACTGCGGTGATGGGGAAGGGTGCTTCGCTGCGCGACGCCTTCGCTGCCGCCAACGAAGTGCTGTTCACGGCCGTTTCCGGCATTTCCGAACTGATTACCCGCCCGGGTGAAATCAATCTCGATTTTGCGGATGTCCGCGCCATCATGACCGAACGCGGTACGGCGATGATGGGCACCGGCACCGGTCGGGGCGATAACCGCGCTGCCGAAGCGGCAGAAGCGGCGATTCACAGCCCGCTGCTGGATGACATCAGCCTTACCGGCGCTGAGGGTATCCTCGTCAATGTGGCATCTAACGGCGATCTGTCCATCGGCGAATTCATGGAAATCGGCGAGTTGGTTCAAGCGTTGGCGGGCGATGAGGCCCTCGTTAAGGTGGGCACCGCCATCGACGAAACCCTGGAAGGCGAGCTACGCGTGACCCTGGTGGCCACAGGACTGGTTCGGCATCCGGTGATGATTGACGTGGATCATCGAAAGCCACGCGTCGTCGTGCACAATGAAGCGCCCCGTCAGGCCGTGCCGGAATCGGATCCAGTTAATGACTCATTGCATCGGCAGCCAGTGGTCACCATGCGGGGAAATACTGCTGTTAACCTGGATGTGATCGATATCCCGTCGTTCCTGCGCAAACAGGCGGACTGAGCGAAGCGATGATGGGCTGACCCCGACTTTCTTGCGTGGGTGCTGGATCGGATCACGGCAAGAATCCCGTGCGAATATCCGACAGCGTCATATGGGCGGATGACACAGGCGGAGGGCCAGGTTTCGTCTCAACGTGGAGACCTTCGTGAGTGTTCGTGCCGTTTGCCGCAGTCTGTCCAAAATTCAGCGTGCCGGCAGACCTACGTCTGGCGCATCGGTAACGATGACATGCCGTATTGGGGATAGGTCAGGGTGACGATTCGCTCGTCCGGTTGATTGACTGTACATAGCCGCGTAGCAAGGTTGGGCTTGCTGCGCGGCTTTTTTTATCCATTTTTTATGCCTAGACCGTGGGGGAAATGAGTATGGGCTCCAGGAAATATCAAACGTGATAATCAGAGATTTTCGGGAGCAGGGATGACGATAAAATCGCACATAAAAAAACCGCCCCGAAGGGCGGTTCAAGATTCTGGTCTGAATGGACTAGGGTCAGATTAGAACTTGTAGGCGTAACCCACAGTCGCTTCATATTGCTTCATACGAATCGTATCTGTTTGAGTCTGTCCATAGGCGGCAGCAATCGCATTGGGGCCTGATACAGAAACAGAGGGTGCGTACATGAATGCACCGCTAAGCTCTTGGTGTTGATCAAACGCATAGGTGAAACCAGCAGTGTAATGATTTTTAACAACACCAGGGGCCAAGGTGTTGAACAGTACATCCGTAGATTTGATTGGATTCGTACCGTGGTTGAAGCCAACCCGTAACTGCAAGGCAGGGGTCATTTGCCATTGCGCGCCGAGTTTAACAACATTCACATTACCCCAACCAAAGCCAGCGCCATTAGAGCCGCCCAGCTTTTCGTTCGGATTGCCTGACATGAGATAGGCAGTTGAAGGGTTGGAGATCGCTTTTACGCCCGTGTAATTGATGCGCTGGAAATCAGCGGTCAATGTCCAGGTAGGCGCTACCTTGAAGGCACCGCCAACAGTCCACGTAGAGGGGATATCGAATTTGCCGCCCTCAGCGAACAGGCCTGAGTAGGCATTAAACTTACTCATGGACATCTTGGTTTGGTAGCTACCTGCCAGTGAGATCGCATCCGTGGCGTGGTAGAGAATGCCGATTTTTCCGCCCCAACCAGTCGAGCTTGAAACATTATTGCTCGTCACGGAGCCTGGGTTGACGGAGTACATTGAGTTGTCAAATCCACTCAAGCCTTTGACCTGAATCGTCTGGCGAGCGAATAGTACGCTTGCGCCCACGGATAGCTTCCCATCCATGAATTTATGCGCATAGGTGGGGGCAATGAACATCTGCTTCAGATTGACGCCCGCGACACCCGTGCCATAGGGGCCAGTACCCGGCATGCCGAGTACGCCAAGGTAGCTGCTTACGTTGCCAGCGTAGTCTGAGTTCATGCCGCCATTGCCGTAAATAGCGATACCAATTGAGCTTGTATCATTAAGCGCATAGCTGCCAGAAAGCTCGGGGATATAGAAGTTGTTGCTTCCGCTACTGGCGCTACCCGTGGTGCCATTTCCATTGACGAAGCTATATCCACGCTTCGGACTAAACCAGGAGACATCAAAGTTAACCTGATTGCCGGTCTCGGTAATTCCGGCCGGGTTTGTGGCAATAATCATGGCGCTGTCATTAGGCAGTGCGACACCACCACCGCCCATACCCATGCTTTTTACCCCATAGCCATCAGCAAAATAGCCGTTAGTCGCGTGAGCGGCGCCAGCCGTGAACAGGGTGGCGGCGACGGAGGCGGCCAAAAGTGAGCGTTTGAGAACCATTAATTCAATCTCCTGTGAATTGCTTTTTATGCGCGGCACCTGATTGATCGGTGCAGGCTGCTTTTTATGATCGTTTTAATTTCATCGAGCTTGTCTGGCTCATTAAATTAAGGCGATACGTGCTTGAGGCATATACAAACTAACAGAAATGCAACACATGCAAATTCAAGAAAATTAAGGCTGACTGAAAAATATTAATAAATCAGCAGGTTATTTATTAGAAATTGCTTATTTAATAATATTGGTTTATTGATCTGTATGTTTGCAACATATTGTTTTTTCATGGATTGTTAATAGTTCGTTTGTTAACGGTTCGCGCGGCAAGAACGTACTACGGTATGCCGACATAGGGTTGGAGAAAAATAATCGCGATATTTTACGCTCCGATTGTTGCAAATCTGCAACAATCGGAGCGGCCTCTATTCAGGAATGGCGCCGTCAAATACCAAGACCGCAGGGCCGGCCATAAAGACGGGGGCATCGGGCATTCCGTTCCAGCTGATGCGCAATTGCCCCCCGGGAAGCTCGACCTGACAGGGACTGTCCAGCATGCCACGCCGTATGCCGCTGACGACGGCGGCGCAGGCACCCGTGCCGCAGGCAAGTGTTTCGCCCGCGCCGCGTTCGAAAACACGCAAACGGATTGATTGTCGGTTGATCACTTGCATGAATCCGACGTTGACGCGCTCCGGAAAGCGGATATGGCGTTCGATGATGGGGCCTAGCTGGGCGACAGGTGCCTGTTCGATGTCGGCGACGTCAATAATGGCATGGGGGTTTCCCATGGAGATGGCGTCAATCGTGATCGAGGTTTGCCCCGCGATTGGCTGAGATAGATCCAGTGAATAAGCCGTGGCGGCCTCATCGGCAACGAAGGGGATTTGAGCGGGCGTGGTGATCGGCGTCCCCATGTTGACGGTAATGGCGCCGTCTTCGGTGATATATAGGGTGATCAGCCCACTTTTCGTATCGACAGGTATCTCGCGTTCGGTGGTCAGCCCCTTGTCGACGACATAACGGGCAAAGCAGCGGGCGCCGTTCCCGCATTGCCCGACCTCGCTGCCATCCGCATTGAATATGCGGTAGGTGAAGAGCGCATTCGGGGTTGTCGGTGGCTCAACAATCAACAGCTGATCAAAACCGATGCCAAAATGACGATCAGCCCAACGACGGATGCGCGCCGGATCAAGGTCTGGTGCCTGGCGGGTGGCATCAATAACCATGAAATCATTGCCCAATCCCTGCATTTTGGTGAAATGAAGTGTCATGTGCGTATCGAATCCAAGTGTTGATGAGGGTGTTCTAGAAGTCTGTGACTATTCTAGTCAATATCAGGAAGGTCTGACATCGGTTTTAAGGCGGGATAGGCGGCGTAATCAGATATTAAGGGATAAGTCGTCTCTTGATATTGTCGGCGAACGAAATGGGATGCGCCCAACGTGTATGCGGATCTCAGTCATTGGGGCGCTGAGAATGGCGAGCACGTCGGTCGATGGATTGTGGTTGAGTCTGCCGTAAATTGGCATTTTCAGGTATACTTCTGCGCCAGTTTCTCTAACTTTTGGACGCCCCTGTGATTTCCCATCTGCGTAACATCGCCATTATCGCCCACGTTGACCATGGTAAGACCACCCTCGTTGACAAGCTGCTACAACAATCTGGCACCTTCGACGCCCGGTCCGATAACGGTGAGCGGGTGATGGACTCTAACGCCATCGAAAAAGAACGGGGCATTACCATCCTCGCGAAAAATACGGCGATTCGCTGGAAAAGTCCCGAGGGCACCGAATACCGCATCAATATCGTTGACACCCCTGGCCACGCCGACTTCGGCGGCGAGGTGGAGCGCGTGCTGTCCATGGTGGATTCGGTACTGCTGCTGGTCGATGCCGTTGATGGCCCGATGCCACAGACCCGATTTGTGACCCAGAAAGCGTTCGAGCATGGTTTGAAGCCCATCGTGGTCATCAACAAGATCGACCGCCCTGGCAGCCGTGCGCAGTGGGTGGTGGATCAGGTGTTCGACCTGTTCGATCGCCTGGGCGCATCGGACGAGCAATTGGATTTCCCGATCGTCTACGCCTCGGCGCTTAACGGCTATGCAGGCATGGATGATTCGATCCGCGAGGGTGATATGACCCCGTTGTTCCAGACCATTGTCGACAAGGTTGCTCAGCCAGATGTAGACGCCGTCGGCCCCTTCCAGATGCAGGTGTCGAGCCTCGATTACAACCCGTACATGGGCGTGATCGGCGTCGGGCGCATCAAGCGTGGCCGCGTCAAGACGAACACCAATGTCAAGGTCATCGATCGTGAGGGCGTGATTCGTTCGGGTCGCATCCTGCAGATCATGGGCTTTTATGGCCTGGATCGTGTCGAAGTCGCCGAAGCGCAGGCGGGAGACATTATTGCGTTCTCCGGTCTGGACCCGTTGTATATCTCCGACACGATCTGCGATCCGGAAAACGTCGAGATGCTGCCCCCGCTGACCGTCGACGAGCCAACTGTCAGCATGTCATTCCAGGTAAACACCTCACCGTTTGCGGGCAAGGAAGGCAAATATGTCACCAGCCGCCAGATTCGTGATCGCCTGCACAAGGAGCTCATTCATAACGTTGCCCTGCGCGTGGAAGATACCGAAGAAGGCGATCGCTTCCGCGTCTCCGGCCGTGGTGAGCTACACCTGTCCGTATTGATCGAAAATATGCGTCGTGAAGGCTTCGAAATGGGCGTCGGCCGTCCCGAGGTCATCATCCGCGAGATCGATGGCGTCAAGCAGGAGCCCTATGAGCAGCTCGTGGTCGATATCGAGGAAGCCAACCAGGGCGGCGTCATGGAAAAACTCGGTATTCGCCGAGGCGAGCTGCGCAACATGGAACCGGACGGCAAGGGTCGGGTTCGGCTGGAATACATCATTCCGTCGCGTGGCCTGATTGGTTTCCGAACCGAATTCATGACCGCCACCCAAGGCACTGGCCTACTGTTCTCGGTCTTTGATCACTATGGTGATTACAAGCCGGGTAACGTCGGTCAGCGCATCAATGGCGTGCTGATTGCCAATGAAACCGGCAAGGCGTTGTCCTATGCCTTGTATAACCTGCAGGATCGCGGCCGCATGATGATCGGTCATGGCGATGAAGTGTATGAAGGCCAAGTGGTCGGCATCCACTCTCGCGATAACGACCTGACGGTGAACGTGCTCAAGGGCAAGAAGCTCACTAATATGCGTGCCTCGGGTACGGATGAGGCGCTGACCCTCGTGACGCCAATCCGGTACACACTGGAGCAGGCGCTGGAGTTCATCGATGACGATGAACTGGTTGAAGTAACGCCTAAATCCATCCGGATTCGCAAGAAGTATCAGACCGAAATGGATCGCAAGCGCTATGGCCGCGGCGATTAATTTGCTGATTTCAATGCCAGAGATAATCCCTGGCGGTACGCTGGGTGGCGAGGTTTGCGCGGATGTTTGAGAATCTGTCTCAACGCTTGGGTGGCCTGTTTGACGGGCTGCGCGGCCAGGGCCGACTGACCGAAGACAATATCAAGGATGCCTTGCGTGAAGTGCGCATGGCCTTACTGGAAGCCGATGTGGCGCTTCCGGTTGTCCGTGATTTTATCACTCAGGTTCGGGAGCGTGCGGTGGGCACCGAGGTGCTCAAGAGCCTCCAGCCCGGCCAGGTCTTCATCAAGATTGTCAGTGATGAACTGACCGCCCTGATGGGCGCCGAGAATTCGGCCCTCGATCTGTCTGCCCAGCCGCCTGCCGTGGTTTTGATGGCTGGCCTGCAGGGTGCGGGGAAAACCACGACGGTCGGCAAGCTTGGCCGGCTGTTGCGTACCCAGGAAAACAAAAAGGTACTGGTCGTCAGTGCGGATGTCTATCGGCCGGCAGCCATCAAGCAGCTGGAGACCGTGGCGGGGCAGGTCGGTGTCGACTTTTTCCCCTCACAGGCCGACCAGAATCCCCTGGATATCGTGCGGAGTGCCTTGAGGCAGGCCAAAACCGGCTTCTATGACGTTCTGATTGTCGATACCGCCGGTCGTCTCCATGTCGATGCGGACATGATGGAGGAGGTGCGGCAGCTACACGCGGCGCTGAACCCAGTTGAAACGCTGTTCGTGGTTGATGCCATGACCGGCCAGGATGCCGCCAATACAGCGAAGGCCTTCAATGAAGTGCTGCCGCTGACCGGCGTGATCCTGGCCAAGGCGGATGGCGATGCGCGGGGCGGGGCTGCCCTGTCCGTGCGCGCCGTCACCGGCAAGCCGATCAAGTTCATCGGTATGGGTGAAAAGCTGGATGCGCTTGAACCCTTTTACCCGGATCGGATCGCCTCGCGTATTCTAGGCATGGGTGATGTGGTGTCGCTGGTCGAGCAGGCCCAGCGCAATGTCGATACCGACAAGGCGCAGGCACTCGCGAACAAGGTTCGTGCCGGCAAGGGCTTTTCGCTGGAAGACATGCGCGATCAGTTCGAACAGATGCTGAATATGGGCGGCATTCATGGCCTGATGGACAAACTGCCCGGTATGGGGCGGTTGTCCGCAGATGCCAAGGCGAACATTGATGACAAGGATGTTCGCCGGATGATCGCCATCATCAATTCCATGACCCGCAAGGAGCGCCTGCACCCGGATTTGATCAAGGGATCCCGCAAGCGGCGGATCGCCCTGGGCGCGGGCATGCAGGTACATGATGTGAACCGGTTGCTCAAGCAGCATCGGGACATGAGCGACATGATGAAAAAGTTTTCCGGCGGCGGCATGAAGAAAATGATGCGTTCCATGAAGGGACGTATGCCGGGGTTGCCCTTTTAATTTTTTGGCGCAGTCCCATATCCCTTTAAGTAGGGTGGGGCGGCGCAGTTTTTGGGCCGGGTGTTGGGCTTGCTGCCAAGCTCAGGTATACTCGCCCGCCTGTTTTTCGCGAGAGTGGCGGAATTGGTAGACGCACTGGATTTAGGTTCCAGCGCCTATGGCGTAAGAGTTCGAGTCTCTTCTCTCGCACCAAAATTGCGGCTTGGTGATCCCGTTGATTAAGAAGGGTCGCCCGCTATTTCATTAGTATTTCGAAGATTGAGGTTGAGTGTCCATGCAGGTTGAATTGCAGTCGTCAGAAGGTCTGGTACGTCGTTTGGCGATCGAAGTGCCTGCGAGTGAAATCGATGTTGACGTTGAACGTCGAATCCTGGATATGTCCCGGCGTGTTCGCATGGACGGTTTCCGCCCCGGCAAGGCCCCACTGGCGGTCGTGCGCAAACGCTATCTCGGCCAAGTGCGCGACGAGGTCGTAGGTGAGGTCATGGGACGGAGCTATCAGGCCGCCATTACCGAACAAAACCTCCGGCCGGCTGGAAACCCCACTATCGAATCGGTCGCCGGTGAGCCGGGCGAGAGTCTGTCCTTCGTGGCCGTTGTTGAGGTTTACCCCGAATTCGAGATCGGCGATCTCACTGCGCTTGAAGTCGAAACGATCGAAGCAGACGTGACGGATCCCGATGTCGCAGACATGCTGGAAACCCTGCGCGAACAGAATGCAGGTTGGCAAACCGTTGAGCGTGCTGCCAAGACAGGTGATCGCGTCACCGTAAATTTCACGGGCCGCATCGACGGCGAAGTCTTCGAAGGCGGTAGTGGTACCGGCATGCAGGTTGTGCTGGGCGAAGGCCGCATGCTGGCTGATTTCGAGAAAGGCCTGGCTGATATCGCGGTTGGCGAACCAGAGCGCGTGTTCTCGGTTGCATTCCCGGATGAGTACCCTGTTGAGAATCTCAAGGGCAAGACAGCTGAATTCACCGTTGTCGCCACCGAGGTTGAAGAAAAAACCTTACCTGTACTGGATGATGAATTTGCCACGCGTTTTGGCTCTCCTTCCGTGGAAGCGCTGCAGTCCGACGTGCGCAAAAATATGGAGCGCGAGCTCAAGCAGGCCAAGAAACGCCTTATCAAGGATGCTGTGCTGGCGGCCGTTGCAGACAGCCTGACCTTTGACGTGCCGAAGGCACTGGTCGAGGAAGAAGCGGTTGTGATGCGTGATGGCTTCGTGCGCCAGCAGATGCCGGATGCGGATCCGAGCAAGTTTGACGCCAGCCTCTTCAACGAGCAGGCCGCCAATCGTGTGAAAATGGGCCTGATCATTATGGAGATCGTCCGTTCTGCAGATCTGCAAGTCGACGACAACCTGGTTGAGGAATTCATCACCGATATCGCATCGGCCTATGATGAGCCGGAACAGGTTGTGGCCACCTATAAGGGTGACCGCGAAATGATGGGTAATGCCCGGACGGTTGTTCTTGAGCAGCAAACTGTCGATTACGTCCTGAGCCAGGCGAAGGTGACATCCAAGCCAATGGCCTTCAAGGCAGTCATGAATCCACAGGGTTGATCCCTGCCTGAACGTCGGTTTGAGTCTGCAGATCGGTAGCGCCCAAAGGAGCTTGATTGGTCCTTTGGGCGAAATTTATTGGCAAACTGACCAAGAACCGGTAATTATTTGGTTCTAGGTTTATGCAATCCGGAAATCGGCCGCTGTATTGCCGGCCCATTTCTCCCAGTCAGATCGTTAAGGTGAAATACATGTTCTTTGGTTCCCAGTCCGGTTCGGGGTCGTCCACTCCGCCTCAAGCCACTCTCGTGCCCATGGTGGTCGAGCAAACGTCCCGTGGTGAGCGGGCCTATGACATCTACTCGCGCCTTCTGAAAGAGCGGGTGGTGTTTATCGTCGGCCCGATCGAAGACCACATGGCTAATCTGATCGTGGCTCAGTTGTTGTTTCTCGAGTCGGAAAACCCGGACAAGGACATCCATCTGTACATCAACTCACCGGGTGGTTCGGTGACTGCTGGCTTGGCCATCTATGACACCATGCGTTTTCTCAAGCCGGATGTCAGTACGATGTGTATTGGTCAGGCGGCGAGCATGGGGGCATTTTTGTTGTCCGCTGGCGCCAAGGGTAAGCGTCATGCGCTCCCTAACTCCCGAATGATGATTCACCAGCCATCTGGCGGGGCCCAGGGGCAGGCAACGGATATCGAAATTCAAGCCAAGGAAATTCTTTATTTACGCGAGCGGTTGAACCAGATGATGGCCGAACACACCGGGCAAAGTCTGGAAAAAATCAGTCGGGATGTCGAGCGTGATTTCTTCATGAACGCGACCGACGCCTGTAATTACGGTTTGATCGATTCAGTGCTGGATAAACGCAGCTGATTCGATGTTCATAGTTCAGGCGTTGGCGTCGGCGCTGCGCACTGAACTAACTTGAGGGGAATCCACTATGGCTAGAAGTACGAAATCCGACCAGGACATGGCGTGTTCATTCTGCGGCAAGCCCCAGGCTGAGGTCCGGAAACTCATTGCGGGGCCCTCGGTCTATATTTGTGACGAATGTGTCGAGCTTTGCAATGACATTCTGCGCGAAGAGGTTTCCTCCGCGCAGTCTGAATCCCCGGCGCGTCTGCCCACACCCAAGGAGTTGGTTGCCGCACTGGATGAGTACGTCATTGGTCAGGATCCGGCCAAGCGCGCGCTCGCGGTGGCCGTTTACAACCATTACAAACGTCTGAATTTGTTTGGCGAAGGTCGAGCCAAGAAAACCGACACCGAGGCTGAGAAGGTTGAGCTGTCCAAATCCAATATTCTTCTGATCGGTCCGACCGGTTCAGGCAAAACCCTGTTGGCCCAAACATTGGCGCGGGTTCTCGATGTGCCTTTTGCCATCGCGGACGCGACAACGCTGACCGAGGCCGGTTATGTGGGCGAGGATGTCGAGAACATCCTGCAGAAATTGCTACAGCGTTGCGATTACGATGTCGAAAAGGCGCAGCATGGGATCGTCTACATCGATGAGATCGACAAGATCACCCGCAAATCCGAAAACCCGTCAATCACCCGGGATGTTTCCGGCGAGGGCGTGCAGCAGGCGCTGCTGAAGATGATCGAAGGCACACAGGCTTCAGTGCCCCCACAGGGCGGGCGTAAGCATCCCCAGCAGGAATTCGTTCAGATCGACACGACCAACATTTTGTTCATCTGTGGTGGCGCTTTCGATGGGTTGGACAACATCATTCGTCAGCGGATCGAGAAGGGCGGGATCGGCTTCTCTGCCGAGGTCAAATCCAAGGATGACAAGCAGGCCGCCGATGAGCTGCGATCTCAGATTGAATCCGAGGACTTGACCCGTTACGGTCTGATCCCCGAATTTATCGGTCGTCTGCCGGTTATTGCGACCTTGAATGAGCTGGATGAATCCGCGTTGATGCAGATCCTGCTGGAGCCGAAAAACGCGCTTGCCAAGCAGTATGTGCGGTTGTTTGAAATGGAAGGGGTAGACCTTGAGCTTCGGGAGGATGCCTTGCGTGAAGTGGCCCGTCAGGCCATCAAGCGTAAAACGGGCGCCCGCGGCCTGCGTACCATCGTCGAACGCGTTTTGATGGACACGATGTACGAAGTACCGTCGGTGCAGAATCTCTCGAAAGTCGTCGTGGATGCCGCCGTGATTCGCGGTGAAAGCAAACCCTATTTGGTCTACGAGCAGGAAAAGGTCCTGCCCAAGGCCGCTTCAGATCAGTAATCAGGCTCATTGCCACCAGGAAACCCTGTCCTGAATTATCGGGCGGGGTTTTTTGTTTTTGTGACGAGCCTTCGATATCCGCGGCAGTTCGCCGTTTCGACCGATTCCCCCACGATAAATTCAGCGTATACCTTGAAAACAGGTACGCATGCCACAAACTATTGGCTATGCTTTAACAAAAGCTTAATCAATCGCCGGATTGCCGGGCTTAAAAATGGGTAGCAACATGCCACAAGACGACACAATTTCCGAAATCATTCCCGGGGCTCCTCGAACCGTTCCGGTGCTGCCATTGCGCGATGTGGTGGTGTATCCACACATGGTCATACCCTTGTTTGTCGGGCGGGAAAAATCCGTGCTGGCACTGGAAGAAGCGATCAAGGATAACAAGCAGTTGTTGCTGGTCGCACAGAAGGATGCCGAGAAGGATGATCCGGGTCGCTCCGACCTCCATGCGGTGGGCACCCTGGCCTCAATCCTGCAATTGCACAAACTACCGGATGGGACCATCAAGGTTCTGGTTGAAGGCATTGAGCGGGTGCGTTGCGTCCAGGTTCATGAAGTCGACAACTTCCTGATGGCCGAAGTGCATTCCATCGAGGAGGCGGTGCCCTCCGATCGTGAATTGGAAGTTGAGGCCCGTGCGCTGCTCAATCAGTTTGATGGCTATGTGAAACTCAACAAGAAGACACCGCCCGAAGTCTTGACCTCGTTGGCAGGCATTGATGATGTGTCCCGTCTGGCGGATACCATCGCCGCCCATATGGCATTGAGCCTGGACGAAAAACAGAAGATTCTTGAAACCATCGATCTGCATGCGCGCATCGAGCATCTGATGGTACTGATCGAATCCGAAATCGACACCCTGCAGGTCGAAAAGCGCATTCGGGGACGCGTGAAGCAGCAGATGGAGAAAAGCCAGCGCGAGTACTACCTGAATGAGCAGATGAAGGCCATCCAGAAAGAACTTGGCGAACTGGAGGAGGGCGGCAGCGACATCGATGAGCTGGAGCGCAAGATCCTGACGGCGGGTATGCCCAAGGAGTCGTTGGACAAGGCCAAGTCGGAGTTAAGCAAGCTCAAGATGATGTCGCCGATGTCTGCCGAAGCCTCGGTGGTGCGTAACTATTTGGACTGGATCATTGCCATCCCCTGGAAGAAACGCAGCAAGGTCAAGCACGATCTGACGGTTGCCGAACAAGTACTGGATGCCGACCACTTCGGTTTGGAGAAGGTCAAGGAGCGTATCCTCGAGTATCTGGCGGTACAGCAGCGCGTGCGCAAGATGCAGGGACCGATTCTGTGTCTGGTTGGGCCGCCGGGTGTGGGCAAGACCTCGCTGGGTCAGTCCATCGCCAAGGCCACCAATCGCAAATTTGGCCGCATTGCCTTGGGCGGTGTCCGTGATGATGCCGAGATTCGCGGTCATCGTCGCACCTACGTGGGTGCCATGCCGGGCCGTATCATTCAGACGCTGACCAAGATCGGCAGCAAAAATCCGCTGATTCTGCTCGATGAAATCGACAAGATGGCCTCTGATTTCCGGGGAGATCCGGCCGCCGCAATGCTTGAGGTGCTTGATCCCGAGCAGAACAAGGCATTTGCAGATCACTATATGGATATGGATATCGATCTGTCCGAGGTGCTCTTCGTGTGCACCGCCAATAGCCTGAATATTCCAGGGCCGTTGTTGGATCGGATGGAGGTCATTCGTATCGCCGGTTATACCGAGGATGAAAAGACCGAGATCGCAGAACGCTACCTCCTGCCGAAGCAGTTGGAGAAAAATGGTCTGAAGGATAAAGAGCTGAGCGTGGATACGACGGCGGTTCGCGATGTGATTCGCTATTACACCCGGGAGGCCGGGGTGCGGAATCTGGAGCGTGAACTGTCCAAGGTATCTCGCAAGGTCGTTCGACAGCTGGTCACCAATGAGCAGGTGGCGCCGATTCACGTCGATGATGCGAATCTGGATCAGTACCTGGGTGTCCGTCGTTTTGATTTTGGCAAAGTGGAGCATCCTGATCAGGTCGGTCAGGTAACGGGCCTGGCATGGACGGAAGTCGGCGGGGAGCTCCTGACGATCGAGGCGGCCACCATGCCCGGTAAAGGCAACCTGAAGTACACAGGCCAGCTCGGTGAGGTGATGCAGGAATCGATTCAGGCTGCGATGACCGTGGTCCGTTCACGGGCCGTGTCGCTGGGTATCGATCCCGACTTCAGTCAGAAAATGGATATTCATGTGCACGTTCCCGAAGGGGCGACGCCGAAGGATGGACCGTCTGCCGGTGGCGCGATGTGCACGGCGATCGTCTCCGCTTTGACGGGGATTCCGGTCAAGGCCACCGTGGCCATGACGGGTGAAATTACCCTGCGTGGCGAGGTGCTTCCAATCGGCGGACTGAAGGAAAAGCTTTTGGCGGCGCAACGGGGCGGCATTAAGTTGGTGCTGATTCCGGAGGGAAACCGCAAGGATTTGACGGAAATTCCCGACAAGGTCAAGAATAATCTGGATATTCGGCCGGTTCGCTGGATTGATGAAGTGCTGGATCTGGCACTGGTCACCCCGCCCACCCCAAAGTCGGTGACTCCGCTGGAAACACCGGTTCGTGAGGAGGCCAAACGGACGGATGACCCCAGTAATGCCACAGCCCATTGATCCCTCGAACACAGCGCGTCGTGCGTTGCTTGTCGCGCGCTTCGGGTTTCGATGCGTCGAGTTTGCCCGGGGTATTTTCGATGGAGCGCACATGTGCCTGTGCGCCCGGACTCATGCCATTCGCATGGTTTTTGGTGCCGAAACCGACCCTTCATCGGGTCGGAATGTGTCGGTGTTGTTGACAGCACGCGCGTACGGCTTGTATAACTGGCAGCGGAATCCACGTTCTGCCACTGGCATCGGTCGATTTTGACGGGTTTGCCCGATAGATCAACGTAGCTCCGATACCATGCTAACCCCCTGTCCTAAACCCAAGTGAAAAGGATTGCAAAAATATGAATAAATCAGAATTGATTGACGCAATGGCTGCCAAGAGCGGAATGAAGAAAAATGATACGGCTGCCGCGCTGGATGCATTCATCGAGGCAGTTGGCGAAGCGCTCAAGCAGGGGGATCAAGTGACCCTGGTGGGCTTCGGTACATTTTTGGTACGCGAGCGTGAAGCACGCACTGGCCGTAACCCACGTACCGGTGCGACGATTGAAATCGCCGCTTCTCGTCTGCCTTCATTCAAGGCGGGTAAAGGCCTGAAAGACGCCGTCAATTAATCTGTATCGAGACGGCGGTCATGCGGCAAGGGGCATGTTTCCTTGCGCGCGATCCGATGGTCGCTAACCGTCGGATATCCGTGAGAGATCGAGTACATAGACAGGGACGTCAGCGTCCCTGTTTTGTTATGTGGGCAGGGCGTTTTGGCGGATAATCCGATGAGCGTTCTTTGTTCCGTCCAGGTCTTCCAGGTTGAGTGTGTGCTCGGCCTAGGCCGGTTGTGCTGACATTATGAGTGCGCAGGGGTTCCCGTACCCGATTGTTTGTTTTCTTGCGGCATGTGTGCGGCATTCCGGCGATTCGGGTCGCCACTATTTCAAGGTGTGTTTTATATGTTGATGGATTTGCGGGAACGCATTCAGGGTTGGATTGCGTATCTCATCATTGGCCTGATCAGTGTGCCTTTCATGCTGTGGGGCGTCGGTGAGTACTTCAGCGGTGGGAAAAACAAACCGGTTGCCGAGGTGGATGGCCTTCCCATTACGGAGCAGGCATTCGAGCAGGCAGTCAGTGCACAACGCCAGGCCCTGATCCAGAAACTGGGTGGCAAGGTGTCGGCCGAGCTTCTGCAAAGCCTGAATGTGAAAGAGCAAGTCCTCAATCAGATGATCGATGAGCGGGTATTGAGTCTGTTCGCGCACCGGGCAGGTTTCAGAGCGCCGGACAGCATGGTGGCCGATCTGATTCGATCAGAGCCCGCCTTCAAGACCAATGGTGCCTTCGATGTCAAAAAATACGAGGAATTCATCGCCGCACAAGGGACGACCGTTCCGGCATTCGAAGCGCGTCTGAAGCAGGACATCGTCATGCGCACCCTGGAAACTGCACTGCGCGAAAGCGCGATTACGGTCCAGCCTGATATGGACATGCTGGTTCGTTTGCGGGATCAGACCCGTGAAGCCGGCTACATCACCCTGGCGCGCAGTCGGGTGGTGAATGCGGTGTCCGCACCGACCGAAGATCAGATCAAGGCCTACTACACGGCGCATCAATCTGAATTTGTCCAGCCTGAACGGGTCAAGTTGCACTACATCGAACTTTCTCCGCAGACCCTGGCTCCCCTGGTGAAGGTTACCGATGCGGAGCTTAAACAAGCCTACGAACACTACAAGACCAAGCAGGAAGCTGCCGTAACGCGCACGGTGCGCCACATCCTGATATCGGTGCCCAAGGATGCCGATGCCGCGACGGTTGAGGCGGCCAAGGAAAAACTGCTAGCAATCCGCACGGCGATTCTTTCCGGTAAAAAGACGTTCGAAGCCGAGGCCAAGGCCGTTTCTGATGATCCCGGCTCCAAGGCGCAGGGTGGCAATCTCGGTGAAGTCGCGCCTGGTCAAATGTTTCAACCGTTTGAAACGGCCATGGATGCGCTCAAGGTGGGCGAACTCAGTGAGCCGGTGCGGACACAGTATGGCTGGCACCTGATCGAAGTGACCAAGGAATCCAAGCCGGATATCAAGCCGCTGGACGCTGTACGGCCGGGGCTCGTTGCAGAGGTTCAGGCACGGCATGTCGAGAAGGTCTATTACGACGAAAGCGAAAAACTGTCCGACATCACCTATGAGCATCCGGACAGCCTGATCCCGGCCGCGGAAGCGCTGGGGCTCAAGGTGCAAACCTCGGACTGGGTTTCTCGTGAATCGGGTAAGGGTATTGGGGAAAACGAAAAAGTTCGCCATGCCGCCTTTTCCAAGGACGTACTCACAGACAAGCTGAACAGCAATCTGGTCGAATTGGGGACGGATCATGCCGTGGTCATCCGTTTGAATACGCATGAACCCGCGTCGCATCTGGCGCTGGACGAAGTTCGACAGCAAATTACCCAGCGTCTGAAAGCGGAAGCTGTTGACCAACGCCTGGCTGCCGAAGCCAAACAGATTCGTCAGGCCCTGAGCCAGGGTACGGATCCCCAACAAGCGGCCACGGCAGCAGGTGGAGTGTGGCATGCACCGGTCTGGTTGAAGCGTCAGGATCATCCGGACGGCTTGCCGCCGGAAATTATTCAGGCCGCCTTTGCGACACCTCCGACTGCAGACAGCCATCCAGCCAGTACCTCCATTCATTTGAAGGATGGAGACGAGGCCGTCGTGGTTGTGACGCAGATCAAGTCCGGTGATCCCAGTACGATCAGTGCAGAGGACAAGCAGCAACTCGCAGCACAGATCGAGCAGGCCGAGGGCCAGTCTGCCCTGGCGGCACTCCTGGCAACATTGCGGCAGGAAACCAAGATCACGATCAACTCGTCGATTGAGAAGTCCGCCACCCAGTAAATCTACCTCTGGGTAAGCCTAGGATTGCCCGGGATAGCATCGTTCTGCATGTTCCGTAGACAGGTATTCTCGTTGTATACGCACCGAGAGTGCCGGTGGGATTGTGCGAGGCCGCAGGCCGCTCGACCCGATGAATACAAGGAGTAGGGACAATGGCACTGCATTGGCAAATCATGATCGCCATCGGGGCGGCATTTGTATTCGGCAGCCTCTTCGGGACCGAGATCGACGGTTTTTCCCTGCTGAGCATCTACGAATTTGTGGGCGGTATGTTTCTCGATGCGCTGAAGATGCTGATCGTGCCCTTGATCATGTCCTCGATCATCAGCGGGGCCGCCAACCTGGGCAAGGGCAAGGGCGTCGTGGCCATTGCCGGACGAACCGTGACCTACTTCCTCGTGTCCACCGCACTGGCCATTGTGACGGCTCTGGTTGTCGTCAATGTGATTCAGCCGGGGGTGTCTGGGCAACACCCCTTGTCCGAGGTCGTGCACCTTCCCAGTCTCGGCGGTGATATCTCGGCGAAATTTGCCAGCCATCAATTCAGCGATTTCATTCAGGTCGTCCGCGATATGGTGCCCGCCAATATCGTCGATGCAGCTGCGCATACCCAGATGCTAGGGCTGATCGTGTTTTCCCTCCTGTTCGGCTTCGCCCTGACCCGAATTCCCGAGCCGGGGCGTCAGGTCGTGCATGACTTCTGGAACGGCGTGCAGGAAGTCATGATCCAGATCACGCACTGGTTGATGAAGCTGGCCCCCATCGGGGTATTTGCTCTGGTAGCGGCCGTGGTGGCCAAAAGCGGCCTGGCCCTGCTGTTGCCGATGCTCGGATTCTTCCTGACGGTGACGCTGGGACTCATGATCCACGCGTTTATTACCCTGCCGCTGATTCTCTGGTTCACCACACGATTGAACCCGTATCACTTCATTCTGGCCGTCTGGCCCGCCATGCTGATGGCGTTTTCAACCAGTTCGTCGGCCGGCACGCTGCCCGTGACCATGGATGTCGTGGAAAACCGGGCGGGTGTATCGAAGGAAATCGCTTCGTTCGTCCTGCCGCTTGGCGCGACCATCAACATGAACGGCACCGCGTTGTACGAATGCGCAGCCGTGTTGTTCATCGCTCAGGCCTATGGGGTGGATCTGTCGATCTGGACACAGTTGATGATTGTGGTGCTGGCCCTGATGACCTCGATCGGGGTAGCTGCCGTGCCTTCTGCCAGTCTGGTGGCCATTGCCCTGATTCTGGGCGTACTGGGCCTACCGCTGGAAGCGATGGGGCTGCTACTGGTCGTGGATCGGGTGCTGGACATGCTGCGCACC
The DNA here is from genome assembly GCA_024636015.1 of Halothiobacillus sp. Taxonomy (GTDB): domain Bacteria; phylum Pseudomonadota; class Gammaproteobacteria; order Halothiobacillales; family Halothiobacillaceae; genus Halothiobacillus. Next base: position 57,914 of record JAGXHU010000034.1, read on the forward strand.
TCGGTGAATGTCTATTCCGATTCGGTCGGCGCCGTGATTGTGGCGCACCGGCGCGGTGACCGGGGTCTGCTCACCGGCGGAGTTGCCCCCTGAGACAATGCGTTCGGACGTGAAAAGGCCCGGAGCGGGGGGATGCCGCGCTCCGGGCCTGTGTTTTCTATGGACGTCGGGGGAAAAGGGGCGCCCCGATCGACCGATTATCGTTTAAACGATTACTTGGGGCATTCGCCCATGCCGGTGATGAAGTAGCCGGAATCGACATAGATGTTTTCGCCGGTGATACCGGAAGCCAGATCCGAGCACAGGAACGCGGCGGTGTTGCCCACTTGCTCAAGGGAGACGTTGCGCTTCAGGGGTGAGTTGGTGGCCACGTAATCCAGGAAGCTCTTGAAGTCGGCGATGCCGGAGGCAGCCAGTGTCTTGATGGGGCCGGCAGAGATGGAGTTGACCCGAATGCCCCGGCCGCCCAGTGAAGAGGCCGCCAGATAGCGTACGTTGGCTTCCAGGGCCGCCTTGGCTACGCCCATGACGTTATAGTTCGGCATGGCGCGTTCGGCGCCCAGGTAGGACAGCGTCACGATGGCGCCGTTATCCCGCAGGGTGCTCTGTCCGGCCTTGGCCAGCGCGGCCAGCGAATAGGCGGAAACGTCGTGGGCGATGCGGAAGGCCTCGCGGGACATGCCGGCGAGGTAATCGCCTTCCAGGGCCTCACGTGGCGCGAACGCGACCGCATGCACCAGAATGTCGAAGCCTTCGGGCCAGTGTTCGGCCAGGGCCGGGAACAGGGCATCAATTTGCGCGTCGTCGGTGACGTCCAGCGGCAGGTAGATGTTCGAGCCCAATTCGGTGGTGGCTTTTTCAACCTTCTCCTTGAACCGGGTGTTCAGGTAGGTGAAGGCCAGTTCAGCGCCTTCGCGGTGCATGGCATCGGCAATGCCCGAGGCGATGGACCGGTTGTTGGCGATACCGACGATAAGGGCGCGTTTGCCGCTGAGAAATCCCATACTATGCTCTCCTGGTTCATGTTTGAATGCGCGCAGACGGGTAGCGCGGTTGTCGGCGGCTACCCGTTGATCTGCATATTGTAGGGATGAAATGCAAAACGAGCACCCCAGACGACGATTTTTACGGCAAATCCTTGCCTCAGGCACGGGCCTCGGCGCCGGTTTGGCGACGGGCCTCGGGTTCATGCATCCTGCTGAAGCTGCCGGTTTTGCCGAAGCGCTGGGGTATTCGCCCAAATATCCGGCCGATTTCACGGCGTTCAATTATGTGAACCCCGATGCGCCGAAGGGTGGGCAGCTGGCGCTGTCGGTGTTCGGTAGTTTCGATTCGCTCAACCCGTTCGTGCTGAAAGGGCTGTCTGCGAGTGGCCTGAACGAGCTGTGTTTCGAAACCCTCACCGTGCGGGCCTGGGACGAGCCGTTCTCATCCTATGGTCTGTTGGCGGACCGGGCGGATCTGGCGAGTGATGGGCGTTCGATCACCTTCCGGATCAATGCCGCCGCCCGGTTTAACGACGGTAGCCCGGTCACGGCACGGGATGTTTGGTTCAGCTTCAATACCCTGGTGGGGCCCAAGGGGCATCCCCGCTACCGCACCTACTGGGCCGACATCGAAAAAGCGGAATTGCCCGATGCACGGCATGTCCGGTTCGTGTTCCGGCGGGTGAATCCCGAGCTGCATCTGATCATCGGTGAATTGCCGGTGTTCTCGGAGCACTGGGTCGGGGCGCGGGATTTCGCCACACTCGCGCGCGAAGCTTTTCTGACCAGCGGCCCCTATCGGGTCGAGAAGACTGATTTCGGCAATACGATGTACTACCGGCGCAATTCGGATTACTGGGCACGCGATCTGAACGTGCGTCGCGGCCAGTTCAATTTTGACCGCGTGGTGTACAAGTACTACAAGGACGAAACCGTCTCGCTGGAGGCCTTTAAGGCGGGCGAGTTTGACGTGTTCTCTGAGACCAATTCCAAGCGCTGGGCCCGCGACTATAACGGGGCGGCTTTCGACGACGGGCAGATCATTCATCGGGAGATTCCGCACCACAACAATGCGGGGATGCAGGGGTTCGGTATGAACCTACGGCGACCGCTCTTCCAGGATCGGCGGGTGCGGCGGGCGCTGGATCTGGCGCTCGATTTCGGCTGGTCGAATACGCATCTGTTCTATGGGCAATACACCCGCTGCGACAGTTATTTCAGCAATAGCGAACTGGCGTGCAGCGGCATTCCGACCGGTGCGGAGCTGGCCCTGCTTGCGCCGTTCCGTGATCATCTGCCGGCGGCGCTGTTCACCAAACCCTATCAAGTGCCCGTGGCGAACAATCCCGAGCAGCAGCGGCACAACCTCTTGGCGGCGCGCGATCTGTTGCACGCGGCCGGTTGGACGGTGCAGAACGGCGAGTTGCGGAACGCAGACGGTCAGTTGTTCCAGTTCGAGATCATGCTGTCCATGCGGGGCTTTGAACGCATCGTGGCGCCCTATGTCTACAACCTCAAACGGCTCGGCATTCAGGTGAGCTACCGCACCATCGATGTCGCCTTGTACCAGCGGCGCATGGATCATTTCGATTTCGACATGACCGTGGTGGCCTATGGCGAATCCATGTCGCCGGGCAATGAGCTGCGCGATCGGTTCAGCAGTGCGGCGGCGCATACCGAAGGGTCGAGTAATTACATGGGGATCGATAGCCCCGTGGTCGATGCCTTGATCGATCGGGTGATCTATGCCGCGAATCGGGCGGAACTGATCACCGCCTGTCATGCCTTGGATCGGGCGCTGCTCTGGGGCGAATATCTTGTGCCAAACTGGTACATTGGGGCGCATCGGATGGCTTGGTGGAATCGGTTCGGGTTTCATCAACCCTTGCCCTTGTATTTCGATGCTTTGACTTGGGTGCTTCAGACATGGTGGCAAACGCATGAACAACCGCAAAAACAGATTTGAGCGCCTCGCAACGGCAGGAGTGATGCTGCTGGCTCTGGTCACGCTGGGTGGTTGTGCCAGCGTGCCACAATATGCGACGCAGACGACCTATCATCCCCCGCTGGCAGCCAGCGGGTTGGCCTGCGTGAGCAGCTGCCATACCAAGCTGCAGCAGTGTCAGAATCACTGTGCATCGGCGCGGGAATCTTGCATCCGCTCGATCGAACCGATCGCGCAACAAGCCTTTCAGAGCGACTTGCAGCGGTATGAAGCCGCCCGCAGGCAATATGAGGCGGATCGGCAAGTATATGAGTTGAATCAGATGTTCCGCAGTGGATGGGGCGGCGGTTATCCGTTTTATTCCCCCCGCTATGGCTGGGTGATGGGGCCGGGCGGGTACGGCCCCGGTTGGTTCGGTTCGAATGACGATGCGCCGATTCCGCCACCCGCGCCGAGCTTGAAAGCCGAGCGAGCACGTCTGATTCATGATCGCTGTGACAGCGTATCGTGCCCTTGCCAGAGTGACTTCGATCAGTGTTACATCGGCTGTGGCGGGCAGGTGCAAAAATCCGTGGTGTGTATCGCGCACTGTGGCGATAAAGATCCGCGCCCCCAAATGTCGCCGGTCGGTAATGCGAATGCCAGCCAGACCCTGACGCCGCTTACCCCCGCTGCATATTGATACAGGGCTAGATTGCATTTATGTATGTCCCCGAACACTTCAAGGAAACCAACCCGGATCGCATCGCCGAACTGATCACGGAGAACCCGTTCGGGCAGTTGGTGACCGTCGAGGCGGGCATGCCCTGCGTCAGTCATCTGCCGTTCCTGTTCGAGCGTATGGAAGGTACGGCGGGCCGATTGCGCGGCCACATGGCGCGGGCCAATCCGCAGTGGCAGCACTTGGCTGAGGGCGGCCCCGTGCTGGTCGTGTTTGAGGGGCCGCATGCCTATATCTCGCCGGCCTGGTACGAGTCCCCCGGCGTGCCGACCTGGAACTATGCGGCGGTGCACCTGCGGGGCACGGCCCGGATCATCGAAGACGACCACGAACTGGCCACACTGCTCGCGCAGCAGATCGCGGTGCATGAAGCCGCACGGGCAGAACCCTGGACGCTGGACATGCCCGAAGAACGGCTGATTCAGTTGCGCACGATGATCGTGGGTTTCGAGATTCACATCACGGATGTTCAGGCAATGTTCAAATTCAACCAGAACCGCAGCGAAGCGGATCGGCGGGGCGTGATCGCCGAACTTGGATCATCGCCGGACTCGCTGGCACAGGCGGTCGCCCGAATCATGGTGGACGAGTTGACCCCGGATAAACTGGCCCGTGAAAAACTGACCCCGGACGGGCGTTGATGGGGGGGTACATCCTCAAACGCCTGCTGCTGATGATTCCGACTCTGTTCGGGATTCTGGCGATCTCGTTTGCGGTGATTCAGTTCGTGCCCGGTGGGCCGGTGGAGCAGCTGGTCGCCCAGCTCAAGGGCGGTGGTGCCGGCGGGGCAGCGAGCGAATCGGGCGGGGCCTTGAGCGGCGGGCTCTATCGTGGGGATCATGGTCTGGAAGGCGCGCAACTGGCCCAGCTCAAGGCCTTCTACGGGTTCGACAAGCCCGTCTGGCAGCGGTTTGGCGAGATTGTCGGCCACTATCTCACCTTCAATCTCGGCCAGTCGTATTTCTATCAGCGTTCGGTCACCGATCTGATTCTGGAAAAACTACCCGTCTCCATCAGCATCGGCCTGTGGACGTTTTTTCTCACCTATCTCGTCTCGATCCCGCTGGGCATCGCCAAGGCGGTACGCGATGGCAGCCCCTTCGATTCGGTGACCAGCACGGTCATTCTGATCGGCTATGCCATTCCCGGTTTCGTGCTGGGGCTGGTGTTGATCGTGCTGTTCGGCGGCGGCAGTTTTCTGCACTGGTTTCCGCTGCGCGGCCTCACCTCCGACAATTTCGCGCAGCTTTCCTGGTTCGGGAAACTCACGGATTATCTCTGGCATCTGGTATTGCCGATCACGGCGATGGTGGTCGGCAATTTCGCTGTGATGACCATGCTCACCAAGAACAGCTTTCTGGAGGAAATCCGCAAGCAGTACGTGCTAACGGCGCGCGCCAAGGGCTTGTCTGAACGCCGCATTCTCTACCGGCACGTGTTCCGCAATGCCCTGATCCCGATCGTCACCGGCTTCCCCTCGGCCTTTCTGGGTGCGTTCTTCACCGGCAGCCTGCTGATCGAGACCATCTTCTCGCTCGACGGCTTGGGCCTGCTGTCGTACAACGCGGTGATCCAGCGTGACTATCCCGTGGTGCTGGGCACCCTGTACGTGTTCACCCTGATCGGGCTGATCGGCAAACTGCTCTCCGATCTGGCCTATGTCTGGGTCGATCCGCGCATCAGCTTCCAGGCCGTGAATTCGTGATCGTTGCCGAGCCCACGAACGCCCTCCACCCCGAACCGGTACCCGAACGATCGGTACAAACGCCTGGCCGCCGTGCCTGGGCGCGATTCCGGCGGCACGGGCGCGGGTACTACAGCCTCTGGATTTTCTCCATCCTGTTCGTACTCAGCATGGGTGCCGAGCTGATCGCCAACAACCGCCCGCTGCTCATCGAATATCGCGGCCAGATGTATTTCCCGCTCTGGCACGCCTATCCGGAAACCACCTTCGGCGGCGATTTTCAGACCAATGCCGACTACACCGATCCCTACGTGATCGGCAAGATTCGTGAACATGGCTGGCTATTGCGGACGCCGATCCCGTTTTCCTACGACACCATCGACTACTACAATCCCGCCCCGAATCCGGCCGCGCCCAATGCCCGGCACTGGCTGGGCACGGACGACCGCGGGCGCGACGTAGCCGCGCGGCTTATCTACGGCTTCCGGATTTCCGTGCTGTTCGCCTTCGCACTCACGGCCATTGGCATGGTGGTTGGGATGCTGGCGGGCGCCGTGCAAGGCTATCTGGGCGGCAAGGTCGATCTCACCATGCAGCGTTTTATCGAGGTCTGGGGCTCGCTGCCGGAACTGTACCTGCTGATCATCTTCTCCTCGATCTTCGCCCCGTCCATCGGCCTGCTGCTGATCCTGCTGTCTCTATTCGGTTGGATCGGCCTGTCGGATTACGTGCGGGCGGAATTCCTCAAGGGCCGCAACCTCGAATACGTGCGCGCCGCCCGTGCGCTGGGTGTTTCCGGCCCGCGCATCATGTTCCGCCACCTCATGCCTAATGCGCTGACCCCGGTGATCACCTTTCTGCCCTTCCGCGTATCCGGCGCCATCCTCGCACTCACCAGCCTCGATTTCCTTGGCCTGGGCGTTCCGCCAAGCACACCGTCGCTGGGCGAATTGCTCTCCCAGGGCAAAAACAATGTCGATGCCTGGTGGCTGTCGCTCACCACCTTCGGCGTACTGGTGGGGACGTTGATGCTGTTGATCTTTATTGGCGAAGCGGTGCGCGCTGCGTTTGATACGCGGCAGAAATAGCGGGGTATTTGTAGGTTGGGGTGACGCAAGAACCCCAACGATATCAATATCTGCCGCTTTTTGCGTTTGAGTTCCTGCATCACTCCAACCTACGCACTGGCATAGCGTGGTGGCGCTAATGTAGTTGACACTAATACGTTGAGGAATAATGCCTCCTTCCTCAAGCCGAGCAGGTTAAGGGCAAATTGCTAAATTATCGCTCAAGGCGAACCCGAAGACGTCTCGCACGTTCTTGAAATGCTGACTCGCCGCCCTCCAGAATGTCACATACAACTTTCCGAATAGATGCATTTTCTAATCCACCTGCTCTGTAAGTAATAGGCGGCAGTTCTCCTTCTAGATGTGGCCCAACTTCAGCAATAATTACCTGATCAGCATTGGTATTGATTACTAGATTAGCGTTATGCGTAACCATAATGACTTGGCGTTTGGCTTTTGCTGCGATGAATAGAGGTACGAGTTCGTCGTTTACAGACTTCGGGTCTAGGTTCTCTTCTGGTTGGTCGATAATCAGTGGACGATCATCAGCTTCATCCAAGGCAAGGTATAGAAGCAGTAGCACAATTCCGCGCGTTCCTGGCGAAAGCTTACGGATATCAGTTCTGTCATACACAATCTCGTATCTAACTGAGATGTGATCAGTTCCAAAAAGCCAATGGGCGAATTGTTTCAACCACGCTTTATATTCTGCTTGCTGCTTCGGGGCATAGGGTGCGTGGGCTAGTATATCTCCAAGGTAGGTAGAGATAAAATTGATCATCGCCTCCTGTATCTCTACTGCAGTACCATTCTCCCATGCCGGTTTAAGCCACTGTTCCGCAAGATAAGTTAAAGAGCCACGACCGTTGAAGGGACCTGCTTTACGTAGATCAAGAAGATTTTCCTCAGCGAAAGCACTCCATTGACTGGTATCAACGATGCGCCGAACATAGAAACCAAGCTTGCGTAGCGTTCCCGAGGAGGCTGCGAGCCGCACCATTAGAGGGGCATAGAGTTCCGCTAGCGCAGCCTGCTCGTTGATAATCGCATCAAATATCCGTCTGTAGGCTTCGTCGCGCTCGCTTTGCAAACCCTTCTTACGATCTGCGGCGCTCTGTGCGTCAGTAAGTTTCGCTTCCGATGCTTTAAGATTAGCATTCTCTTGCCCAATGCGTTTGGTCAGTGCGGCATACTGGTCTCGAACAACCTTGTCAGCACTGAACAACGCTTCCAATCTTGTCATCTCGGCGGCTATCGTTGATAGGCTCAGGGTTCCAATATCGACGTCATCGGCGATGAAAGTAGTGTTCGGATCACCAGGTTGCAGAGGCTTGCCATTAAGTTCGGCAATATGCTTGTCGGCCCATGCCACATACCCAGCCAGACTATCGTCTACTCCTCCTTTATAAATAAGAAGGAACTCATCCCATTGATTATCGTCAAGCCCACTCAGGTTGTGCCGCTCCCTTGCCTGGCGAAGAAGCTCTGGAGATTTTGTTGAACGGGTGCTTGCCACCTCATCCTGCATCGCGATAAAAGTACGGCGTTGATTGGTAAAGGCCTGTACCCGACCTCTAACAGCTTGCGCAGCCTCACTAAGTTCAGTATGTCGCTTGACCTGTATTGCCGTACCCTTAACAACTAATTTGGCAAGATCAGAGTTATAACTGGACGGCGGCAGAAACTGAGTGCAACACCTGATTTTTTCGGTACGGTGTTGCCCCTATGTTTTATTCCGAACTCAGCGTTGAAGAACGCGCCACCATTCAAATCGGTCATGCTCAGGGTCTCAGTCAGCGCAAGATTGCC